>CANFXR010000061.1 GCA_947451035.1 Burkholderiales bacterium
CGCGACGGCCCAGATCGGTCAGGTCCACGCCCGGCTTGTAGGACGGCTCGACCGTACCGAGCACGGCCGAGGCCTGGCCGCGGATGAAGTCGCCCACCAACTGGCCCGGTGCCATGTAACCGCCACCGCCGAGCTCGAACGCGCGCGACTCCCAGTGCCGCTGGAAGGCCATGCCGTCGAGCGGGCTGACCGGACCTTCGGTCAGCCCGTCCTGGCGGTAGTCCTGCGGGTTGATGCCCACCACGATGCCGGCGTTGGCGTTGCGCTCGTTGCGCGAGTACTGGCTCATGCCGTTGGTGACGACGCGGTTTTCCTCGGACGTGGCGGCCACCACGGTGCCGCCCGGGCACATGCAAAAGCTGTAGACCGAGCGGCCGTTGCTGGCGTGGTGCACCAGCTTGTAGTCGGCCGCGCCGAGCAGCGGGTGGCCGGCCGCCGCGCCGTAGCGCGCGCGGTCGATGACGCCTTGCGGGTGCTCGACGCGAAAGCCGATCGAAAACGGCTTGGGCTCCATGAACACGCCGCGCTCGTGCAGCATCGTGAAGGTGTCGCGCGCACTGTGACCGAGCGCCAGCACGACGTGGTCGGCATCGAGCTGCTCGCCGGTGTCCAGCGTCACGCCGCGCATGCTGCCGGCCTCGATCAGCACATCGACCACGCGCTGCTGAAAGCGGATCTCGCCGCCCAGCGATTCGATCTCGGCGCGCATCTTCTCGACCATGCCCACGAGCCGGAAGGTGCCGATGTGCGGCTTGGCCACGTAGAGGATTTCCTCGGGCGCGCCGGCCTTGACGAACTCGGTGAGCACCTTGCGCGTGAGGTGGCGCGGGTCGCTGATCTGGCTCCACAGCTTGCCGTCGCTGAAGGTGCCCGCACCGCCCTCGCCGAACTGCACGTTCGACTCAGGTTGGAGCACGCCCTGGCGCCACAGGCCCCAGGTGTCTTTGGTGCGCTCGCGCACTTCCTTGCCGCGCTCGAGCACGATCGGGCGCAGGCCCATTTGCGCGAGCACCAGCGCTGCAAACAGCCCGCACGGCCCGAAGCCCACCACCAGCGGGCGCGTGCGCTCGCTGGCGCGCCAGTCGGCCGGCACGTGGCCGACGAAGCGGTAGCGGGTGTCGGGCGAGGGCTTGATGTGCACATCGCCGGCGTGCCGCGCCAGCAGCGCCGGCTCGTCGTCGACCTCGCAGTCGACGGTGTAGATCAGCACGATGGCGGTCTTCTTGCGCGCATCGTGGCTGCGCTTGAAGACGTTGAACGAACGCAACGCGGCATCGGCCACACCCAGGCGCAGCAGCAAGGCCGCACGCAGATCGGCTTCGGGGTGGTCGAGCGGCAGGCGCAGTTCAGTGACTCGGATCATGGGCATCAACGGGGGGTCAGGATGCTGCGTGCGTCAGCCGCGCGACAGCAGTTTGGCTTCGGCCAGCGCCAGCGGCTCGGGCAGGCCCGACAGCACCAGGGTGTCGCCAGCGGCCAGCAGCAGGTCGTCTTCGGGGCGCGTCACGGAGCCGGAGGCGCGGCGAACCGACGCGACCGACACGCCCACCGCCTGCAGGTCCTGCGCGGCCAGTGTGTGGCCCACGCAGCCGCAGGCTGGGGTGAGGGTGACGCTGTGCAGCCGCACGTTGCCGAGTTCGTCGTGGGTGTCGTCGTCGGCGCCGTGAAAGTAACCGCGCAGCAGCCCGTAGCGCGCGTTGCGCTGTTCCTGCACGACGCGCAGCACCCGGCGCATGGGCACGCCGACCAGCGCGAGCGCGTGGCTGGCCAGCATCAACGAGCCCTCGATGGCTTCGGGCACGACTTCGGTGGCGCCGGCGGCACGCAGCCGTTCGAGGGCGCTGTCGTCGATGGTGCGCACGATCACCGGCACCTGGGACGCGTGTTCGCGCACCAGGCTCAGGATCTTCAGCGCCGAGGGCGTGTCGTGGTAGCTCACCACCACCGCATGGGCCCGTGCCAGGCCGGCCGCCATCAGGCTTTGCAGTCGGGCCGCATCGCCGAACACCACGTTGTGGCCGGCGGCGGCGGCCTGGCGCACCCGGTCGGGGTCGAGGTCGAGCGCCATGTAAGGGATGCGCTCGGTCTCGAGGATGCGCGCGAGGTTCTGGCCGCTGCGGCCGTAGCCGGCGATGATGACGTGGGCCTCGGTGTTGATCGCGCGCTTGGCGATGGTCGTCATGGCCACCGACTGCATCAGCCAGTCGATCGGGATGAGCCGCATCACCAGGCGATCGCTGTAGGCGATGAGCAGCGGCGTGAGCATCATGCTGAGCACCATGCCGGCCAGCACCGGGCTCATCCAGCGCGGGTCGATCAGGTGTTCCTGCGCACCCAGCGCCAGCAGCACGAACCCGAATTCACCCGCTTGCGCCAGATACAGACCGGTGCGCAAGGCGATGCCGGGTGCGGTGCCGAACAGCCGTGCCAGCACCGTCACCAGCACGAACTTGGCAAACACCGGCAGCAGCAGCACCAGCAGCACCAGCAGCCACTCGTCGATCACCAGCCGCCAGTCGAGCTTCATGCCGATGGTGATGAAAAACAGGCCCAGCAGCACGTCGTGGAACGGGCGGATGTCGGTTTCGACCTGGTGCTTGTATTCGGTCTCGGCGATCAGCATGCCGGCAATGAAAGCACCCAGCGCCATCGACAGCCCGAAGTGCTCGGTCAGCCAGGCCAGCCCGAGCGTGACCAGCAGCAAGTTGAGGATGAACAGCTCTTCGCTCTTGCGCCGCGCCACCAGCGTGAGCCACCAGCGCATGAGCTTTTGTCCGCCGGCCAGCAAGATGGCCAGCAGTGCGCCGGCCTTGAGGGCCGCCGTGCCGAGCGTGACGGCCAGATCGGCGCCGCCCGAGGCGAGCGCCGGGATCAGCACCAGCAGCGGCACCACGGCCAGATCCTGGAGCAACAGCACGCCGATCACGCGGCGGCCGTGTTCGCTTTCGAGCTCGAGCCGATCGGCCATCAGCTTGCCGACGATGGCGGTGCTCGACATCGCCATGGCCGACGCCAGCACGAGCGCACCCTGCCAGGACAGTTGCCACGGCTGCGCGGTGAACGAGTACAGCCAGCCCAGCAGGAAGTGACCGGCCAGCGTGCCGCCGATCGTGAGCACCACCTGCGCCAGCCCGAGTCCGAACACCAGCTTGCGCATGCTCTTGAGCTTGGGCAGGTTGAATTCGAGCCCGATCACGAACATCAGGAAGACCACACCAAATTCGGCCAGGTAGCGCACGCCGGCAGAGTCCTTGGCCAGTGCCATGGCGTGCGGTCCGATGACCACGCCCACGGCAAGGTAGCCCAGCATGGGCGGCAGCTTGGCGAGCCGGCACAGCACCACGCCCGCGACCGCGGCCACGAGGTAGAGCAGGGTCAACTCGAAGGTGGATGCCATCGGAAACGTCTATCGCGGGTGCTGTGCAGCGGGGTGGATTGCAGGGTTTTGAGCGCGGGGCTCAGCCACCGGGGCGGCGTGCCTAGAATGCGTCTCCCCCGTGGTTCGATCCTAATGGACACCTCCGCCCCCACGCTGATCCCCGCCCCCCGCGAGCTTGCCTCGTTCGATGCCCAGCGCGCCTTGCAGCTGGCCTGCGACACCTTCGACATCGAAGCGCGCGCGTTGATCGGCCTGAAATCGCGCCAGGGCGAGGCCTTCGCCCGTGCCGTCGAGACCATGCTGCGCTGCGGCGGCCGGGTGGTGGTGATGGGCATGGGCAAGAGCGGGCATGTGGGCCGCAAGATTGCCGCCACGCTGGCGTCCACCGGCACGCCGGCGATGTTTGTGCATCCGGCCGAAGCCAGCCACGGTGATCTGGGCATGGTCACGCCCGGCGACGTGGTGCTGGCGATTTCCAATTCCGGCGAAAGCGACGAGATTGCCGCGCTGCTGCCCGCCCTCAAGCGGCTGGGCGTGAGCCTGATCAGCATGACGGGCCGCGCGGATTCCTCGCTGGCGCGCCACGCCGATCTGGCGCTCGACAGCGGTGTCGATCAAGAGGCCTGCCCGCTCAACCTCGCGCCCACCGCCAGCACCACCGCGCAGATGGCGCTAGGCGATGCGCTGGCCGTGGCCCTGCTCGACGCGCGCGGTTTTCGGGAAGCCGACTTTGCGTTGTCGCATCCTGGAGGCAGCCTGGGGCGCAAGCTGCTGATTCACGTGCGCGACTTGATGGTCTCGGGCGACGCGGTGCCCTGTGTGGCGCCCGATGCGATGTTCGGCGCCTTGCTGGCCGAGATGACCGGCAAGGGCTTGGGCTTCACCGCGGTCGCCGACGCGCAGCAGCAGGTTCTGGGCATCTTCACCGACGGCGATCTGCGCCGCCTCATCGAGCGTGGCGAGGATTTGCGCTCGCTCACGGCGAGCGCCGTGATGCATCCGCGGCCCAAGGTGATTCGCGACGATGCGCTGGCCGTGGATGCCGCCGGGCTGATGGAACAGTACCGCGTCAGCGGCGTGTTGGTGGTCGATGCCGCACGGCGGCTCGTGGGCGCGCTGAACCTCAACCAGCTCATGCGTGCGAAGGTGCTTTGATGACGTCGCGCGAGCCCCGTGCACTGCAACCGGCGCTCACCTTCGAGCCCGAGTTGCTGCTGCAGGCGCAGGGCATACGCGCGGCCATCTTCGATGTGGATGGCGTGCTGACGGACGGCAGCCTTTACATCGGCGAGCACGGTGAGGCCTTCAAGGCGTTCAACAGCCTCGATGGTCACGGACTCAAGCTGCTCGCGCGCGGCGGCATCACGCCGGTGGTGATCACCGGGCGCGATTCGCCGGCGGTGCGGCGCCGGATTGCCGATCTGGGCATCGCGCACGCGGTGTACGGCGTGCATGACAAGCTCGCCGCCGCGCTCGAGGTGATGCAGACCCTGCAGCTCGGCTGGGATCAGCTCGCGGTGATGGGCGACGACTGGCCCGACCTGCCATTGATGACGCGTGCTGCGTTTGCCTGCGCGCCGGCCCATGCGCACGTCGAGGTGCGCTCGGTGGCGCATCACGTCACCAGCCTGGCTGGCGGCGCGGGCGCGGCGCGCGAATGCTGCGACTTGCTGCTGACGGCCGCCGGCAGCTACGCGGCGCTGCTGCAGGGCCACCTCACCACGCTCGACACGTCGCCATGACGCGGCCTGGCGAGCGCCGAACAGGGTGGACTCCTTGAACTCGGGTAACGGGTCGGCGTTGCGTCCGGTCGACGAGCCCAGACCCCGGCGCTCGATGGCGCCTTGGTATCGCCGTGTGGTCGATGCCGCGTCGCACTACCTGCCGCTGGTGCTGATGGCGCTGTTGGCACTGGCCACCTGGCGCCTGGCCAAGAACACCCCGGTGTTCCAGGGCGACAAGCCCGAGGTCGCGCGGCGGCATGTGCCCGACTACACCATGAACGGATTCACCGTGCAGAGGTTCGCGAACGCCGGCGCCTTGTCGGTTCAGATCGAAGGCGACACCTTGCGCCATTACCCGGACACCGACACGCTGGAAATCGACAAGGTGCACATCCGCTCGATCACCCCCGAGGGCCGCGTGACCCTGGCCTGGGCCGAAAAGGCGCTGTCCAACGGTGATGGCTCAGAGGTTCAACTGACGGGCGATGCCCGCGTGCTGCGCGAGGCCTACAACGGGGGGGATGCGCACGAGGCGCCCATCAACTTTCGCGGCGAGTTCTTGCATGTCTTCCTGCGAACCGAGCGCCTGAGCTCTCACCTGCCGGTGGTGATCACGCGTGACGCCACCGAAGTTCGGGGGGCGTCGATGACCTACGACAACCTCACCCGGGTGGCGCAGTTCAATGGGCGCGTCCAGGCGACGTTCCCCGGGTCGGCCGCGCCCTTGAAGAAGCCGTAGATCGGTGGCTCAAGCCATGACATGGCATCGCATGGATTGCGGCAGGCGGGCGCTGTCTTGAGCGCCCCGCTGGCTTACATCACCGGAGCTTCGAGCGGCATCGGGCTGGCGCTGGCCGAGCGCTTCTTGCGGGCCGGCTACCGGCTGGCCCTGGTGGCGCGCCGCGCGAACGACATGACCGCGTGGGCGCACGCTCAGGGGCTCGATGCCGGGCGGTGCATGGTCTATGCGGCCGACGTGCGCGACATCGACAGCATCGCCGGCGCGGGTCGACGGTGCCTGCTCACGCAGGGCCTGCCCGACGTGGTGATCGCCAACGCAGGCATCAGCGAGGGCTTCGACACCGCCGAATTCGAGGACCTGGCGGTCTTGCGAGACATCCTCGAGACCAACCTGATCGGGCTGGCGGCGACGTTTCAGCCTTTCTTGCACCCGCTGCGCGAGCGCCGCACCGGTACGCTGGTGGGCATCGCCAGCGTGGCAGGCGTGCGCGGCCTGCCGGGGCATGGCGCGTATTGCTCAAGCAAGGCCGGGGTGATCAGTTACTGCGAGAGCCTGCGCGGCGAGTGCCGGCCTTTCGGACTCAAGGTGGTGACGATCAGCCCGGGCTTCATCGACACCCCGCTCACGCGCCGCAACCGCTATCCCATGCCGTTCTTGATGCCGCCCCAGGCCTTTGCCGACAGCGCGTTTCGCGCCATTGAGCGAGGCGCCAGCCACCGGGTGATCCCGTGGCAAATGGGGCTCGTGGCCAAGTTGCTCAAGGTGTTGCCGGATGCGCTGTTCGATCGGGCATTTCAGGGGCGGGGGCGAAAACACCGCCGGGGCGAATAGCGCCGTACAAACGCCACACAAACGAAAACGGCCGCACCGAAGGGTGCAGCCGTTGGGTTCAGCTCAAGCCGGGGATTTCAACCGGCTCGTCGGGCTGGGGGGCTGATCAGTAGCCGCCACCACCGGAGCGGCCACCGCCACCACCGCCGTAGCCGCCGCCACCACCACCGGAGCGGCCACCGCCACCACCGCCGTAGCCGCCACCACCACCGCCACCGGAGCGGCCACCGCCACCACCGCCGTAGCCGCCACCACCGGAGCCGCCGAAGCCGCCACCGCCGCCGGAACGACCTGCGCCGCCGCCACCGCCACCATAGCCGCCACCGCCGCCGCCGCCGAAGCCACCGCCGCCGGAACGACCGCCGCCGCCGCCGAAGCCGCCTGGACGCTCTTCACGGGGACGCGCTTCATTGACCACAAGTGCACGCCCGTCCATTTGCTGGCCATTCATGCCATCGATGGCGGCTTGCGCTTCCGCGTCAGAGCCCATTTCCACAAAGCCGAAGCCCTTGGAGCGACCGGTTTCACGGTCCATCATCACCTTGGCAGACGACACGGTGCCGAATTGCGCGAAGGTTTGCTGCAGATCCTCGTCACGTACGTTGTACGAGAGGTTACCAACGTAGAGTTTGTTGCCCATTTCGAGCGCCTTTCTTCCGGAAAACACAGAATAACTGTGTAGCTTCAACCTATCCTGAACCATTCAAGCAAAGGCGCTGCTACCGACAATAGAACTCGGATTATTGATGAATTATCCGATCTTGGGCAAAGGCTTCTCCAATACGTTGGTCGTGGAGTGTTGTTTTGGAGGTATCCCCCGCAATTCTTGTGGGTTGGAGGTGAGGCCTCGACGCGAGGAGCGGCACTCCCGGTTCATCGCCTTCCAGCAACAGCAGGGAAAACCCGAATTTCTGGGTTGGTGTGACACCCCTAGAGTCCGGCTTCTCGCGGAAGCACCCTTGCGGTGACTTCCCTCGCGGGGTGATGAGGAGACATCATTTGCGAAAGGGGGCAACCACCTCCAGACGCGATAACCGGGCCGCACCATCGGTCTGAGTCAAAATCGAAAGGCGCTGGTATCCCCGGCGCCTTTTTCTTTTTGGATTCCGGTTTCCCACTCGACTCCCGGCGGCCCCGGCGCCGTCACACCGATGCTTGAACTCGCCGTCCTGACCCTGGCATCGTTGTTCGCAGGCTTTGTGGACGCCATTGGCGGCGGAGGCGGCTTGGTGCTGGTGCCCGCGCTGTTCGGGGCCTTTCCGGGCGCGGCGCCCGCGACGTTGTTCGGCACCAACAAGGGCGCATCAATCTGGGGTACGGGCTGGGCCACGCTGCAGTACGCACGGCGTGTTCAGTTGCCGTGGAGTGCCCTGTGGCCGGCGGCGCTCTCGGCGTTGGTCGGCAGTGCCGCAGGCGCATGGTGCGTGACCGTGATCGACCCGGGTTATTTCCGCAAGGCGCTGCCTGTGGTCTTGCTGGGCGTGCTGCTCTACACGGTGATCCGCAAGAACTTCGGGCAGGTTCATGCGCCGCGCTACCAGGGACGCAAGCAGGCCGTCGTGGCCAGTGCCGTGGGCGTGATCGTCGGGGCCTACGACGGGTTCTTCGGCCCGGGCACGGGGAGTTTTCTGGTGTTTCTGTTCGTGCGGCTGCTCGGGTTCGACTTCTTGCACGCCAGCGCCAGCGCCAAGTTCCTCAACACCGTGACCAACGCGGCGGCTCTGGTCCTGTTCGCTTCCAAGGGCCATGTCTGGTGGCAGCTGGCGGGGGTGATGGCGTTGGCAAACGTAATGGGCAGCCTGATCGGCACCCGGCTTGCGTTGCGCCACGGAGCGCCGTTCGTGCGTGTCGTGTTCGTGTGCGTCGTGTTCTTGCTGATCGTGAAAACTGCGTGGGACGGTTTTTTCAGATCGGGGTGAACCGCCGAGGTGGCCCGGGGGGATGAATTGGATGGCCCCAAGACGCCTGTTCGTTGCAATGCACCTCGGCCGCGGGACTACGATTCGACCTACCCACAGCCTTGCACGCTCGATCCCCATGCCTGTCGCCCCAGAACTCCGCGCGCTCAACATCGACATCCCGGCCCAGCCCGAGTCGCTGGTGAAGTTGTCGTCGCTGCTGGCGGCCAGTGATGTGAACCTGCAGCAAATCGGTGCGCTGGTCGAGTCGGACATGGCACTTGCGGCAGCCGTTCTGAAAGCCGTCAACTCGTCACTTTATGGACTGTCGGGGCGGGTTCAAAGCGTGCATCAGGCGATCTCTTATCTGGGCACGCGTGAGGTCGCAGGCATCACCTTCGAGATGGGACTGCGCGCCGTGTTTTCCAGCGCGCCCGATCTCGCGGCCGTTTGGGAGCGCGCGGCCGTGCGCGGCTTGTTGATGGGGCGCATCGGTGACGCCATTGGCGTTGACCCGTGGGCTGCGCACTCGGCCGGCCTGTTCGAGGAGTGCGGCAAGGCGGTGCTGTTTCGCCACTCGGCAGAGCGGTATCTGTCGATGATGATCGACGCTGAAAACGATGAGGAACTCGCCTTCCTCGAGCACCAGGAGTTCGGTGTCAGTCACGATGCGCTGGGCGCGGCCATGTGCGAGAGCTGGGGCCTGGCTCCGGCGGCGGTGCACAGCGTGCGCTTTCACATCGTGGTCAACGTCACGCGAGAGTTGCCCGCACAGATTCAGCGCCGGTCCATTTGCGTCTTGTCGGCCGTGGCTCATGCGCTGATGACCGACCCCGGCACGCTTGACGAGGTGGTGGCCGCGGTGGCGCCGCAGGCGCAGCTCGAGCCCGAACTCGTGCTGCGCGGTGCGCGTCGCGTTCAGCAGCAAATCGAACGCGCGGTAGAGCGCTCCGACTGACCGGCGCGGGCCTCAGGCCAGCAGCGCTCGCGCCAGCCCGATCAGGGCGCACGCGCCGATCACGCGCATCACGCTGACCTCAAAGCGCATCAGCGCCACGGCACTGGCCAGCCCGATCAGCGCACTCGCCCAGGCAAACGCGCCCGTAAAGCCGTCGGGCCACAGCACATGCTGGGCAAAGAACACGGCCAGGTTGACGATCACGCCGACCACCGCTGCAGTGATGGCCACGAGCGGCGCGGTGAAGCGCAGCTGACCGTGCGTGGCCTCGACCAGCGCGGCGCCGGCCAGGATGAACACGAACGACGGCAAGAAGGTGAAGAACGTGGCCACGCAGGCGGCCACCACACCGGCCAGAAAGACCGCCTCAGCGCCGAACATCGGCTGCGTCCAGCCGCCCACGAAGGCGACGAAGGCCACCACCATGATCAGCGGGCCGGGCGTCGTTTCACCGAGTGCCAGGCCGTCGATCATCTGTGGTGCGCTCAGCCAGCCGTGCTGCATCACGGCCGCTTGCGCAACGTAAGGCAGCACCGCATAGGCGCCACCGAAGGTCAGCAGCGCCGCCTTGGTGAAGAACCAGCCCATCTGCGCGAGCGTGCCTTGCCACCCGCCCCAGGCCACCACGGCGGCCATCGCGGCGACCCAAAGCCCGAGCCCCACGGCCAGCTGGCGCAGCAGTCTGGGTCGGCTGAACCGCGCGTGCTCGGGTGTCGGCGTGTCGTCGTCGATGACGGCTCGCGCTCGCTGCGCGCTGTGGCTGCCATGACCGCCGCCGGAGCGGAAGTGATCGGGCGCCGCGCGCGCGCCCACAAGCCCAACCAGCGCTGCAGACAAGACGATGACCGGAAACGGCAGGTGAAACACGTAGATGGCCGCAAAGGCCACCGCCGCAATCGCCCACAGCACCGCGTTTTTCAATGACCGCTTGCCGATGCGCCACGCCGCGGCCAGCACGATGGCCGTCACGGCCGGCTTGATGCCCCACAGCACGCCGGCCACGGCGGGCGTTTGCCCCAGCGCCATGTAGATCCAGCTCAGTGCGATCAGGATCACCAGCGAGGGCAGCACAAACAACGCCCCCGCGGCGATGCCCCCGCGCGTGCCGTGCAGCAGCCAACCGAGATAGGTGGCGAGTTGCTGCGCCTCGGGCCCGGGCAGCAGCATGCAGTAATTGAGCGCGTGCAGGTAGCGCCCCTCGGAAATCCAGAGCCGCCGCTCAACCAGCTCGGTGTGCATCAGCGCGATCTGACCCGCCGGCCCGCCGAAGCTGATGCATCCCAGCCGCAGCCAAAAGCTCAGTGCCTGAGCCAGTGTGGGGGCGGGCGGCGCGTGCACGTCCTGCGTGGTGGCGTTGCCGTCGGAGGGGCTCACGGGCGTGGGTGCCTCGGGCACGCGGGCAGGCGGATCGCCCACGGCTGCTACAGCGGCAGTTCGGTGAAGAAGCGACCGCCGTGATAGATCAGCGGCTGCGCGTCTTCGCGGCGCTGGCAGTGCTCGACTTCACCCACGAAGATGATGTGGTCGCCCTCGGCGTACTGGCTGCGGTTGAAGCACTCGAACACCGCCATCGCGCCTTCGAGGACAGGCGCGCCGCGGGCCCCTTCTCGCAGGGCGACGCCCTCGAAGCGGTCGATATCCTTGCTTGCGAAGCGCTCGGCGATGTGCCGCTGGTCGGACGCGAGGATGTTGATCGCGTAGTGCGAGCCGCGGCTGAAGGCGGGCATCGTCGACGCGTTGCGCGACAGGCTCCACAGCACCAGCGGCGGCGTGAGCGAGACCGAATTGAACGAGCTGGCGGTCAGCCCCACCCGAATGCCGTTCTCGTCGCATGCAGTAATCACGGTCACCCCGGTGGCGAAGGTGCCGAGCGCGGCTCGAAAGTCGGCGCTCGAAAAGCTGGGCGGCAGTGCCAGTGGGGTCAGGTTCATGGGTCAATTCTCGATGAAGTGCGTCGAGCCTTCCGGCCGAGCCCCATCCCTAGAATTCGGCATGACCGACCCCCATCAAGGTGTGCATTCAGGCACGCCAGGCGCCACCCGCTTCGACGCCGCCGCGCTGCACCGTCTGGCCGCGGTCACCTTTCTCGGCTTTGCCTCGGGGTTGCCGCTGGCGCTCACCGGCCAGGCCATGCAGGCCTGGTTGAGCCTCGAGGGGCTTGATCTGGCCACCATCGGCTTTCTCAGCCTGGTCGGGCTGCCCTACACCTTCAAGTTCCTGTGGGCGCCGCTCATGGATCGCTTCGAGTTGCCGTGGCTCGGACGGCGACGCGGCTGGCTGGTGCTCACGCAGTTGGCGCTGGCCGGCGCCTTGTTGTGGATGGCCGACACCTCGCCGGTCGCATCGACCAAGGCTTTCGCGCTGCTGGCGGTGCTGGTGGCGTTCGTGGCGGCCTCGCAGGATGTGGTCATCGACGCCTACCGCACCGATTTGCTCGCTGCGCGAGAGCGCGGTCTGGGCTCATCGCTCAGCGTGCTCGGCTACCGCCTGGCGATGGTGCTGTCGGGCGGCATCGCGCTGATCTGGGTTGACCCGACCAATGTCAGCGGCCCGGGCGGCGGCTGGACGTGGCCGGCGGTCTACCGGTTCATGGCAGGCCTGATGGCGGGCGCGGCGGTGCTGTCGGCGCTGGTGCTGCCGCGCGTGCGTGCGCTGGGCGACCGCTCCAGCGTGGCGCGGCAGGATTTGATCGGCTTCGCCGCGCTGCTGGTGGCGGTGGCGGTGGGCTTCGTGGTCAGCGACCGGCTCGGTCCGCCGATCGCCCGCACGCTGCTCGCGCCGTGGTTCGACGCCAGCACGATGGCCGAGGCGCTCAAGACCAAGTGGATCGATCTGCTCGCGCTCATGCTGGGTCTGGCTTTCACCTTGCCGCTGGCGGCGTGGGCGGCTCGCGCGGCGCGGTTCGAGACACTGCTCAGCGGCTTGCGCAGCTATTTCTCGCAGCGCGGGGCGGCGGCGTTTCTCGCGTTCATCGTGCTCTACAAGCTGGGCGACGCCTTCGCCGGATCGCTGATGACGCCATTCCTGCTCAAGTCGATGATGTTCAGCCCCGCCGAAGTCGGCGTGGTCAACAAGCTGATCGGCCTGTGGTTGACCATTGGCGGCGCGCTGTTGGGCGGCGCGCTGATGCTGCGCCTGGGCCTGTGGCGCTCGCTGCTGGTGTTCGGCGTGCTGCAGATGCTGAGCAATCTGGGCTTTTGGTGGCTGGCGGTGAACGGCAAGGGCGTGTGGCCCGGGCTGGTGGTGCCGGCATTTGACTGGGGCTTCGTGAGGCTGGCGCACGCCACCGACATCGACGGCGGGCTGCTGATGGTGATTGCTGTCGAGAACCTGTCGAGTGGCATGGGTACCGCGGCCTTCGTGGCCTTCCTGATGAGCCTGTGCAACCAGCGCTTCACGGCCACGCAGTACGCCTTGCTGTCGGCTTTTGCCTCGGTGGGCCGTGTCTGGGTGGGGCCGCTGGCCGGGGTGATGGCTGAATCCATCGGCTGGCCGGCGTTCTTCGTGGTGTCCACCGTGCTGGCCGCACCGGCGTTGCTCATGCTGTGGTGGTTGCGCGCAGCGGTGGTTGAACTTGAAGTCGACCCGGCCACTCTCATCGCTGACGACTGAGCCGCCCGCCCCACTTTCGAGCCCACGAGACTGTCATGACGACTGAATTCGACCCGCACGCGCCGTTCGAGCCCGACACGCAATCCATCTGGGGCCATTGGCACCACGCGGGCTGCGGCTGCGCCTTGCATTCGCGCCGGCGCTTTGCGCAGACGCTTGCCGGTGCGGCCGCCGCGTCGGTGATCCCCGCCTGGGCGCAAAACGGCGTGCAGGTCGATGAGGCTTCCACGCTGTCGCAGCTGGTGCCCGCCGAGGAGGTCGAGGCCTCGGCCGCTCAGCAATACAAGCAAATGCTGCAGCAGGCCGCGCAGCAAAAAGCCCTGGCGCCGGACAACCACCCCCAACTCGTGCGCTTGCGTGCCATCGCCCAGCGGCTGATCCCGTTCAGCAACTCGCCCAACCTGCGCAGCACGGCGCGTGCGGCGAATTGGAAGTGGGAGGTCAACCTGCTGGGCAGCCGGCAGATCAACGCGTTTTGCATGCCGGGCGGCAAGATTGCCTTTTATTACGGGATCCTCGATCAACTGCAGCTCAGCGACGACGAGGTGTCGCAGGTGATGGGCCACGAGATCGCGCATGCCTTGCGCGAACACGCCCGCGAGCGCATGGGCAAGTCGGCGGCCACCCGCGGCGTGATCGAGATCGGCTCGGCCCTGCTCGGGCTGGGTGGAGGCGGCCGCTTCCTCGCCGACAAGGGTGGCGAGTTGCTCACGCTGAAGTTCGGCCGCAACGACGAATCCGAGGCCGACAAGATTGGACTTGACCTGTCGGCACGCGCCGGCTACGAGCCACGTGCCGGCGTGTCGCTGTGGCAGAAGATGGGTTCGGCCAGCAAGGGCGCGCCGCCGCAGTGGCTGTCGACCCACCCGGCGGGCGCCACCCGCATCCGCGATCTCGAGGCCAACATTCCTGCCGTCGAGGGCTTGTACGCCCGGGCCGACAAACCGACCAAACGCTTCTCGCCGCCCAAGCCGAGCGCCCCCGCAGATCGCGCCGGCTGATCGCCCTCGCTGACTCAGCAGCGCTTGAGCCTCAGCCCAGAACGCGCAGCATCCAGCGGTTTAGATCAACCACTTCCTGCGGACACACCGAGTGCGGCATCGCGTACTCGTGCCACTCGACATCGCAGCCCAGGGCCTGCAGCGCCTCGCGCGAGGCGCTGGCACGCGCCAGCGGAATCACCGGGTCGGCGCGGCCGTGCGCCAGAAAGATCGGCAAGCCGGCGCTCGCGTTGCTGCGCTCGGACGCGGTGGTGTCGGCCAGCGGCAGGTAGCCCGACAGACCCACCAGCCCGGCCAGCCGCTCGGTGTGGCGCAAGCCGGTGAGCAGCGTCATCGCGCAGCCTTGCGAAAAACCCATCAGCACGATGCGCGAGGCCGCCACGCCGCGCTCGCGCTCGCTGGCGATCAGGGCCTCGATGTCCAGGTGCGACTCGCGCAGCCCGTCTTCGTCTTCCTGGCGGCCCAGATCGGCCTGCCGGATGTCGTACCAGGCGCGCATCGACATGCCGCCGTTGATGGTGACCGGGCGCACCGGCGCGTGCGGAAACACGAAGCGCACCGGGCCGACCGGGTCCAGCTCGAGCGCCTCGGCGATGGGCACGAAGTCATTGCCATCGGCGCCCAGTCCGTGCAGCACGATCACGCTGGCGGTGGGGTTCGGGGCGGTTTCGAATTCGAGCGTTTCGAGGGACATGGCAGGTTCAGGTCGAGGGGTCGTTGGTGGTGTCCGCCGCGCGGGGGCAGCTGGGACGCGAACGGAAGATCAGGCTTTGCCTGAAGAGAAGTCGTCCAGCAGTTTGTCGACCCAGTCTTCCACGTCCTGGTCGGTCAGCATCAGTGAGCCGATGGCAAGGTCGCTGCCCTTGTCCCACTCGGAGCTGTGGTTGAGGCCCGCAAAGCGCTGGATGGCCAGCTCGGCCAGCAAGCCCATGGCCACCAGCTGGCAGACATCGTGCGGCATGTCCGGGTTCTGGAAGATCGAATAGTCGTGGTGCAGCCGGATCGCCAGACACACGGTTTTCGACACGCCCCAGCTGCGCGCCATCATGCCGCCGATGAGGGCGTGGTCGGCCTGGTGCTGCTCATGCTCGATGGCGGTGAAGCTTCGCTCGGGCTCGTCGTTGCAGGCCTTGAGTGTTTTTCCGTATTCGGGGAAGCGCTGCATCATCAACGGGATGCCCACGTCGCAAAACAGCCCGAACGACTGCCCCACGTCGGGAGCCACGTCGCCCATGTTGCGTGACAGTCGTGCCAGCGCATAGGAGCGCTTGCCCGACACGTCCCAGAAGCGCGTGAGTTGCGGGCCGTCGGTGCGCAGCACCCGGCGCACCATCAAGTCGGTGATGAGCGCGCTCAGCGGCTGGATGCCCAGCATAGCGACGGCTTGCGCGAAGGTCTCGCAGGGCCGCTTCAGGCCAAAGGCGGGCGAGTTGACGGTGCGCAGCATGGCGGCGGTCAGCGCCACATCGCCGGCCACCAGTCGGGCCACGTGGCGCAGGTCGGGGTCTTCCTTGGCGATCTCTTTTTCCAGCTCCAGCAACACAGCCGGGCGTGGCGGAATGCCGATGCTTTTGACCAGCGCATCAGACTGAGCCCCGGAAAGCTGCAGCTCAACTTCTTGAACGGACTGCATGGTTTTCAATGAGACGTTTCTTGGGTGGAGTGGGTCGGACAAAGGGCGCTGATCCAGCGAGATTCGGGCTTTTGCGCTGCGCAGCGGCTGTCAGTCCGTGGACTGTATGACCGACGCCGGTCAAGCGCTGCAAAAGCCTACCGCATCAGCCCCGACCTCACAGCGTGAAGTCGTAATCGACCGTCAGCGGCGCATGGTCTGAAAACCTCGGCTCGAGGTGGATGTCGGTTCGGCGTGCGCGTGCCGCGATGCCCGGGGTGGCCAGCTGGTAGTCGATGCGCCAGCCCACGTTCTTGGCCCACGCTTGTCCGCGGTTGCTCCACCAGGTGTATCGCTCTGGGTTGGGATCGAGTTGGCGAAACACGTCGACCAGCCCACCACCTGCCTCGGCATCGAGAAGCCGCGTCATCCAGGCACGCTCTTCGGGCAGGAAGCCGCTGTTCTTGAGGTTGCCCTTCCAGTTCTTGAGGTCGATTTCCTTGTGGGCGATGTTGATGTCGCCCAGCAAAACGAATTCGCGCTCTGCGCGCAGCCGCTGGAGGTGCGGCTCGATCAGCGCCAGAAATCTGAACTTGGCCTGCTGCCGCTCTTCGCCACTGCTGCCACTCGGGAAGTAGCAGCTGATCACGCTGAAGCGCGGAAACTCGGGCCGGCTGGCGTCGTCGAAGCGCAGTTCGACCCAGCGGCCTTCGTCATCGAACTCGGCGTTGCCGATGCCGGTGATGACTTCGCTGGGCTGGTGTCGCGTGTAAACGCCCACGCCCGAGTAGCCCTTTTTCTGCGCGTAATGAAAGTAACCGGTCATGCCGGCGACCTGCTCGAAGCGCCCGAGCACGGTGTCGGCCTGCGCCTTGACCTCCTGCACGCCCATAAAATCGGGCTTCGCCTCAGCGGCCCAGGCCTCGAAGCCCTTGGTGGCCGCCGAGCGGATGCCGTTCAGATTCAACGTGACCAGACGAAGCACAGGATTCCTCAGATGAGCCCAACGGGGTGCGTTGCCGCAAACACCGACGAGCTGGCCCGCGACTTCGTGGCGTTCTCGCTCGAGGCCGGGGTGTTGCGGTTCGGGGAGTTCAAGACCAAGGCCGGACGGCTGTCGCCGTACTTCTTCAACGCCGGTCTCTTCGACGATGGCGCCAAGCTTGGCCGCCTTGCCGAATTTTATGCACGGCGCTTGCTGCAGGCTCGCGAGTCTGGCGAGCTGCAGTTCGACATGCTGTTCGGCCCCGCCTATAAGGGCATCGTGCTGGCGGCGGCCGTGGCCGTCGAGCTGGCGCGGCTGGGCGTGAACGTGCCGTACGCCTACAACCGCAAGGAGGCCAAGGACCATGGCGAGGGCGGCACCCTGGTGGGCGCGCCTGTGCGCGGTCGGGTGCTGATCATCGATGACGTCATCTCGGCAGGCACCTCGGTGCGCGAGTCGATCGGTCTGATCCAGGCCGCCGGCGGTGTGCCCAGCGCGGTGACCATCGCGCTGGACCGCCAGGAGCGCGCCACCGACGACGCCACCGAGTCGGCGGTGCAGTTCGTGCAGCAGCAACTCGGCTTGCCGGTGTGCGCCATCGCGACGCTGGCCGACTTGTTGGGCGTGCTGCAGTCGACCGAGGCTCCCGCGCTCGCAGCGCACGCCGAGGCGGTGTCGCGCTACCGGGAACGCTACGGTGTCTGACCGCCGGGCGCACCGCGCGAGTCTTGCTGCAGCGTGCGGTCTGGCCCTGGTCACCTGGACTTTGGCCGTGCAAGCGTCGCCGATCTACGCCTGTGTCGACGCCAACGGCAAGCACATCACATCGGATCGCCCGATCGCCGAATGCCTGGCCCGCGAGCACCGTGTGCTCAATACTGACGGGTCGACACGTGAAATCCGCAGCCCCGTCCTGACGGCCGATGAGCAGGCCGAGCAGGAGGCGCGCGAAAGGGCCAAGGCCATGCGCGCGGCCATC
>CANFXR010000062.1 GCA_947451035.1 Burkholderiales bacterium
GCACAAAACAATGGCCGGGAAGTGGCCCTCGTGACCGGCGCATCGCGCGGTATCGGGCGAGCTATTGCGCTTGAACTCGCCAAGCGAGGCTCGATCGTGATTGGTACCGCGACGACCGAGGCGGGCGCTCTCTCCATTGACGCGTCCCTGGCGGACTACGCTGGCTGCCGTGGCGCGTGCCTCGATGTGAACGACACCGCTGGCGTCGAGAGCACGTTTGACGCAATCCTCAAGGAGCATGGCGCGCTGCACGTGCTGGTGAACAACGCGGGCATCACGCGCGACAACCTGGCCATGCGCATGAAAGACGCCGATTGGGATGCGGTGATCGACACGAACCTCACGGCCGTGTTTCGCCTCAGCCGCGCGGCCATTCGCCCCATGATCAAGCAAAGGCAGGGTCGCATCGTCAACATCACGTCGGTGGTGGGGGCGAGTGGCAATGCCGGTCAGGCCAACTACGCTGCAGCCAAGGCCGGTGTGGCGGGTCTGACTCGATCGCTCGCACGTGAACTCGGTAGCCGAGGCATCACCGTGAACTGCGTCGCTCCAGGCTTCATCGCCACTGACATGACCGATGCGCTTGCCGATGGTCAAAAATCGGCGTTGCTGGCGCAGATTCCTTTGGGCCGACTTGGCAGCGTCGATGACGTGGCGCAAGCGGTGGCATTTCTTGTCTCGGCGGGCGCCGCATATATCACGGGAACAGAGTTGCATGTCAACGGCGGCATGTTCATGAACTGACGCTGTTCCTTTTTCATACATCAATCCACCGGACCTGCCCGGCCGGTTGAAGGGTGCGCCAAGTCGGTGAATCGACGCGGTGCAACCTTTAGAATCCCGGGCTGTTTCAGACAACACTCCTGGAGGAGTCATGAGCGATATCGAATCCCGTGTCAAGAAGATCGTTGCCGAGCAACTCGGCGTGCCCGAATCCGACGTGTCCAATGAAAAGGCCTTCGTCGCCGATCTGGGTGCAGACTCGCTTGACACCGTGGAACTGGTGATGGCCCTCGAGGACGAGTTTGGCATCGAGATTCCCGATGAAGAGGCTGAGAAGATCACCACGGTGCAGTTGGCTATCGACTACGCCCTGAAGCACCAAAAAGCTTGACGTACATCGCTCCCGGTATGCACTTCCATCGGCTCGAAGCCGGCCTTCTGTGTGCGGGCAGCCGCGTCCTTTGCAGGATGCGCTGGTGAGCCGCAGGCGTGTGGTCGTCACAGGCATGGGGCTGATCAGCCCTGTGGGCAACAGCCTGGACGAGGCTTGGGCCAATTTGGTTTCCGGCCGTTCCGGAATTGCCAACATCACCCGCTTTGATGCGACTGATTTCGCCTGCCGGTTTGCCGGCGAGGTGAAGAACTTCAATGTGGAGGATTACTTCCCTGCCAAGGAAGCCCGGCACATGGACATGTTCATGCAGTACGGGATGGCGGCATCGATTCAGGCCGTGAGGGATTCCGGTCTGAAGACCAACGGCGAACTGACCGAGGAGCAAGCTGAGCGCATCGGTTGTCTGGTGGGCTCGGGGATTGGCGGCTTGCCACTGATCGAGGACACCCACGCCGAACTGGTGGCTCGCGGCCCGCGCCGCGTGTCACCTTTCTTCGTGCCGGCCTCGATCATCAACATGATCTCCGGGCACTTGTCGATCAAGTTTGGATTCCAGGGCCCCAATCTGGCGATCGTGACCGCATGCACCACGGGCCTTCATTGCATCGGTCAGGCAGGGCGTCTGATCGAGTACGGCGATGTCGACGTCATGGTCGCTGGCGGCGCCGAATCCACGGTGTCTCCGCTGGGTGTTGGCGGCTTTGCGGCTGCGCGGGCTCTGTCCACAAGGAACGACGATCCGACCACCGCATCGCGGCCTTGGGACAAGGATCGGGACGGTTTCGTGCTCGGCGAGGGCTCCGGCGTCATGGTGCTCGAGGAGTACGAGCACGCCAAACGCCGCGGCGCCAAGATTTACGCCGAACTCGTCGGGTTCGGCATGGGCGCCGACGCGCATCACATGACCGCTCCGAGTGTGGACGGCCCGAAGCGCGCCATGCGTGCGGCGCTGCGCAACGCTCAGATCGACGCAGATCAGGTTCAGTACCTCAACGCTCACGGCACGTCGACGCCGCTGGGTGACGTCAACGAAACCAACGCCATCAAGCTTGCTTTTGGTGATCACGCGAAACGGCTTGTGGTGAATTCCACCAAGTCGATGACGGGTCACCTGCTGGGCGGTGCCGGTGGTATTGAGTCGGTGTTCACCGCCCTGTCGGTGCTCCATCAGGTGTCCCCGCCGACCATCAACATCTTCAATCAAGACCCGGACTGTGATCTCGACTACTGCGCCAACACGGCGCGCGAGATGAACATCGAGTACGCGGCCAAGAATAATTTCGGCTTTGGCGGTACCAACGGCACACTCGTTTTCAAGCGCGTTTGACGGCGCGTTCTCGCGCATCGCATGCGGGCGGCCCCACCAATTCGGGTGAAAGTTGAGCGTTTCGATGCCTGGAACGCGCTGCTGGCGGGTCTCGGTGCTCTTGTCTTGCTGGTTGCTGGCGCCTGGTGGGGCAGCGACCACGCCGGCCTCGCGCTGTGGTGCGAGTGGCTGGTGGGGTGTTTCACCGTCGCCTCGGTTGTGGGCTTGGGAGCGTGCTTCAGGTGGCTCCCGGTTTATCTGCGTTGGGATGCACGGCACTGGTACTGCGCAAGCCAGGGCGACACGGATCAAGAAGATGGGCCTTGGCGAGTTCGGGCGCCCATCGATTTGGGGGGCTTCATGTTGCTCAGACTCGAGTCGCAAGATGACAGCAACCCGATGACCCCTCGGTGGTTGCCCGTTCAACGGCGTGGCCTGCCGACCGACTGGCACGCCTTGCGTTGTGCGGTTCATTGCAGTCGCGCTGACCGTGCCTCTTCCACAGACCCGCGTGCGGCAGACTCCAATTGATTGAGCGAACGCCCTCGATCGATGCCGATGCGCCGCTGATCGAGCGCGTCAAGCAAGGCGATGTCAAAGCCTTCGAGATGCTCGTGGTCAAGTACCAGCGCCGCATCGAGCGGCTCATCGGTCGCATGGTGCGCGATGTCGATCTGGTGCCCGACATTGCCCAGGAGACCTTCATCCGCGCCTACCGTGCGATTCCGCAGTTCAGGGGCGAGAGCGCGTTCTACACCTGGCTCTACCGCATCGCGGTCAACACCGCCAAGAAAACCCTGGGCGATTTGAAGCGCGACATCCTGGTGACCGAATCGGCGCGCGCATCACGCGATGACGACGATGAAACTTCCCGCACCGAGAACGAGTCAACCGACGGCGAGACGCCGGAATCCTTGCTGGCCAGCAAAGAGATTGCGATGACAGTGAACTCTGCCATTGAGGCGCTGTCAGACGACCTGCGCCAGGCGATCACCTTGCGGGAGATCGAGGGCTTGAGTTACGAGGAAATCGCCGAGTTGATGGGTTGTCCTATCGGCACGGTGCGTTCGAGGATTTTCCGGGCCCGCGAGGCGATCGCGGTGCGGTTGAGGCCCTTGCTGGGCACCCGGGCAGGCGAGCGCTGGTAGCCGGCATGACGCGCGGCGCAAGTGGTGTTTGGGTCTGGGTATCGTTCATCGAAGTGGGGGTGGTGTCATGACTGATCAGGCAGGTTTCGACGGCGATTCAGGGGCCCCCGGGCGGCAGGACTTGTCGGCGCTGCTCGATGGCGAGTTGTCTGGCGATGGGGTTCGTCAGTCGTGCCTGGCGTGGCGGGACGACCCGCAGATGCGCGAGACCTGGCACGCGTACAACGTCATTGGTGATGTCATGCGCTCCGAGGATCTGGCCTCGTCGATCCCGCGGGACGCGCGTTTCTTGGCTGAACTGCGTGCTCGCCTGGCCAGCGAGCCGGTGGTGCTGGCGCCGCAACCTGTGCCACCCTTGATCGAGGATGTTCGCCGCGCAACGGTTGCGTCTGCGGTAGGCCGTCGCGCCAACGGGCGAAGCTGGATGGCGCCCGTTGCCGTGGCCGCTGGGTTCGTGGTGGTGGTCGGGGCGCTGGTTGTCGTGACCCAAGCCCCTCAGCCGGGCATCACCGAGTCGACCCGGTCAGCCCTCGCGAGTTCTGCGCCGGTGACCATGGCGGTGACCTCGCGGGAGCGGGCGGCTTCGTCGCCCGAGTTCGTCGCCACCGGTGACGTGATCCGGGATCCGCAACTGGACCGCTACCTGCTCGCCCACAAACAGTTTTCCGGCAGCACCGTGCTCGGGGCCACCTCAGGCTTCTTGCGCAACGCGGTGGCCGAAGTCCCCGCCCGTTGAGACCATGAGGCCATTCGCGATCGTGCGACGGTGGGTTTCGCCAGCCGTGGGTTGTGCGCTGGCCTTGGCCCTGTGCGGTGCGCATGCCGAACCCGGTGTTTCCATCGAGCCGCGCGAGGTCCGCGAGTGGCTGATGCGCATCCACGACGCCGCCAGCCAGCGCAACTATCAGGGCACCTTCGTCGTCAGCGCGGCGGGAGTTGTCTCGAGCGCACGGATCTCCCATTTCTTCGAGGGTGCCGACCAGTTCGAGTGGATCGAGCCGCTGGATGGGCAGGCGCGTCATGTGCTGCGGCACAACAGCGAGGTGCATACGCTGTGGCCCCTGAACCGGGTGGCGCTGGTCGAGCAGCGCGATCTGGTGACCTCGTTCCCGTCGCTGCTGCTCGGTGGTGATGATCGGATCGCCGAGTTCTACGACGTGCAGGTTCTGGGGCCCGAGCGGGCGGCCGGCCACGATGCCAATGTGCTGCTGCTCAGGCCACGCGACGAATTTCGCTATGGCTATCGCCTGTGGTCCGACCGGCAAACCGGCCTGCTGCTGCGCGCCGAGGTTCTCAATGAGCGCGGCGAGGTGCTCGAGGTTTCCGCTTTCTCCGATGTGCTGATTGGCGTGCGCTCGCATCCCGAGATGGTTTTGCAGCCGATGCGAACGCCCGCAGGCTACCGGGTGATCAAGCTGCAGTTGCAGCCCACCCAACTCGACACCGAAGGGTGGGAGTTGCGCAAGCTCGTTGCCGGCTTCAAGCCGCTGAACTGTTTTCGCCGACCGCTGGGGGCGGCTCTGAGCGCCGACGCCAAGCACCCTCCGACGACGGCGGTGCATGCGGTGTTCTCCGATGGCATCACCTACGTGTCTGTCTTCATCGAGCCTTACGACGAAGGCAGGCACCTGCACCCGATGCTCGCTTCGGCGGGCCCCACGCAAACCTTGATGAGTCGCCGGGGTGACTTCTGGCTCACAGTCGTGGGCGACGTACCCGCCGTGACCCTGCGCGCTTTCACCCTCGCGCTTGAACGCAAGAAATAGCCGCCTCGGTGGCCCGAGATTTTTTTCCTTGGCAAGAGAAATCAACATGCAGACTCAGAACCACTCCGTCATCTCGTCACGCCTCTTTTGCAGCCCGGTCCGGGCTGTGCCCGAACGACTCCAAACGGCGTTGATCGCCGGGTTGTTGGTCTTGGCCTTCTACTTGGGGCTGATGGCTCCCGCCCCCGCGCATGCACAGACCCTGCCGGACTTCACGGCGCTCGTCGAGAGCGTCGGCCCGTCGGTGGTCAATATCCGAACGACCGAAAAACTGCGACCTCCTCGCGGCAATGGAGCTCCCGAGTTCGATGAAGACATGCTCGAATTCTTCAAGCGCTTCGGCATGCCCCTTCCGAATCAACCCCAAAACCCGCGCCGCGCGCCGCCACCGCGCTCACCGCAGCCTGATGGCGAGTCGCAGCAGCGTGGGGTGGGCTCCGGCTTCATCCTGAACGCCGACGGCTTCGTGATGACCAATGCCCATGTGATCGAGGGCGCTGACGAGGTCTTCGTCACGCTCACCGACAAGCGTGAATTCAAGGCGCGTGTCATCGGCGCGGACAAGCGCACCGACGTGGCGATCGTCAAGATCGAGGCCAACGGCCTGCCCGCCGTTCGGCTGGGTGACGTGAGCCGGTTGAAGGTGGGCGAGTGGGTGATCGCCATCGGCTCGCCGTTCGGCCTCGAGAACACCGTCACCGCGGGCATCGTCAGCGCCAAGGCGCGCGACACCGGCGACTTCCTGCCGTTCATTCAAACCGATGTGGCCATCAACCCCGGCAACTCCGGTGGCCCGTTGATCAACATGCGCGGTGAGGTGGTCGGCATCAATTCGCAGATCTACAGCCGCTCGGGCGGCTTCATGGGCATCTCGTTCGCCATCCCCATCGACGAAGCCACCCGCGTGTCTGACCAACTCAGGTCCAGCGGGCGCGTGATTCGAGGGCGCATCGGCGTGCAGATCGATCAGGTGACCAAGGAGGTTGCCGAGTCGATCGGACTGGGCAAGCCCGGTGGAGCGCTGGTGCGCAGCGTCGAGTCGGGCGGGCCGGCAGACAAGGCGGGCGTCGAGGCTGGCGACATCATCACCAGGTTCGATGGCCGAGCGATCGACAAGGCCGGTGACCTGCCCCGCATCGTGGGCAGTGTGAAGCCGGGCACCAAGTCGACGCTCCAGGTGTTTCGCCGCGGCAGCACCCGCGAGTTCAACGTGACCGTGGTCGAACTGGAGTCCGATCGAGCTGCCGCGACCTCGGAGCGCTCCGGTTCCAAGGCACCGCCGGTGGTCAGCCTGCTGGGCTTGGTGGTGTCCGAGCTGAACGACGCCCAAAAGCGCGAACTGAAGGTCAAGGGCGGCGTGAAGGTCGAGGCGGCCGAAGGGATCGCTGCGCGCGCCGGCATCCGCGAGGGCGATGTGATCCTGTCGCTCGACAACACGGAAGTTGCCGGCACCAAGCAGTTCGAATCGGTGGTCGCCAAGCTCGACAAGGACAAGCCGGTGACTGCGCTGATCAAGCGCGGCGACTGGGTCAACTACATAGTGATTCGTCCGGCGCGCTGAGATTTTCTTCAGGGGTGGCCTGAAAAGCACCCGGAAAAACCTGTGGATAACCTGTGCGTATGGTTTTTGTTGGGACCGTGCAACGGCGACGAATCGCAGGCGGACCGGGTGCTCCGGCTGGGCTTTTGGCTACAATGAAATCCCAACAAGCAGTTGCCAAACGTTTTTGTTGGAAGGCGCGTCAATCGTTCGACGTGCCTTTTTTTTAGGTTCAGCGCAGCACGCAAGTCGTCACGGCGTTGCAACTGACGAGCACTCGCCACAACGGCTTCGCCGTTGAGTCTTTGGCGACCTGGCTCACAAGAATTGAACGCGGCAGGTCATGGATCACATCCGAAATTTTTCCATCATCGCGCACATCGATCACGGCAAGTCGACGCTGGCAGACCGGCTGATACAGCGCTGCGGCGGCCTGAGCGATCGCGAGATGGAAGCGCAGGTGCTCGACTCGATGGACATCGAGCGTGAGCGCGGCATCACCATCAAGGCGCAGACCGCGGCACTCACCTACGTCGCGCGCGACGGGCAGACGTATCAGCTCAACCTGATCGACACGCCCGGGCACGTCGACTTTTCCTACGAGGTGAGCCGCTCGCTGTCGGCCTGCGAGGGCGCGCTGCTGGTGGTCGATGCCAGCCAGGGCGTGGAAGCCCAGACCGTGGCCAATTGCTACACCGCGCTCGAATTGGGCGTCGATGTGGTGCCGGTGCTCAACAAGATGGACTTGCCGCAGGCCGATCCCGAGCGGGCCAGGGAAGAAATCGAGGACGTCATCGGCATCGATGCCAGTCAGGCGATACCCTGCAGCGCCAAGACGGGCCTGGGTATCGACGACATCCTCGAGGCGGTCATCGTGCGCATCCCGCCGCCCAAGGGCCAGCCCGACGCGCCCTTGCGCGCCATGATCGTCGACTCGTGGTTCGACAACTACGTGGGCGTGGTGATGCTCGTGCGCGTGGTCGACGGCGAACTGCGCCGCGGCGAGCGCTTCAAGATGATGGCGACCAACACCGTGTACGCGGCGGAAAGCCTGGGCGTGTTCACGCCCAAGTCGATGCCGCGCGATGCACTGCGCGCGGGGGAGGTGGGTTTCATCATCGCCGGCATCAAGGAACTCCAGGCGGCCAAGGTCGGCGACACCATCACGATCGAAAAGAAGCTGCCCAACAACCGCGGTCCGGCCACCGAGGCGTTGCCCGGGTTCAAGGAAATCCAGCCGCAGGTCTTCGCCGGCCTGTACCCGACCGAGGCCAGCGAATACGACCAGCTGCGCGACGCGCTCGAAAAGCTCAAGCTCAACGACTCGTCGCTGCGCTACGAACCCGAGGTGAGTCAGGCGTTGGGGTTTGGATTTCGCTGCGGATTTCTGGGTCTGCTGCACATGGAGATCGTGCAGGAGCGGCTCGAGCGCGAGTTCGACCAGGACCTCATCACCACCGCGCCCAGCGTGGTCTATCAGGTTGAACTGGGCAACCAGGAAGTGGTCCAGGTCGACAACCCGTCCAAGATGCCCGATCTCGGCCGCATCGCCGAGATCCGCGAGCCGATCGTCACCGTGCATCTGTACATGCCGCAGGACTACGTCGGTCCGGTGATGACGCTGGCCAATCAGAAGCGTGGCAACCAGCTCAACATGGCCTATCACGGCCGTCAGGTGATGCTGACCTACGAGATGCCGCTCGCCGAGATCGTGCTGGACTTCTTCGACAAGCTCAAGAGCGTGTCGCGCGGTTATGCGTCGATGGACTACGAGTTCAAGGAATACCGCGCATCCGACGTGGTCAAGGTCGACATCTTGCTCAACGGCGACAAGGTCGATGCGCTGTCGATCATCGTGCACCGTGCCCAGAGCCAGTACCGCAGCCGGGCGGTGGTGGCCAAGATGCGCGAGCTGATTTCACGCCAGCAGTACGACGTCGCGATCCAGGCGGCCATCGGGGCCAACATCATCGCGCGTGAGACAATCAAGGCCCTCCGCAAGAACGTGATCGCCAAGTGCTACGGCGGCGATGTCTCGCGCAAGCGCAAGTTGCTCGACAAGCAAAAAGCGGGCAAAAAGCGCATGAAGCAGATCGGTTCGGTGGAAGTGCCCCAAGAGGCCTTCCTGGCCATTCTCCAAGTGGAAGATTGATGAGCAAGTTGACCGGTGTGCTCTACGGCTGCCTGATTGTTTTCCTGGGTGGCTGGTTCCTCGGCGAGTGGAGCGGCAATTTCTCGGCGCTGCTGCTGGTGCTCACGCTGATCACGATGGTGTACTGGCTGCTCGAGCGCTACCACTTCGCACCCCAGCGTGTCGCCACGGTTGCCACGCTGGCGGCTCAAGCCGATGTGCGGCGCCGTCAACTGGCCGATCAGGGCATCACCCGCGTCGATGAAGATTTCGGTCCGGCTCGGGCAGCATTGCTGGCCCAGCCGTGGTGGCTGGACTGGACGGCCGGTCTGTTCCCGGTGATCTTGGCGGTGTTCCTGCTGCGATCGTTCCTGTTCGAGCCCTTCAAGATTCCGTCGGGCTCGATGATCCCGACGCTGCTGGTGGGCGACCTGATCCTCGTGAACAAGTTTCACTACGGGGTGCGGCTGCCGGTCATCAATCAGAAGATCATCCCCTTCCACGACCCGCAACGCGGCGACGTGATGGTGTTTCGCTACCCGAAGGACCCTCGCATCGACTACATCAAGCGGGTGGTGGGCGTGCCCGGCGACGAGGTGGCCTATCGCCATCAGCAGCTGTACCTCAACGGTGTGCTGGCACCAACCCAGGCCTTGCCTGATTTCTACAACGAGGACAGCTTGCGCTACTCAGCGCAGTTCACCGAAGACCTCGGCACGCTCAAGCACCAAATTCTGGTCGACCGCTCGCGGGAGATGTTCTTGCGCCAGATCGCGCCGTTTCCGTTCAGCGAGAACTGTGTCTACAACGCCGAGGGCATCACCTGCAAGGTGCCGCCGGGGCACTACTTCATGATGGGCGACAACCGCGACAACTCCGAGGACTCGCGGTTCTGGGGCTTCGTTCCCGACGCGAACATCGTTGGCAAGGCGTTTTTCGTGTGGATGAATTTCGGTAACGTCAAGCGCATCGGCGCCTTCCAGTGAGCCGCGTCAGCGCGCAAAATGGGTCAGGACTTACCGTTGACCTGTGACTGAGTTGTGAAGCACGAAGCCATGACACCTGAGCGATTGAAGGGATTTCGCACGCAGCGGGGAGTTTCCCTGTTCGGTATGCTGTTCTGGGCGGTCGTCGTGGGCTTCGTGGCGCTGCTGGGCATGCGCGTGCTGCCCACGGTCAACGAGTTCTTCACCATCAAGAAGGCCGTCAACAAGGCGGCCATCGAGGGCGGCAACACCGTGGCCGGCATACGCACGGTCTTCGAGCGGCAAAAGGAGATCGAGTACTCCATCCAGTCGATCACCTCCAAGGATCTCGACATCACCAAGGAAAACGACCGGGTCGTGGTGCGATTTGCCTACGACAAGGAGATCGAGATCATGAGCCCGGTGTTCCTGCTCATCAAGTACGAAGGGCGCTCTCCCTGACGCCCGAGAGCATCCCCGTCCGACTCGATCGCCGCTCCCCCATGGACCCTCGCATTCAAGCGCTGCAACAAAACCTGGGGCACTCGTTTGCGGATCCGGCGTTGCTGGCGCTGGCAGTCACTCACCGCAGCTTCAGCGCAGATCACAACGAGCGACTCGAGTTTCTGGGCGATGCCGTGCTGAGTCTGGCGGTGTCCAGTTTGTTGTTCGAGCGGTTTGCCGGTTGTGACGAGGGTGATCTGACCCGCGTTCGTGCCCACTTGGTGCGCGAAGACAGCCTGCACAAGGTGGCGCTGCGTCACGGGTTTCCCGAAGCGCTGCGCCTCAGTGAAGGCGAGGCGCGCGGCGGTGGCGCGCAGCGCGCATCGATCCTGGCCGATGCGCTCGAGGCGGTCATCGGAGCGACGTTCGTCGATGGCGGATTTGCCGCGGCCCGTGCGCTGGTGGAGCGCCTGTTCGGCGATGTGATCAACTCCACCGATATCGGCAGCTGGACCAAGGATGCCAAGACCGAGTTGCAGGAACTGCTGCAGGCGCGCCGCCTGCCGGTGCCGAGCTACCGCATCAGCGCCACGCGTGGTCAGGCCCATGCACAGACCTTCGAGGTCGAGTGCGAGGTGCCGGCGCTGAGTCTGAAACACAGCGGCGAGGGGCGTTCGCGCCGTCTTGCCGAACAGGAGGCCGCCCGCCGCATGCTCGATGTGCTCAAGGCGACCGACAAGCCCGGTGCCACCTTGCGCGCCTGATGTTCTTTGATCCACCGTTCTTTGAAGGCCCAACCATGAATGCTGCCCATGACCGACGTTGATGAAACTACCGCTGGCCACGAGCCCGCCGCGCAACGCTGCGGACTGGTGGCCATCGTCGGGCGGCCCAACGTGGGCAAGAGCACCTTGCTCAACGCCCTGGTCGGTCAGAAGGTCAGCATCACCTCCAGCAAGGCGCAAACCACGCGGCACCGGATCACCGGCATCCGCACCACCGGTGCGACGCAGTTTGTCTTCGTGGACACCCCGGGGTTCCAGACGCGCTACGCCGCGGCCTTGAACCGCACGCTCAACAAGACCGTGCACAGCGTGCTGTCCGATGTGGACGTGGTGCTGTTCGTGGTCGAGGCCGGCCGCTTCGGGCTGGACGACGCCAAGGTGCTGTCGCTGATGCCGTCGGGCGAATATGCCAAGCCGGTGTTCCTGATCGCCAACAAGCTCGATGCGGTGCATCGCCGCGCCGAACTCGCGCCTTGGCTCAAGGGCATGCAGGACCGCCACGCCTTCGCAGAGTTCGTGCCGCTGACGGCCAAGAAGGACGCCGACGTGCAAAGGCTGCTGGGCATCATCGAGCCCTACCTGCCCACGCAACCCTGGTTCTACGAACAAGACGCGCTGACCGACCGCAGCGACCGCTTCCTGGCCAGCGAGATCATCCGCGAGAAGCTCTTCCGGCTGATGGGCGACGAGTTGCCCTACACCTCCACGGTGATCATCGACAAGTTCGAGGAAGAAGGCCGGCTGCGCCGCATCGCCGCGAGCATCGTGGTCGAGCGCGAGGCCCACAAGGGCATGGTCATCGGCGGCAATGGCGAGCGCTTGAAGCGCATCGGCAGCGAAGCACGCCAGGAGCTTGAAAAGTTGATGGACGCCAAGGTGTTCCTCGAGATCTGGGTCAAGGTGCGCTCAGGCTGGGCTGACGACGAGGAACACCTGCGCAGCTATGGCTACGAGTGAGCGCTCGGCCGCCTCGTTTGCGCGGCCGGCCTGATCGCGCCCGGTGGCCACTTCCCGCCGTCCCCCGTCGGTGCTCACGGCCTACGTGCTGCACCGCTACGACTGGAGCGAATCGAGCCTGATCCTCGATGTGTTCACCCGCGAGCAGGGCCGGCTGATCGTCGCGGCGAAGGGCGCCAAGCGGCCCTATTCGCAACTGCGCTCGGTGCTGCTGCCGTTTCAGCGACTGCACATCGCGCTGGGGCGCGCGCCGAAGGTCGATGCGATCGAAGGCGCGGCCTCCGGACGCGAGGTGCAAACCCTGCGCAGCGCCGACTGGGCCGGCGGTGCGGCGATGCTGACCGGCGCGGCGCTTTTCAGCGGCTTCTACCTCAACGAGCTGTTGATGAAGCTGCTGGCCCGCCACGACGCCCATGCGGCGCTGTTCGACGCCTATGCCGCCACGCTGCCGGCGCTGGCCGGTGGCGACGAATCGTCGGTGCAGTCGGCCCTGCGTGCCTTCGAGATCACCTTGTTGCAGCAAACAGGCGTGCTGCCCGATCTGAGTCAGGTCACGACCACGCTCGAATCGCTGGCCGCCGACACCCGCTACGCGGTGCTGCCCGAGGCCGGCGTGGCGAGGGCGCGTCCGGGTGAGCCGGGGCTGCCCGGGTCGGCCCTGATCGGTGTGCAGGCCGCGCTGCTGCACGGCAGCTTGCAAGCCGTGGCGCACGCCTGCTCGAAAAACCTGCCCGAGTGGCGCCACGCCTTGCGCGCTTTGCTTCACTATCATCTCGGCGGCCCGTTGCTGCGCACCCGCAAGGTGATGCTCGAGTTGCAGGGGCTGTCGACTCCGGTACACCACGCCCCCGCACCATGAACCCTTTGCTCACCACCGGACTCGATGCGCACCGCGGCCACACCGCGCTGTCGGTCAACCTCAACAAGGTGGCGCTGCTGCGCAACCAGCGCACCCTGAACATCCCCAGCGTCACCCGTGCCGCCACGCTGTCGCTCGAGGCCGGCGCCCATGGCATCACGGTGCATCCGCGACCCGACGAGCGCCACATCCGCGCGCACGACGTGTTCGATCTGGCCGCGCTGATGCAGGACTGGCCGCACGCCGAGTTCAACGTCGAGGGCAACCCGCTGCACAACCTGATGGACTTCATCCGTCAGCTGAAGCGCCAGGGCCTGCCTCTGCACCAGTGCACCTTCGTGCCCGACGGGGTGGAGCAGTCCACTTCCGACCACGGCTGGCAGCTGCCGCAAGACGCTGGCGCGCTGCGCCCGCTGATCGAAGAGGCACGCTCGCTGGGCGTGCGTGTCAGCCTGTTCATGGACCCCGTGCCGCAGGCGATGGCCGCGGTGCGTGCGCTGGGCGCCGAGCGCGTCGAGCTCTACACCGAGAGTTATGCAAGCGCCCATGGCAGCGCCGATCTGGCCGCCGTGCTCGCCGGCTTCACCGCCACCGCCGAAGCCGGCTTGCGCGAGGGCTTGCAGATCAACGCCGGCCACGACCTCAACCGCGACAACCTCACCGATTTCCTGCGCGCGGTGCCTGGCGTGCAGGAGGTGTCGATCGGCCACGCGCTGATCGCCGATGCGCTCGAGCTGGGTTTGAGCGAGACAGTGCGTGACTACCTGCGCTGCATTCACCGCGCGGCGGGTGCGGCCGAGGGCGCCCGTTGATCTACGGCATCGGCACCGACATCTGCGACCTGCGCCGCATCGCTGCCACGCTCGAGCGGCGTGGCGAACGCTTCGCCGAAAAGGTGCTCGGTCCGCAGGAGATGGTGGTCTTCCGGGCCCGGCGCGCGCGCGTCGAGGCGCGTGGTGTCAGCTACCTGGGCACACGCTTTTCGGCCAAGGAAGCCTTCTCCAAGGCGATCGGCCTGGGACTGCACACGCCCATGGCCTGGCGCGACTGCGAAATCCTCAACCTGCCCAGCGGCCAGCCGCACATCTGCCTGCACGGCGCGCTCGCCGTGTGGTTCGATGCGCGGCGGCTGCGCGCGCAGGTGAGCCTCACCGACGAAACCGACTACGCCACCAGCTTCGTGGTGGTTGAAAGCCTGTCATGACAAAAAAGACCTCCACCAGCGCACGCAAGAGCGTGAAACCGGCGGCGCCCGTCGCCAGTGTGCACGCCCCGGTGGTGCTCGACATCGCAGGCCTCGGCCTCAACGCGGCCGACCGGCGCCGGCTGCGCCATCCGCTGACCGGCGGGCTGATCTTGTTCGCGCGCAACTGGCAAGACCGCCATCAGCTCACCGAACTCACCGCCGAGATCAAGTCGATCCGCCCCGACGTGCTGGTGTGCGTCGATCACGAAGGCGGGCGCGTGCAGCGCTTTCGCACCGATGGATTCACCCACCTGCCACCCATGCGCCGGCTTGGCGAGCAGTGGATGCAAGACCCGTTGGGTGCCACCGATGCGGCCACCGCGAGCGGCTTCGTGCTGGCCAGCGAGTTGCGTGCGTGCGGCGTCGACATGAGCTTCACGCCGGTGCTCGACCTCGATTTCGGCGCCAGCAGCGTGATCGGCGATCGCGCGTTTCACCGCGATGCGCGCGTCGTCACGATGCTCGCCAAGAGCCTCATGCACGGCTTGCTGCGCGCGGGCATGGCCAACTGCGGCAAGCATTTCCCCGGGCACGGCTTTGTCCAGGCCGACAGCCACCTCGAGATCCCGATCGACAAGCGCTCGCTCAAGGCGATCTTGGCTGACGACGCGCGCCCGTACGAATGGCTGAGCACCAGCTTGTCCAGCGTGATGCCCGCGCACGTGGTGTATCCGAAGGTCGATGGCCATCCGGCGGGCTTTTCGCCCCGCTGGCTGAAGGACATCTTGCGCCTGCAGTTGGGCTTCACCGGCGCGGTGTTCAGCGACGACCTGAGCATGGCCGGCGCGCGCCGCATCGCCGGTGTCGAGGTCAGCTACACCGACGCGGCCGAAGTCGCGCTCAACGCAGGTTGCGATCTGGTGCTGTTGTGCAATCAGTCCGGCGACGGCGGCGCGGCGGTCGATGCGTTGCTCGATGGATTGCTTGCCTCGCAGGCGCTGGGCCGCTGGCACGCCGATGAGGACAGCGAGCAGCGCCGGGTGGCCCTGCTGCCGCAAACGCAGCCGCTGACCTGGGATCAGCTGATGCACGATCCCGCCTACCAGCGCGCGCTCGAGCGACTGCCCTGATCCACCAGCGCGGCCCCCGGCCGGCACCATGAAAAACGGCGCACCGAGGTGCGCCGTTTTTGTTGCCGAGCCGGTGGCCCGGCTCAGTGGGTCAGGCTCAAGCTGACGGCTTGTCCGACTCGAACGGCAGGGTCACCTGCGACAGGTCCTTGCGCGTTTCCACCATCACCAGCGGGCTGTTGTCAGCCGCTGCGGCAGGCTTGGCCACGCGGGGCACGTGCTCGGGCTTGGGCTCGCTGGCCATCGCCTGTTGCGCCGCGCGGATTTTGTCAGCGTCGGAGTTCACCCACTGCAGACCTGCCGTTTCGGCCACCGCCACCAAGGTGTCGGTTTCCAGAACGAACGGTGCAGCGACTGCCACCGCTGCCGGCGCCGCCACCACGGCGGGTGCTGCCACCATCACAGGTGCCGGTACGGGTGCTGGCGCAGGAGCCTCGACCACCACCGGGGCGGCCACGGCCACCGGTGCCGTTTCCACGACCACGGGCTCTTCCACCACGGGGGCCGGTGCTGCCACTGCTTCAACCACCGGGGCCGGGGCCACGGGAGCTGCCATCGGAGCGGTTTCCACCACCTCCGCGGCCACGATCGAAGTGACCGGCCGCACGGCGGCTGTCGCCGCTTCGGCCGGCTCGCTCACGGGCGTTGCGACTTCGGCGCCTGCGTCGACAGCGGATTCGCCATCGGTGCGGGCCTCACCACGCTCGCCTCGACCGCGTCCACCACGGCTGCGGCGGCGGCTGTCGCGTTCACCGCCTTCGTTGGCTTCGGGCGATGCTGCGGCTGGCGCGGCCACGCCGTCTTCACTGGTGATGGGCAGGTCGTTGGCGTGCTCGCCTTCACCTTCGGCCGGACGGTCGGCGTTGCGATCACGGCCACCACGTCCGCCACGGCGGCGACGGCGGCTGCCTTCACGCGCCTCGCTGCCCTCAGCGCCTTCTGCGCCCTCGGCCGCAGGGGCCAGCAGGTTGCCTTCGACGTCGACTTCGGCGGCGGCCGGCAGACCGGTTTCTTCGGTCAGGGCCTCAGCGCCTGGTGTGGTGCTGCGGGCATCGCGTTCCGGACGATCACCGCGACCGCGGCCACCACGACCACCGCGTGAGCGGCGGGTCTCGTCGGTGCCTTCGGCGCCGGCTTCAGCGCGCGGTTCGGTGCGCGCAGGGCGGTCGTCACGGGCGATGCCGGTGTCGGTCGCTGCCATCTCGTCGGTGCGTTCGGTGCGCGGGCCACGGCCCGGACGGCCGTCACGGCGTTCGCCGCCGCGGCCTTCAGGACGCGCCTCGCCGGCGCGCTCGGGCTTCTTGCCGTCGCGGCCATCGCGGCTGCCTCGACCCCCACGGCCGCCACGACCGTTGCGATCACCGCGGCCAGCATCGGCAGACGCCGCGCCTGAGCCGCCCGTCGAGGGACGTGCGACTGCTGGAGCCGCTGCTGGCGTGCCACCTGCGAACAGGCGTCCCAGCCAGCCGAAGAAGCCACCCGATGAAGCGGATGCAGCCACCGGGGCAACGGCCACGGGTGCCGGGGCAGGCTTGGGCGTCGCGGCAGGCGCCGGGGTCTCGGGCAGCAAGCCCTTGACGACGGGTTCTTGCTTGGGCGCGGTCTTCTCGCGGCGGGTGACGCCGGTTTCTTCGGACGCCTCTTCAATCATCGTGTAGCTGGCTTGCAGGTTTTCCAGCCTTGGATCGTCGTGGCGCAGCCGCTCGAGCCGGTAGTTCGGCGTTTCGAGGTTCTTGTTGGGCACCAGCAGCACGGTCACGCGCTGCTTGAGCTCGATCTTGGTGATTTCGGTGCGCTTCTCGTTGAGCAGGAAGCTGGTCACTTCCACTGGCACTTGCACGTGCACGGCGGCGGTGTTTTCCTTCATCGACTCTTCCTGGACCATGCGCAGGATCTGCAGCGCGCTGGATTCGGTGTCGCGGATGTGGCCGGTGCCGTTGCAGCGCGGGCAGGTGATGTGGCTGCCTTCGCTGAGCGCCGGGCGCAGGCGCTGGCGGCTGAGTTCGAGCAGGCCGAACTTGCTGATGGC
>CANFXR010000063.1 GCA_947451035.1 Burkholderiales bacterium
GGTCGTTGGCGTCGAGCTGGCGGTTGCTGCGCCCGAGCTCCACCAGCTGCTCGAAGCTCGCGATGGCCGCGGTCTCGCCCTTCTTGGCGGCCGAGCGCACCGAGCGCGCCAGCGTGTAGAACTCGGTCGTGTATTTCTGCAGCTCGAGCGGGCTGACCAGCACCAGCTTGATCGACTTGCGCGTGTGCGCCTCGATCTCGGGCACCCAGGCGATGTCGAACGGCTCGCAGGTGGCCACCGTGACCTCGGTCAGCACCACCTGAATCGGCAGTGCCAGACGGCGCTCGGCGTAGGTGATCGACATCACGTCGGCCACCCGGCCCACATCCACCTTCAGCGGGTCGATGCGCAGGTATTGCATGCCGCAGCGCTGCGCCAGCCAGGCCGTGAGCGCCTCGATGTCCAGCGTCTTGATGGCCCCGCCTCCCGGGCCCTTGCGCTGCAAGCTGGCCGCGGCCAGCCGCACCAGCGGGTGCTGCGCGCTTTGCGTGGAGCCAAAGCGCTTCATCGTCTTGTCGGCCTCGTCGGGTTCGATCATGCCGTCGTCGCGCAGCCAGCCCAGCAACTGGCGCCAGTCAAGCTTGCCGGTGGGCGGCGGTTCGGGTGGGCGGGTGGCAACGTTCATGGCGGGTGGCTCGCAAGAGGACTCAACAGGACGGACGCAAATCTCAGGCCGGTGCGGCCGGGACAGCCCTTTCGGGCAGGGCACGCAGCATCTTCAGCCATTTTCGCGCCGGCAACTGACCGGTCTGCTCGATGTGCGCCGCACGCTCGGCCAGCGTGGCGGCATCGGGCCAGCGCACGCCTTTCCAGGCCACCACCACGGTGTTGCCTTCGCGGGTGGGCCGCAAGCTGAGCACGCACTCAACGCCAAACGCCGCGGCGATGCGCTGCGCGCTGCGCTCGAAGCTGGCATCGCGGCCGAACAGGTTGACCGTCATCGCCCCGCCAGTCTTGAGCACGCGGTGGCAATCGGCATAGAACGCATCGGTGTCGAGCACCGGGCTGGCCGCATCGTGGTCGTACAGGTCGACGCAAAGCACGTCGGCGCTGGCGGCGTTTTTCGCGTCGGCCACCCACTCGCCGGCATCGGCCTCGATGAGCTTGAGCCGCGCGCTGGTCTCCAGCCGGAAGTAGGCGCGACCGACGCCGATCACCTCGTCGTTGAGCTCGATCGCGGTGGTGCGCATGTGCAGCACGCCGTGACAGTAGCGGGTGATGGCGCCGGCGCCCAGACCGAGCTGCACCGCGTGGCCGTCGCCGAGCTCGTCGCTCGGGCGCAGCAGCATCCACACCATCATGCGCTGCACGTATTCGAGCTCGATGGCCAGCGGCTTGCGGATGCGCATGGCGCCTTGCACCCACGGCGTGCCCAGATGCAAGTAGCGCACGCCGTCGGCTTCGGACACGGTGGCGGGGGCGAGTTCAGGTCGTTTGGTGGACTTCTTCATGGGTGCGGGGATGTTGCCACTGCAAAGCGTGCTTTTTCCCTTGCGTGGCATCATCTGCGCCCGCTTGATGAGCCGCTCAGCGGCACTTCACAGGCCACTGCCCCGGCCGCTGATTCAACCCCGACGGAGACACGACATGCGTTGCTACACCTACCTTGAAGAACAAAACGCCGACAGCCTGACGCTGCAAGAACGCGATGTGCCGCGCCCCGGCGCAGGCCAGGTGCTGGTGCGCCTGAAGGCCGCTGCGCTCAACTACCGCGACCTGCTCATCATCACCGGGCGCTACCCCGGCATGACGTCCAAGGGTCTGGTGCCGCTGTCCGATGGCGCTGGCGAGGTGGTCGAAGTGGGCGCAGGCGTTGACCGATTCAAGTCGGGTGACCGCGTCACCGGCTGCTTCTTCGAGACCTGGCTGAGCGGCACGATGCTGCCGGCGCACTACAACGCCGCGATCGGTGGCTCGACGCCCGGCGTGCTGAGCGAATACCGCGTGTTCGAAGCCGAAGCGCTGGTCGCCACGCCGGCTCACCTGAGCGATGAAGAAGCCGCCACGCTGCCGTGCGCCGCGCTCACCGCCTGGAACGCGCTGTACGAAGGCCGCCAGCTGGTGCCCGGCGAAACCGTGCTGGTGCTGGGCACCGGCGGCGTGTCGATGTTCGCGCTGCAATTCGCCAAGGCTTCGGGCGCGCAGGTGATCGCCACCTCGTCGAGCGACGCCAAGCTGGCCAAGGCCAAGGCGCTGGGCGCCGATCACCTGATCAACTACCGCAACCACCCGGACTGGGAGCAAAAGGTGCTCGAAGTCACCGGCGGCGTGGGCGTCGATCACGTGGTCGAAGTGGGCGGCCCCGGCACGCTGCAGCGCTCGATCGCCGCAGCCCGCCATGCCGGTGCCGTGCACCTGATCGGCGTGCTGACCGGCGGCGAGATCAACCCGCTGGCCGTGTTGTTCCGCACCACGCTGCTGCGCGGTGTGTTCGTGGGCTCGCGCGACATGTTCGAGGCCATGAACAAGCTCATCACCGCGCGCCAGATCAAGCCGGTGATCGACCGCGTGTTCGACTTCACCGACGCGCGCGCCGCGCTGGCCCACCTCGAAGGCGCCTCGCACTTCGGCAAGGTGGTCATCCGCATCGGCTGATCCAGCACCCGCTGCGAAAAAAGGGCGCCTGCGGGCGCCCTTTTTCGTTGCAGACCCGACCGGCCTGACGACCTGCTCAAGCCGCGGAATCGTCGCGGTGCAGCGGGATGTACATCTGCGCGCCGGCCTGCTTGAACTCGGTGGATTTCTCGTCCATGCCGACGTGCAGCGCCTCGTCGGCGGCCACGCCGCGTTGGGCGGCGTAGTCGCGCACTTCCTGCGTGATCTTCATCGAGCAGAACTTCGGGCCGCACATCGAGCAAAAGTGCGCCTCCTTGCTCGAGTCCTTGGGCAGCGTCTCGTCGTGGAAGTCGCGCGCGGTGTCGGGGTCGAGCGACAGGTTGAACTGATCCGACCAGCGGAACTCGAAACGCGCCTTGGACAGCGCCTCGTCGCGCGCCCGTGCCCCCGGATGCCCCTTGGCCACATCGGCCGCGTGGGCGGCGATCTTGTAGGCCACGATGCCTTGCTTGACGTCGTCGCGGTCGGGCAAACCGAGGTGCTCTTTCGGCGTCACGTAACACAGCATCGCGGTGCCCATCCAGCCGATCATGGCCGCGCCGATGGCGCTCGAGATGTGGTCGTAGCCCGGCGCGATGTCGATGGTCAGCGGGCCCAGCGTGTAGAACGGCGCCTCGTGGCAGTGCTTGAGCTGCTCGTCCATGTTGGCCTGGATCATGTGCATGGGCACGTGGCCGGGGCCTTCGATCATGGTCTGCACATCGTGCTTCCAGGCGATCTGCGTGAGCTCGCCCAGCGTGCGCAGCTCGGCAAACTGCGCCTCGTCGTTGGCGTCGGCGCCCGAGCCCGGACGCAGCCCGTCGCCCAGCGAGAAGCTCACGTCGTAAGCCTTCATGATGTCGCAGATGTCTTCGAAGTGCGTGTAGAGAAAGCTCTCCCGGTGGTGCGAGATGCACCACTTGGCCATGATCGAGCCGCCGCGCGAAACGATGCCGGTGCGCCGGTTGGCCGTGAGGTGGATGAACGGCAGGCGCAGCCCGGCGTGGATGGTGAAGTAGTCCACGCCCTGCTCGGCCTGCTCGATCAGCGTGTCGCGGTAGATGGCCCAGGTCAGGTCCTCGGCCACGCCGCCGACCTTCTCGAGCGCCTGGTAGATCGGCACCGTGCCGATGGGCACCGGCGAGTTGCGCACGATCCAGTCGCGCGTGGTGTGGATGTTGCGGCCGGTCGACAGGTCCATCACGTTGTCGGCGCCCCAGCGGATCGCCCACACGAGCTTTTCAACCTCTTCCTCGATGCTCGAGGTGACCGCCGAGTTGCCGATGTTGGCGTTGATCTTGACCAGGAAGTTGCGCCCGATCGCCATCGGCTCGACTTCGGGGTGGTTGATGTTGGCCGGGATGATGGCGCGCCCGCGCGCCACCTCGTCGCGCACGAACTCGGGCGTGACCAGCGCGGGCAGGCTCGCGCCCATCGGGTTGCCGCGCAATCGCTGTTCGCGCTCGGGGCTGGAAAGGTATTCGCGCATCCACTCGCGCCGGCCGTTCTCGCGCAGCGCCACGTATTCCATCTCGGGCGTCACGATGCCGCGCCGCGCGTAGTGCATCTGCGTCACGTTGGCACCGGCCAGCGCGCGGCGCGGTTGGCGTTGCAGGCCGATGGCGTCCAGGCGCAACTGCTCGATGCGCGCGGCGTCGCGGTCTTCGCTCTTGGCGCCGTCGTCGAGCGCGACGCGGCTGCGCCCGTCATAGGCCTGCGTGTCGCCACGACCTTCGATCCAGGCGCTGCGCACCGCCGGCAAGCCGCGGCGCACGTCGATGGCCGCGCCCGGGTCGGTGTAGGGGCCGGAGGTGTCGTACAGGCTCACGCACTCGCCGTTGCTCAGCGAGACCTCGCGCACCGGCACGCGCAGGTCGTCGCGCGAGCCTTGCAGATGGACCTTGCGCGACGCGGGAAACGGCTCGCGGGTGAGTGCGAGCAACTGGGCCAGGGTGTCAGGTGCGTTCATCGGGAGTCCTTCGTGACTGAAAGTGCTCCGAAGGCTCCCCCGAACGCATCGGGGGAAGGCTCTCCTTACGCCGGTACTAACCGGTTCAAGTTCGCGGGTTTGGATGGACCATCTCAGCACGCAACATGCGTGCACCCCGGAGCAGGGGGATTCTGGCGCAGCGCCGGCGGCTCGCCAAGCCCATGAGCCCATCAAGCGCCGAGTTGGCTCAGCCGGGGCAGCGCCGCGCGCGCATTGGCGGTGGTGGCTGCGGCAATCGCCTCGATCGGCAACCCGCGCAGATCGGCCAGCGTGCGCGCGATGCGCGGCAACTGCGCCGGCTCGTTGGGCGCTTGCGCGCCGGGCCGCGCCGCGCGCTCGGCGGCGGTGACGTAGAGCCACTGCGGCGGGATGTCGGGCGCGTCGGTCTCGAGCACGATGGCCTCGAGCGGCAGCACGCTGGCCAGCCGGCGCAGCTGCAAGGCGCGCTCGAAGGTCATCGCCCCGCCAAAGCCCAGCTTGAAACCCAGGGCCACGAAGGCCAGTGCCTGCTGCTCGCTGCCATTGAAGGCATGCGCGATGCCGCCGCGCACCGGCGTGCGCCGCAGTTGCGCGAGCAGGCTGTCGGCCGAGCGCCGCACATGCAGGATCACCGGCAGATCAAAGCGCCGCGCCAGCGCCAACTGCGCCGCCACAAAGCGCGTCTGCCGATCAGGGTCGAGCCCCGCCACGAAGTGATCCAGCCCGATCTCGCCCACCGCCACCAGCCGCGGATCGTCGGCATGCTGCAGCAGCAGCTCACCGATGCGCGCCACATCGTCATCGCCCGCGCGAGCGGTGCACAACGGATGAATGCCCGCCGCCCACGCCAGCCCATGTTCATGGGCCAGCGCACGCACCACTTCGACATTGGCCACCTCGATGGCCGGCAGCACCAGCTGCGTGACCCCCGCCGCACGCGCCCGAGCCACCACCGCCGCCGCGTCGCCACCGAATTCGGGCGCATCGAGGTGGCAGTGGGTGTCGATCCAGGTCATGGGGGGATGATGGCGCAGGTGCGGTGGTGCGGAGCAAAATCAGTGCAGGTTCAGCGATCGATTCAACCGCGCCGTCATCGTCACTCGCCATGCGGCGCAACGAATGGTGGAACGGGAGATTTCCGCCGATCTGTTGCTGCAAGTGATTGAAACCGGCCAGATTCGCCACAGCGATATTGACCGGCTTTGGGTTTGGCTGAGAGTGCCGCAACGCAACGACAACTTGCTGTGTGCGGTGCTGGTGATGGAAGATGCGGTGATCGTCAAAACCGTCATGTACCACTGGGAGTTGATGCCATGAAAACGACCTACTTCGACGACGACGACACGCTGGTGATCCGCCTGTCAGACAAGCCTGTTGTGCGCGAGGTCTCGCAAGACTGGCGCACCCACGTCAGCTATGCGGCGGACGGCACGGTGGTGGAAACCGTGATCCTGGAAGCGCGGCTTTGCGGCGCGTGGCCGCTTCAAGTCGAGCACCAACGGGCCGCCTGAGGCGGCCGGCCCGCCCACCAACGCCATCGGGGGCCGAAGCCCCCGATGTGGTGTTGCCAAAACTGCGGGGCCGCGTCAGGCCCGCGCGCGCCTGCGACGTGCCGCAGCACCCACCATCGCCAGACCGGCCAGCATCAGGGCGTAGGTTTCGGGTTCGGGGATGGGTGGGGTAAAGCTATACAGCGCGGCGTTGGATGAGCCGTCCAGGTTATAGGTGAACGAATCAAGTGGCCCGCTACCGGCGTCGATCTCGTACCAAGCCGTACTCTGGGGGCCGTCGCCGGCGCCACCTCTATGGATTCCGAAGTACACGGTGCCGCTCAAAGGGGTATCGAAGTTGATGGTGTGCGATCCGTGAAGTTCTTCAATCTTCTCGAGCCAGGTGCCTGAGGTACCCGTCAAGCCGAGCAAGGACAACTTTCCATCAGCGAACGACTTGTCACCGGCGTTGCCGCTGATGTAGTTCCCAGTGAAGTACCCGGAGCAACTCAAGAAGGTGACGCCCGACACATCACTGGCGCCGCATGCCGGGGGCGGAGGCGGTGGGCGCGTCGCGAGCGCCAAGCTCGAAACCAGTAAGCCGATGGCAAGCGTGGCAAGCGAGCGAAAAGTGATCTTCATGGTGTTGCTTTCATGTGTCCAGCGTCCAAGGGCTGGTTTGCGTTGGCGAGCTGAGCGCAGGGCCTAGCCTGAGCACCCACGCCAAGAATGTCGCAAAAATGGTCATCTCTGAACACCCCCTATTCAGGGGGTTTTGCGTCGGCACGGACCAAGTAAAACCCGCGTCTTCGGGCCGGGCAGCCACCCTCACCCCTGCCCTCTCCCACGTGCGGGAGAGGGAGCCAAGACACCATTTCCCGCGTGGCGGGAAATGGCTATTCAAGTCCCCTCTCCCACCCGTGGGAGAGGGTCAGGGTGAGGGCCAGCGGCTCAGGCGACCACGCGACCCAGTCGCAGTTTCAGCACGCGGTCGCAGCGCGCGGCGAGCGACTCGTCGTGGGTGACCAGCACGAAGGCCATGCCGCGGTGGCGGGCCAGATCGAGCATCAGGTCGAACACGCCGTCGGCGGTTTCGCGGTCGAGGTTGCCGGTGGGCTCGTCGGCCAGCACGCACGCGGGTGCGCCGACCAGCGAGCGGGCGATGGCCACGCGCTGGCGCTCGCCGCCCGACAGCTGCGCGGGCCGGTGATCCAGCCGGTGACCCAGGCCCACTTGCTGCAGCACGAGCGCGGCGGCGGCGCGCGCGGTGGCCTGATCGACGCGGCGGATGCGCAGCGGCATGGCCACGTTGTCGAGCGCCGAGAACTCGGGCAGCAGGTGGTGAAACTGGTAGACGAAACCGAGGTGCCGGTTGCGCCACTCGCCTTGCGCTTGCGCGTCCAGGCGCTGCAGATCGCGGCCCATCAGCGTGACGGTGCCTTGGGTTGGCGCATCAAGCCCGCCCATCAGGTGCAGCAGCGTGCTCTTGCCCGAGCCCGACGCGCCGACGATGGCCACGGTTTCGCCCGCGGCGATGTCGAGGTCGATGCCTTGCAGCACCGTCACATCAAGCGCGCCTTCGCGAAAGCGCTTGTGCAGGCCGACGGCGCGAATCACGCTGGCCGGCGGGGTGGTGGCAAGCGGGCGCTCACTCATGGCGCAGCGCCTCGGCCGGCTGCACGCGGCTTGCGCGCCAGCTCGGGTACACGGTGGCCACGAAGGCCAACGCCAGCGAGATCGCCACGATGGGCACGATGTCGGCGCTTTGCGGGTCGCTGGGCATGCGGCTGATCAGGTAGACGCTGCCGGGCAGAAAGCTCATGTGCAGCGCTCGCTCGATGGCCGGCACGATCACATCGACATTGAACGCCACCAGCAGCCCCAGCCCCATGCCCACCAGCGTGCCGATCACGCCCGAGGCGGCGCCTTGCACCATGAAGATGGTCATGATCGAGCGCGGGCTGGCGCCCAGCGTGCGCAAGATGGCGATGTCGGCTTGCTTGTCGGTCACGGTCATCACCAGCGTCGAGACCAGATTGAAGGCCGCCACCGCGACGATCAGCGTGAGGATGATGAACATCAGCCGCTTTTCGATCTGCACCGCCTGGAACCAGTTGCGGTTGGTGCGCGTCCAGTCGGTGATGCGCACCGCGGCGCCCAGGCGCATCTGGATCTCGTCGGCCACCTCACGCGCTTGCTGCGCGTCCTTCAGGCGCAGTTGCACGCCGGTCGGGCCGGCCACGCGAAACAGCCGCGCGGCGTCGTCGACGTGCATGAGCGCCAGACCGCTGTCGTATTCGTAGTGGCCGGCGTCGAAGGTGCCCACCAGCGTGAGCTGCTTGAGCCGCGGAATCACCCCGGCCGGCGTGACCTGCCCGCCGGGCGCGACGATGGTCACGCGGTCACCCACCTTCACGCCCAAAGATCGCGCCAGCTCGCCCCCGAGCACGATGCCCCAGCCGCCGGGTACCAGCTTGGCCAGCGTGGTGTCGCGCAACTGCGCGGCCAGCGCAGTGACGGTGGCCTCATCGGCCGGCGAAATGCCACGCACGATGGCGCCCCGCATGTCGTCGCCACGCGCAATCAGCGCTTGCGCCGCAATGAACGGCGCCGCACCCACCACCTGATCATTGCGCCGCGCCTCGGTGGCCGTGGCCTGCCAATCGTCCAGCGCCTCGCCTTGCGCCTGATAGATCTCGACGTGCGCGATCACCGACAGCATGCGGTCGCGCACTTCCTTCTGGAAGCCGTTCATCACCGACAACACGATGATCAGCGCCGCCACCCCGAGCGCGATGCCCAGCATCGACACCATCGAAATGAACGATATGAACCCATTGCGCCGCCCACTGCGACCCGCCCGCGTGTAGCGCCAGCCGATCTGGAGTTCGAAGGGGATGTTCATGTGGCGGCGATGCTACCGGAGGGGTTTGTTCGCTTCCGCCGAGGGGCTGCTCTCTGGGCAAGAGCCCGCCGGGGCGGCACCCGGCGCGGTCGATCAAAAAGACAACCCTCGCGGGAAAGCAAAAAACCAGACTCCCACCCGGGATCCCCATCCCGATAATCCAGCGGATGCATCTCCTCATCCCCCACGCCAGCGCCGCCAGCGACGCCGCCACGCAAACCCTGCGAGCGCTCAAGCTGCCGAATCTGGCGCGACTGATCACCGGCTTGCAGCCGACCACGCGCGATGTGGATGACGAATACACGCTGTCGCCGCCGCACGAGCGCGCGCTGGCGGCCGCTTACGGGTGGCACGGACACGACGGCTGCTGGCCGTGGGCGGCGCTGGCCGCGCGAGGTGATGGCGTCGACGTGGGCACGCGGCCGTGGGGGCTGGTCACGCCGGTGCACTGGCATGTGGGGCGCGAGCACATCTCGCTGGCCGATCCGCTGGAACTTGACTTGCCCGAAGACGAGTCGCGCGCGCTGTTCGACGCCGTGCGCCCACTCTTTGAAGAAGCGCCCGAAAGCGGCACGCTGGCCTGGGGCTCGGCGGCGCGCTGGTATCTGGCACACGAGCAGCTGGTCGAGCTGCCTTGCGCGTCGATCGACCGGGTGATCGGCCGCAACGTCGACCTGTGGCTGCGCGGTGATGCGCAGGCCACCGAGGCGCAAACGCAACGCCTGCGCTGGGTGCGCCGGCTGCAAAACGAGGTGCAAATGCTGCTGCACTCGCATCCGGTCAACGAGGCGCGTGAAGCGCGCGGCGCGCTGCCGGTCAACTCGTTCTGGCTCAGCGGCTGCGGCCGCGCGCAGCGCGCGGTGGCCGACGTGCTGGTCGATGACCGATTGCGCGCGCCGCTGATGGCGCAGGACTGGGCGGCCTGGGGCGACGCGTGGCGCGCGCTCGACGCCGAGGTGGTGTCGGTGTTTGCCGACGGGGCGGTGCAAGAGGGCGCGGTCTCGCTCACGCTGTGCGGCGAGCGCGGCTGGCAGCGCTACGACGCCTTGCCGCGCTCGCGCTGGCAGTGGTTCTTCGATCGCTTTCGCACCGTCGAGCCGCACACCGTGCTGGAAGCGCTGTGAGCGCCGTGCCCACCTTGCAGCAACGCGTGCCGGTGCCGCGCGCGGCCTGGACGCTCGAGCAAGCCGGCGTGTCGCCGCTGCTGGCGCGGCTGTTCGCGTCACGCGGCGTGCGTGCGGCTGACGAACTGGACGACGCGCTGGCACGGCTGCTGCCGCCGGCCGAACTGCTGGGCGCTGCGGCCGCGGCCACGCTGCTGGCCGATGCGCTGCGCGACGGGCTGCGCGTTTGCGTGGTGGCCGACTACGACTGCGACGGCGCGACCGCCTGCGCCGTGGCGCTGCGCGGTCTGGCGCTGCTGGGTGCGGCACCCGGCACGCTGGGCTACGTGGTGCCCGACCGTCAGGTGCACGGCTACGGCCTGACGCCGGCCATCGTCGACCTGGCGCTGGCGCAAGGCGCGCAGGTGCTGGTGACGGTCGACAACGGCATCGCCAGCCTGGCCGGCGTGGCGCATGCCCGGGCCAACTCGATGGCGGTGGTGGTGACCGATCACCACCTGCCCGCGCAAGTCGACGACACCATCGTGCTGCCCGACGCCAACGTCATCGTGAACCCCAACCAGCCGGGCTGCGGCTTTGCCAGCAAGCACCTGGCCGGCGTGGGCGTGATGTTCTACGTGCTGCTGGCGCTGCGCAGCGAGCTGCGCGCCCGCGGCGCGTTTGCCGGCTCGCCCGGCGCGAGTGCCGACGCCCCGGCGCAGCCCAAGCTCGACAGCCTGCTCGATCTGGTGGCGCTGGGCACGGTGGCCGACGTGGTGCGGCTGGACGCCAACAACCGGCGGCTGGTCGCGCAAGGGCTCAAGCGCATCCGCGCCGGGCGCATGCAGCCGGGCGTGGCCGCGCTGTTTGCAGCCGCCGGGCGCGATCCGTCGCGTGCCGGCGGCGCGGACTTCGGCTTCGCGCTGGGCCCGCGCGTCAATGCGGCCGGGCGGCTGTCGGACATGACGCTGGGCATCGAGTGCCTGCTCACCGACGACGCCGGGCGCGCCGCGCAACTCGCGCAGCAGCTCGACGCCATCAACCGCGAGCGGCGCGAACTCGAATCGGGCATGCGCGAGCAGGCCGAGTCGCTGCTCGAAGCGCTGCTGCAAACGCTGCAAGGCCCGGCGGCTGCGCCGCCGGCGCTCGCCATCTACGACCGCGGTTTTCACGAAGGCGTGGTGGGCATCGTCGCCTCGCGCCTGAAAGAGCGCGTGCACCGCCCGACCTTCGTGTTCGCGCGCGGGCAAGACGGGCTGCTCAAGGGCTCGGGGCGCTCGATCGAGGGCTTTCATCTGCGCGACGCGCTCGATCTGGTCAGCAAGCGCCACCCCGGCGTGCTCAAGAAGTTTGGCGGCCACGCCATGGCGGCGGGCTGCACGGTCGATGAGGCCGACTTCACCACCTTCGACAGCGCCTTGCAGCGCGTGGCCGCCGAGTGGCTGGATGCCGCCACGCTCGAGCGGCGGCTGCTGTGCGACGGGCCACTGGGCATCGAGCACTTCACCACCGCCACCGTGGCCACGCTCGACGCGCAGGTCTGGGGGCCGTCGTTCGAAGCCCCGCTGTTCAGCGACGAGGTCGAGGTGGTCAGCCAGCGGCTGGTCGGTGAAAAGCACCTCAAGCTCAGCGTCAAGCACTCGGGCACGCTGCGCGATGCGATCTGGTTCAACCATGCCGAGCCGCTGCCCGCTCGGGTGACGCTGGCCTACCGGCTGAGCGTCGACGAATACAACGGCCGCCAGCGGCTGCAGATGATCGTCGAGTCAGCTCAGGCCATCGGCGCCGCTTGATCCCGCACTCGGTGCAGGGGCAAGCCAAAAAAGGTCGGCTCCCTACAATCGTTTGGTGACTTCAAACCCCGCCTGGACCAACGCCGATCTGCACTGTCATTCGTGCGTGTCCGACGGCACGCTGCAGCCCGAAGCACTGGCCGCGCGGGCCAAGGCCAACGGCGTGGAGTTGTGGGCGCTGACCGATCACGACGAGATCGGCGGCCAGCGCCGCGCCCGCGAGGCCGCCCACGCGCTGGGCCTGCCCTACCTGGCGGGCACCGAGATTTCGGTGTCGTTTGCCGGCCTCACGGTGCACATCGTCGGCCTGGGTTTCGACTTGGACAACGAGGCGCTGAACTGCGGGCTGCAAGCCACCCGTGGCGGGCGCACCGGGCGCGCCCGCGAGATGGCCGCGGGTCTGGCCCAGGTGGGCATCGAGGGCGCCTTTGAAGGCGCGCTGAAATACGCCGGCAACCCCGAGTTGATCGCGCGCACGCACTTCGCGCGTTATCTGGTCGAAGCCGGCGTGTGCTCGGGCACCAACGAGGTGTTTCGCAAGTACCTCGTCGAGGGCAAGCCGGGCTTCGTGGCGCACCGTTGGGCCACGCTGGGCGACGCGGTGCGCTGGATCACGGGCGCCGGTGGCCTGGCGGTGATCGCCCACCCGGGACGCTACAAGTTCAGCGTCAACGAGGAGTACGCGCTGTTCACCGAATTCAAGGCCCACGGCGGGCGCGGCGTGGAGGTGGTGACCGGCAGCCACACCGGCGCCGACTTCCTCAAGTACGCCGACATGGCGATCGAATTCGACCTGCTCGCCTCGCGCGGCAGCGACTTCCACAGCCCGGACGAAAGCCGCATCGATCTGGGCAAGCTGCCGGCGCTGCCCGCGCGCTTGTCGCCGGTGTGGGAAGCGCTGCGCGAGCGCGTCGTGCTGCCCGCATGACGCGGCGCAGCCCGCTCGCATGGCACGCTGAGCGAGCTTGATCGCCGAGCGCCACCGTCCGGGTCTGGGCATCGCACTCACGCTGCTGATGGCGGTGTGTTTCGCCTGCATGGACACCAGCATCAAGCACCTCGGCCTCACGATGCCGGTGCTGTTCATCTTGTGGGCTCGCTACGGAACGCAGATGCTGGTGATGGCGCTGTGGCTGGCGCGCGGGTCCCGGTCCGCGGCCACCTGGCGGCCGCGACAACCGCGCTTTCAGCTGATGCGAGGCTTGCTGCTGCTGGCCACCTCAGCGGCCGGCTTTTACGGCTTGCAGGGGATCCCGGTGGCCGAGTTCACTGCCATCGTGATGCTCACGCCGGTGATGGTCACGCTGCTGGCCGCGTGGCTGCTCAAGGAACGGGTGACGCGCTGGCGCTGGGCGCTGGTGGCCGGCGGCTTCGTGGGCGTGCTGATCGTGATCCGCCCGGGCAGCGGGCTGTTCGGCTGGGCGGTGCTGCTGCCGCTCGCGGCGGCTTGCTGCTATGCGGCGTTTCAGGTGCTCACGCGGCGCTTGTCGGTGCTCGAAAGCCCCTACACGACGCACTTCTGGACCGGGTTGATCGGCTGGCTGTGCCTGAGCGCCGTGCTGCCCGCGGGGGGCATCGACCCGTTCGCCGCCTGGCAAGCTGCCACGTCGGGGCAGCTCGGCTTGCTGCTGGCCATCGGCCTGATGGGCACGGTGGGGCACTTGCTGCTGATCTTCGCGCTGGGCATGGCGCCGACCTCCACGCTGATGCCGTTCGCCTACAGCCAGATCGCGGTGGCCGCGGCCGTGGGCTGGTGGGTGTTCGGCGCGGTGCCCGATGGGTGGGCGTGGCTGGGCATGGGCGTGGTGGCCGCGTGCGGCGCGGCCAGCGCCTGGTCGAACCGCAGTTGATCTGGCTCGCGGCCGCTCGCTGAGGTGCCGACCACAATGTCGGGATGTCCCAGCACTTCGAAATCCACCCCGACAACCCGCAGCAGCGCCTGATCAAGCAGGCCGCGCAGATCCTGCAAGACGGCGGCGTGGTGGCCGCGCCCACCGACTCGAGCTACGCGCTGGTGTGCCGGCTCGACGACAAGGCGGCGGTCGATCACCTGCGGCGCATCCGCGGCGTGGACGAAAAGCACCACCTGACGCTGCTGTGCCGCGACCTGAGCGAGCTGGCCAGTTATGCGCGCGTCGACAACCAGCAGTTCCGGCTGCTCAAGCTGGGCACGCCGGGGCCGTTCACCTTCATCCTCGAGGCCTCGAAGGAAGTGCCGCGCCGCGTGTCGCACCCGTCACGCCGCACCATCGGCCTGCGTGTGCCCGAGCACACCGTGATGCAAGCGCTGCTGGCGGCACACGGCGAGGCGCTGCTGGCCACCACGCTGATCCCCGCCGGCGAGAGCGAGCCGCTCAACGACCCCGAGGAGATCCGCGAGCGCTACCAGAAGCAGGTGCAAGCGGTGGTGGATGCGGGGGCCTGCCCGCGCCAGCCGACCACGGTCGTGGACCTGAGCGGCGACACGCCGGTGCTGGTGCGCATCGGCCGCGGCGACCCGGCCGCGCTGGGCCTGCAAGCCGATTGAAGGCTGGCGCTCAGCGAGCCTCGAGCGCCAGCGCCACGCGCTGGGCATCGAAGCCCAGCTGACGCTCGCCGCGCACCAGCAGCGTGGGCGTGCCCGGTGCGCCCTGGGCGCGGTACGACTCGGCGCACGCGGCGTCGCGCTCGATGAAGCACTCGTCAAAGCTCACCCGGTGCTTCACGAACCAGCGCCGCGCGGCTTCGCAATAGACGCAGTGGTCGGACGACAGCATCACGATGTCACCCGGCTGCGCGGCCGCGGCCAGCCGCTCGCCCAGCGCGCGCTGCTGGTGGCCCTGCCAAAGCTGCAGGCCGGCAAAGGCGGCGCCCGCCAGCAGCAGCGGGGCGATCCACCCGCGGCGCGGGCGATCGCTCATCGCTCGTCGGACGGTGGCGCGGGTGCGGCCTTTTGACCGATCTTGCCCTCGGTGCCGTCGAGCAGCTTGCGGATGTTGGGGCGGTGGCGCCACAACACCAGCACCGCGATCACGAGGCAGGTGATGGTGGACGGGCCGAAACCCCAGATCAGCCACTGGTAAAACGGCGCGAACACCGCGGCGACCATGGCCGCGAGCGACGAGTAGCGCGAGAAATACGCCACGATGGCCCAGCTGAGCAGCGTGGCCATGCCGAGGATCGGGTTCAGCCCCATGAGCACGCCGGCGCCGGTGGCCACGCCCTTGCCGCCCTTGAAGCCGAAGAACACCGGCCACAGGTGGCCGAGAAATGCCGCCATGCCGACCATCGCCGCCGCGCTCTCGTCCAGTCCCCACAGGCCGCCGAACGCGACCACCGCCCACACCGGAATGAAGCCCTTGAGCGCATCGAGCAGCAAGGTGAGCACGGCGGCCGTCTTGTTGCCCGAGCGCAGCACGTTGGTCGCGCCGGGGTTGCCCGAACCGTAGGCGCGCGGGTCATCGAGCCCCATCAGGCGGCTGACCACCACCGCAAACGAGATCGAGCCGATCAGGTAACCCAGCAAGGTGGCGATCAGGGGCAAAGGGAACTCCATGGACGGGCGGGATGGGTGAACGAAGGGGCGCTCGCCGCGACCGGACGCATCGCAGATTTTGCGCCCGCGGCCAGGCCGGTCGGGCTCAGCGCTGCGACCTCGAAGGGCCCTGGGCCACCGCGCCGCCGATGCCGCACTGCACCGGCCGCGCGCCCAGCACCGTGACCAGCACCTTGGGGTCGATGCCCACCAGGTAGCCGCGGCGCCCGCCGTTGATGTAGACCAGCGGCAGCTCGAGCACGGTGGCTTCGACATACACGGGCATCGACTTGCGCGTGCCGAACGGCGACGTGCCGCCCACCTGGTAGCCGCTGTGGCGCTCGGCCACCTCGGGCTTGCAGTTGTGGACCTTCTTGGCGTTGATCTGGCGCGCGAGGTTCTTGGTGCTGACCTGCATGTCGCCGTGCATCAGCACGATGAGCGGCTGGGCGGTGTCGTCTTCCATCACCAGCGTCTTGACGACCTGGTGCTCGGCGACCGCCAGCTGGCGCGACGACTCGGCCGTGCCGCCGTTGTCCACGTAGTCGTAGACGTGTTCGGAATAGAACACCGCGCGGCGCTTGAGCACCTGCGTGGCGGGCGTTTCGCTGACGTGTTCCTTGCGCGACATGGCTTCAGGCGCGAAAGCGCTCGAGCGCCTCGCCGGTGACACGGCAAATGCGCCAGTCGGGCATGACGGTGGCACCCATTTTTTCGTACAGATCGATGGCGCGCGTGTTCCAGTCGAGCACGCTCCACTCGAAGCGGCCGCACTCGCGCTCCACGGCCAGGCGCCCGACGCGCCCGATCAGCGCGCCGCCCACGCCGAGCCGGCGGTGATCGGGCTTGACGTACAGGTCCTCGAGGTACAGCCCGGGCTGCGCCAGGAAGGTCGAAAACGTGGTGAAGAACAAGGCGAAGCCGACCACCTCGCCGGCCACTTCGGCCACCAGGGCTTCGACCACCGGTCGCTCGCCAAACAGGTGCGGGCGCAGCTTTTCGGGCGTGACTTGCAGCAAGTGGGTCAGGTGCTCGAACTCGGCGAGTTCGCGGATCATGGCGACGATGGGAACGACGTCGCGCAACTCGGCCCCACGGATCGAAAAAGCGGCTGGCGCAGAGGTGTTCATGTCTGCATTCTCGACTGTGCGCCAGGCCTGCGGCGACGCCTTGGCGCCACAGGTCGCGTGAGACAATGGGGGCTTCGAAATCGCCCTGGAAAACCGCCGTCATGGACACCGAACAGATCAATGCCATTGGCCATCAACTGGCCGATCTGAGCCAGCGCACGATCGAACTCCGGGGGTATCTTTGACTACGATCGCAAAGCTCTGCGACTGAACGAAGTCAACGCCGCGCTCGAGAACCCGAGCGTGTGGAACGAGCCCAAGCGGGCACAGGAACTGGGGCGCGAAAAGCGCACGCTCGAAGCGGTGGTCAACACCATCGACCACCTCACCAGCAACCTGTCGGACAACTCCGAGCTGTTCGACATGTCGAAGGCCGAGGGCGACATCGACGGCATCCAGGCGATGCAAGCCGAGACCGTCAAGCTCGAAGAAGCCGTGGCGCAACTCGAATTCCGCCGCATGTTCAACAACCCGGCCGACCCGAGCAACTGCTTCATCGACATCCAGGCCGGTGCCGGCGGCACCGAGGCGTGCGACTGGGCCGGCATGCTGCTGCGCCAGTACCTCAAGTACTGCGAGCGCAAGGGCTTCAAGGCCACGCTCGAAGACGAAACCGCGGGCGACGTGGCCGGCATCAAGAGCGCGACCATCAAGGTCGAGGGCGAATACGCTTTCGGCCTGCTGCGCACCGAAACCGGCGTGCACCGCCTGGTGCGCAAGAGCCCGTTCGACTCGGCCGGCGGTCGCCACACCAGCTTTGCCAGCCTGTTCGTCTACCCCGAGGTCGACGACTCGATCGAGATCGACA
>CANFXR010000064.1 GCA_947451035.1 Burkholderiales bacterium
CTCGAGCGCAACGACGTGCTGTTCATCGACGAGATCCACCGCCTGAGCCCGGTCGTCGAGGAGATCTTGTACCCCGCGCTCGAGGACTACCAGATCGACATCATGATCGGCGAGGGTCCGGCGGCGCGCTCGATCAAGCTTGATCTGCAGCCGTTCACGCTGGTCGGCGCCACCACCCGTGCGGGCATGCTGACCAACCCGCTGCGCGACCGCTTCGGCATCGTCGCGCGGCTCGAGTTCTACACACCCGAAGAGCTCGCGCGCATCGTCAACCGCTCGGCCGGCTTGCTCAATGTGCCCACCGATGCCGCGGGTGCTTTCGAGATCGCCCGCCGCTCGCGCGGCACACCGCGCATCGCCAACCGGCTGCTGCGCCGCGTGCGCGACTACGCCGACGTCAAGGGCGACGGGTGCATCACCAAGCCGCTGGCCGATCTGGCGCTGGCCATGCTCGACGTCGATCCGCACGGCCTCGACGTGATGGACCGCAAGTTGCTCGAAGCGGTGATCCACCGCTTCGATGGCGGGCCGGTCGGCCTCGACAACGTGGCCGCGGCCATCGGTGAGGAGCGCGACACCATCGAAGACGTGATCGAGCCGTACCTCATTCAGCAGGGTTACCTGCAGCGCACGCCGCGCGGGCGCATCGCCACGCTGGCGGCCTATCGCCATCTGGGGGTGACGCCACCGAAAGGCGCCGGCGGCACCGACCTGTTCGGCGAGTGAACCGCCAGCCGGATGCGGCCTCAGATGCCCGGTGAGACCTCGCCGTCCGACGACTCGTCGCGAGCGGCCTCGTCGAGGTGTCGCGTGTCGCTCCAGCCGATCAGCGTGAAGCCCTCAGGGCTGCACAGCAGCCGGTTGATGCCCGCGTTGCCCAGCGGCCAGGAGCGCGGCGCCTGCAGATCGAGCCGGGTCGCCGCGCGGTACAAGCAGTCCATGACCCCGCCGTGCGCCACGATGGCGATCGTCTGGCCGGGGTGCGCCGCGGCGCGCTGCGACACCACCGCCACGCAGCGCGCATGGAACTCGCGCAGCGACTCGCCGCCCTCGGGCGCGAAGTCGGGGTCGCGCTGACGCCACCGCCGCGCGGGCTCGGGCCAGCGCGATTCGATGTCGGCATGCGTCAGCGTCTCGAAGCCACCGAAGGCGCGCTCGCGCAAGCGGCGATCGCTGACGACCGGCACGCCGATGACCCGGGAGATCGCCTGCGCGGTGTCGAATGCGCGCTGCAGGTCGCTCGTGTAGATCGCGTCTATGCCCTCGTCGGCCAGCGCGCGCGCCACGCACTCGGCCTGCCAGCGGCCGGTGGCGTTGAGCGCGATGTCCTGGTGGCCTTGCAGCCGGGTGTCGACGTTCCAGGCGGTTTCGCCGTGGCGCACGGCGACGATGCGGGTGGCCACGCTCACGCGATCACACCCCCCACACGACCACGGCATCGGCTGCGTGGCAGCGCTTGAACATCTCGAGCAGCGGCCAGGCGCGCTGACGCAAACTCACGCCGTCGCCCGCCGACACGCGCCGACCCTCGGCAGCGGCGGCGTCCACGGCCTGCTGACGGGACGCCTCCTCGGCCAGCACCGCCCGCTCGATCGCGGCGATCGCCGCGGGCATGTCGGCCACCTCGACGATGCCCTTGGGCGCGGGCTCCTTGCCGATCACCCGCAGGATGTGATCGCCATTGGCGGCCAGCATCAAGACGTCACCCGCCGCTTTGGATTTGAATTTGTACATGGTGCGCACCTCCGTGCCCGCGTCGGGGCCCAGGCAGATTGTGGCGCGGCAACCGGCCGCGCCGGCACGCTCAGACCTTGGGCGCCGTCGTCGCCGCGGCAGACCTGGCGGTCTTGGCGGGGGCCGGGCGGCCGGCGGCCATCACCGACTCGAACGACACCACGTCGACTGCGGGCGACCTGAGGAAGCCCTGGTACTGCTGGCAGCCGAGCTGCTTCATGAACTGCAGCTGGGCCTCGGTTTCCACGCCCTCGGCGATCAGTTCGAGATGCAGCGCGCGCGCCATGTTGGCGATCGCGCGCACGATGCCGGCATCGCTTTCGTCGGCGGGCAGGCCATTGACGAAACTGCGATCGATCTTGAGCCGACCGATCGGAAAGCGCTTGAGGTACGCCAGGCTCGAGTAGCCGGTGCCGAAGTCATCGATCGCCAGCTTCACACCCAGTTGGGCCAGGCCTTGCAGTCGCTGCAGCGCTTCTTCGGCGTCCTGGATGAGGATCGACTCGGTGAGTTCGAGCTCCAGCCACTGAGGCTCCAGCCCCGCCTCGGCCAGCGCCTGCGCCACGCACTCGACGAAGTCGGGCTGCTGGAACTGCAGCGCCGACACATTGACCGACATCAGCAGCCGGTAGCCCTTGTCGCGCCACAGTGCGGCTTGCTGCACCGCCTGGCGCAACACCCACGCGCCCAGCGACACGATGAAGCCGCTGCGCTCGGCCACCGGAATGAACTCGGCCGGGGGCACATCGCCCAGTTCGGGGTCGCGCCAGCGGATCAGCGCCTCGGCGCCCACGATCTCGCCGCTGTACAGATCGACTTGCGGCTGGTAGTTGAGCCGGAAGCGCCCCGCGGCCAGCGCCTGACGCATGGCGTGGTCGAGCTTCATGCGGCTGCGCAGTTTGGAGCTCGAGTCGCCGCGCCCCTGATGGAAACGGAACCCGGCACCGCCGTTGTCCTTGGCTTCGTGCATGGCCGCATCGGCCATTTGCAGCAACTCATCGGCGCTGTTGCCGTCGCCGGGATACAGCGCGATGCCCAGGCTGCACGTCACCGTGAAGCTCAGCTCATCGAGCAGGAAAGAGCGCTGCATCACCTCGAGCACGCGGCGCGCGCTGCATTCAGCGCCGGCGGCGTCGGCCTGATGCACCAGCAGCACGAACTCGTCGGCGCCGAGGCGGCACACGGTGTCGATCTGGCGCATCGTGGTGAGCAGCCGGTCGGCCACATCGGTCAGCACGCGGTCGCCCAGGCTGCGGCCCAGGGTGTCGTTGATGTGCTTGAACCGGTCGAGGTTGAGCACCAGCAGCGCGAACGGCGTGCCGTCGCGCTGCGACAGCGCCAGCGCGTACTCGACGCGGTCGAGCAGCGCACGGCGGTTGGGCAGGCCGGTCAGCGCGTCGGTGTGCGACAGCAGCTCGATACGCCGGTTGGCCTCGATGCGCTCGCTGATATCGCGAAACGAATAGACGCGGCCGATGACCTTCCCGCGGCTGCATTGCGGCAGCGCCATGCGCTCGAGCACGCGGCCGTCGGCCAGCGTGATGGTGTCGGTCGACTTCTTCTGCGGCGCGGTGTCGATGGCCGACAGGCGCCGCACATAGGCCGCCGGCTCGGACACCGACTGCAGCATCCAGCCCAGGATCGCCACGTCGTCGCGCTGCGCCAGCAAGCTCTCGGGCACCGCCCACAGCGTCGCAAAGCGGCTGTTGAAGTTGCGGATGACGCCGCGCAGATCGGTCACCAGGATGCCGTCGTGGGTGGACTCGAGCGTGGCCGTGAGCTCGGAGATGCGCTCCGCCAGCTCGGTTTCGGTGTGCAGTTCCTGGCTGCGGTCGTGCATCGCCACCATGAACAGCGAGACATCCGCCGCCAGCTTCAGGTGGGTGATGCGCCGGCGCACGGCCACCAGCGTGCCGTCGGCACGCTGCACCCAGGTCTGCGAATCGACGTCGTCGAGCACGCCCAGGGCGGCCTCCTGCCAGAAGACCATGTCTTCGGGCGTGGCGGCCAGGTCCATCGCCTTTTGCCCGCACAACGCGCTCGCATCGACACCCAGCAAGGCCCCCGCAGGCCCATTGGCCGCGACGATGCTCAGCGTGTCGGTGTCGACCAGCACCACGGCATCGAGCAGCCCTTCGATCAGCGAGCGCGCCGGGCGCAGCAAACTTTCGGTCAGGCGATCGCGCAGGGGTGGCCTCGGCAACGCCGCGGCTGAGGCCCAGCGCGCCGCCGCCGGGGCCAGCGCGGTTGCGGACGGCGGATGGCCGCGCAGGACTCTCACGTGGGCGACCTCGTCTCGCCGGCGGGCTCGAAGAAGTAGTTCAGCCGTGTGCGCGGTGACAGGTAGCTGAGCACGGCTTCGGGCAGCGAAGACGGCTTCAGGCTGCGCCGGATGCCCAACCCGCTCACCGTCTGCAGATCCAGGATGGGCGCCTCGTCGCGCGGCACCCGGGGATCGTGCACCAGCACGCGCGGCCTGAGGGTGCGCGACGAGATCACCCCCACCACCAGCGCATAGCGGTCATCGGTGAGCTGCACCACGGACCCCGCCGGATACACGCCCATCATCTTGATGAACGCGCCGAGGATGGCGGTGTCGAACTGCTTGTGGTTTTGCGTGAACAGATGCGCCACGGCCTCATGCGGGGTGACGGCCAGACCCGGATTGGCCGGATTGCACAGGTTGTCGTAGGCATTGACCAGCGACACGATGCGCGCCAGCGTGGATGTGCGGTCGGAGCTCAGGCCCTGCGGAAAGCCGCTGCCGTCGCTGTGTTCGTGATGCTGATCAAGGATCGCCGACGCCCCGGAGGTCAGCTCCATGCGCTGCGCGTGCGCCATGCCGGCGGCCACGTGGTTTTCATACAGCCGGCGTTCGGCCATGTTGAAGTGATCTTCGCGGTGCCGGTAGCGCTCGGCGATCTCGGCCTTGCCCACATCGTGCAGCAACGAGCCCATCCCGAGGTCGTGCATGTCAGCCTCACCCAGCCCGAACGAGCGACCCATCAGCAAAGAGATCACGCTGACGTTGACCGCATGGGCGCACACGCGGTCGCCGGTGCCCTCGCTGAGCAGCTGGATGCACATGTCTTCGGTGCCCGCCATCTTGTCGACCAGCTGGCGTGTCAGCGCATCGGCGGCCTGCCGTGCAGCGGCAGGGTGCTCGACCACACGGTCAAAGACCTTCTTGGACGCCTTGGCCGCCTCGCTGAACTGCCGTTCGCTGGCCGTGAGCAACTGGCTCGGTGCGGCCTGCGGCGCCAGACGCCGGCGACGGTCGGCCAACGAGCCTCGGCGCTCCACCAGGCGCTCCACCGCAGGTGCGTTCGTCCCGCTCGAATCCACCTCCTCCGGACTCCAGCGCACCCGCTCCAAGCCCAGCGAGCGCAGCGTGGCAATCTGATCCGCGCTCGAGATCTTGAAGCTCGACATCGGGAACGGATGCGACATCCATCCACCGTCCAGGTGGATGAGCATGCCGACCGTGAGCGCGTCGACCTCGATGGTTGGGTGTGTTTGGGCAGTTTTCATGGGGGACAGCACGGCCCATACGCAGCCGCGTCTTCCACGTTTTCGGCAGCACAGGGCGTCACTTGAGCGCCGCGGCCAAATGCGCTCGGCGAAGCTCAAGCCTAGGTGCCGGAGCCGCCTGGTGCTGCGGCATGCGTCCATCCATCCACGCACTGATGCGTCTGAGCCGGCCGAAGACCTCGCCGACGTATCGCTACCGGAACGGTGCCAGCGGGTACTGCGGCATCACCGTGAATGGGTGCGCCCCGCCACAACCGACGATCTCAGGAGGGCAATCGCATATCCGATGCCACCAGAGCGGCCAGGTCGCCAACGAAGGGCTGCTCAAGCATGGTGACGTGACCACCACCGACCTCACGGGCCAAGAATCGCCCGGAAACATAGCTTGGCCAGTTGCAGTGCAGCGGAAAGCAGGCCCTCTCGAACCCGCTGCGCTCCCGCGCCCGATAGAAGAAGGTGTCGCCAGCGTAATCCGGCATGTTTGTCCTGTAAGCCTCCAGCGCAATGGAATAAATCTCGCCTCGCTCGAGAGCCAACTCATCGCGAGACAACCCCGTCAGGTTGCCCAAGGCCTCCTGCCTGTTCGGTCGAATGAACTTGCAACGTAGGCGCTTCAGAATCTCTCCGGGGCCATGCCTCAAGGCGAGGGCGATATGGCCCCGAAGGCGTCGAAAAGGACCGATGGTCTGCGGCAGGATGGTGTCAAAAATTCCAAGGAATACCACCTCGTGATGCCGCTCGCGAAGTTGTCTGGCAATCTCGAATGCCAACATACCGCCGAATGACACGCCTGCCAATCGGAAAGGGCCGGCCGGTTGGTACTCCAGCATCACGTCAAGGTACATGGATGCGATTTCCTTAAGCGGAGGAACGCGCTTTCCCCGCAGGATCTCGTCCTCAACGGCAAGAAAGAGGCCGGACACATTGACCGGTTCGCCAATCGCGTCGGCCAGCGGCTGATACAGCTGAATGCCACAGATGCAAAACAGGTGCTCACCGCGATTGGCCGCGTGACGCGTGAGTGGCACCACAGTGCCCGCTCGTTCCGGCGCTTCGCCGGCGCAAGACCGGGCCAACTCGGCTATGGCCGCGAATGTTCGTTTGGTGAACACGTCTCCGAGTTCAACCCGGCGACCGGTGAGGTGCTCGATGCCGTCCACCAACTGCACCGCCGTCAGGGAATCGCCACCGCACTGAAAGAAGTCCGCATCGTGCCCCGAAGGCACTTGGCCGAGCAACTCGAACCAAAGCGCTGTCAGCTTCTCCTCGAACTCATCGTTCGCCAGCGCTCCGGGGGACTGGGCGGCCTGAACATCGATCGGATGCAAATCTCCGAGCGCCAGGCGGTCAACCTTGTTCGACGGCGTCAACGGAAAACTCTCCACCTCGATGAACCGGTGCGGGATCATCGAATCAGGCAGGCTTTGGCGCAGTGCTTCGCGCAAGGCGCTCAGGGGTTGACTGTCCGGAAGACGCAACACATAGGCCGCGATCAGGTTTTGCCCTCGCAGATCCGTCTGCGCGAGCGCTACGCACTGGCGCACGCCGGACAGTCGCTCGACCGCGCACTCCACCTCCTCGAGTTCTATCCGCACGCCGTTGATCTTGACCTGCAGATCCTTGCGCCCGATGAAGTAGTGGCAGCCGCTAGCGTCGCGTCGAGCAAGATCGCCCGTTCGATAGATTCTTCGCAGGGGATCCGTTGCGTGACGCTGGAACGCTTTCTCGTCTTGATCGGGCCGGCGCCAATAGCCCAGCGCAAGGTGCTCGCTGGAGAAAGCGAGTTCTCCCTCGCTATCGGCTGGCACGCCATGCTCATCAAGCAACAGAACCTCGGTAGCCCCGATTGGCGTGCCAACCGACACCAAACCGGTCGTCTGTTCGTGCCCATGCGCTATGAAGTTTTGCAGCGTGACCGTCGATTCGGTAGGCCCGAGTCCGTTGACCAGCGCTGACCCTGCAACGAAATGTCGATTGAACACTTCCACATCGGACCGCGTCACGGGTTCTCCACCCAACACGACGACCCGAACCTTCGGAAAGCTTGTCAGTTCGTGAGCACCAGACATGAACAAACGGAACACCGTCGGTGTCGAGTGGTAGATCGTGATGCCTTGATCCTGCAACCAAAGCCCGATGCTGCTGAAGCCGCTCGCTTTCACACTCCTGGGGTGAAGCGTCGCCCCATTGAGCAGAGCGCCGTAGGTGGACATGACCGCGGCGTCAAAGCTGTAAGACGACAGCATCGTCATGCTGTCGGACTCGGATATCCCGAGATTGCGCGTGTACTCGCAGATGAAGTGCAGCACGTTCCGGTGGCTCTGCATGACGCCCTTAGGGCGTCCTGTGGACCCGGACGTATAGAGCACATAGGCCATTTCCTCCGGAGCCACATCGGGCCAACTTTGAGTGGCCGCTTGATCGGGGTCGATCAAGTGGGTGTCCAGCACGATGAGGTTGGACTTGCCGTCCAGCATCTCGCGCGCCTGGTCGATGCACAGTTCTTCCGCCAGAAGCGCATCGGGCTCACTGTCACCAAAGATCAGTGCAAGCCGTGCGGCTGGGTATGCGGGATCCAGAGGGACATAGGCCTTTCCTGCGCGCAATGTGGCAAGCATGGCCGCACACATGGGTGCGTCGTGGGTGAACAGCAGCGCCACGCGGCCTCGGTCCGGCCCGCACTTGTCCACGATCAGACCTGCGATCTGATCAACGACGTTGGCCAACTGCCTGTAAGTCCAGACATGGCGCTCGGTGACGATTGCCAGCTGGTCCGGATGCCTCGCCACCACACCGAGGAAGCGTTCAACAATGGATTGCTCGATCTCCTCGCGATGAAAGAGATCCTTGTTCAGCCCGTGGCCCGCTCGCCGAGTCGCACCCTGAGCCGCTGCCGACAACGTCAAGGCCGGGCCAGCCGGCTCTAGGTGCACTCGCTCATCCATGCGTCGCAATCTCGACATGCTCAATGTTCACTTCGCTCATGTCGATGCGCAGGAAGTCGGGGGCCATCCTCACCATGGCCTCGACCGCGTCCGTCACCCAGATCCGGTGATTCGGAACGCGGCCAGGTTGGGCCAGCAGGCCCTGCTCGGAAAGCACCGCTTGCAACTGCGCCGCCGTGGCCACGCCGCCGTCCACAACCGCCACCGCCGCAGGCAGTAGTTGCCTCAGCAGACTGCGCATGCGGGGATAGTGCGTGCACCCGAGAACAATCACGTCGGCCCGGCCCACGAGGTCGCTGATGTAGCGATCCAGCGTCAGCAGGGGTACGACACCATCTACCCAACCTTCCTCAACCAGAGGCACCAGCAGCGGGCACGCACGGCCGATGACTTCACACTCAGCCCCCAACCGGCGAAGCTCCGAAAGGTACGCGCCGGAACGTGTCGTTCCAGTGGTCGCGAGGATGGCAATGGCACCGCCTCGGGACGCCTCCAAGGCCGCCCTTGCCCCTGCCTCGATCACGCCAATGACAGGTACGCTGAAAGTGGATGCCAGCAATGGCAGCGCCACAGCGCTCGCCGTGTTGCATGCCACCACAAGCACCTTGACCCCTGCGCGAGCCACCAGCGCCTGCGCGCACTCGAGCGAATAGCGAGTCACGGTATCGGCGCTACGTGTCCCGTATGGGACCCTTGCGGTGTCCCCGAGGTACACGGTGGACTCGCCCGGAAGCAACTGCACGATGTGATCGAGAACGGTCAACCCGCCGACGCCGGAGTCGAATACCCCGATGGGTCGGTTGTCAAATGGCTTCTCGTTCATCGTCGCTGGCACAAAGAAACTCTATGTTGGAGGCCACGCTGGACACATCTGCGTCGAGCGGGTCGACATTCTCGTAGGCCCCTACCCACACGACAGCCCAAGCCGGTGGCGGCAACGCGAATCTACCTCACGGAGCAGATCGACCCGGGCTTCAGCCGCCTGGCAATCCCGGTCGCTCGCCATGCCCCCGGCCCTGCGCCACGGCCTGATCCAGCACGCGGCGGGCCGTCGCGAAATCGAAGGCATCAAGGGCGGCTTGCATGTCGCGCATGCGCTCGCCCAACACCGGCGCGAAGACGGGCGACAGGCCTTGCCAGACGTCCCTCGCCCGCGAGTCGCCATCGGCCAGCAAGTGCCCCAGGTAAGCCACGAAGCCGTCGATGCGCTGCGCCTCATCGTCCGAGGCCGCCGGCAGCGCGACCACCGGCTGGCCGACCGGCATGCGCAGGCTGAACCAGAAGGTGCTGCCCTGGCCCTCCACCGTGTCGAATCCGAGTTCGCCGCCCATCAGGGCGACGGTGCGCTGCGCCAGCGCCAGTTCGAGCCCCAGTCCGTCGAAGGCCCGGGTCGAGGAGTTGTCCGCCTGCTCGAAAGCCTGATACAGGCGCTTTTGGTAATCCGCGCTCAGGCCGATGCCCTGGTCCTGCACCTCGAAGCGCAGCGACACGGCGCTGGCATGGCGCGCGCTGTGCAGCACCCGCAAGGTGATGTCCCCGGCCTGCCCACCGGAAAACTTGACCGCGTTGGACATCAGCGCGCTGAGCACCTGGCGCAGCCGCAACGGGTCGCCCCTGAGGTCGGCCGGCAGCTCGGGCGCCAGTTCGCGAAGCAGCCGCAGCCCCTTGGCGCTCATCTCGTCGGCGAAATCGCGCTCGACCCGATCGACCAGGCCCCGCAGGTTCAGGTCGATCACATCGACGCCGAGGTTGCCGGCCTGCGCCGCGGCAAAGTCGGTCACCACCTCGATGCGCCGCAGCAACTGCTCTTGCGCCGTCTTCACGCCCGCCAGCAACTGCTCGGCGCGGGCGCCCTGAATCTCGCGCCCCAGCAGGTACGTGTAGCCCATGACGTGGTTCATTGGCGTGCGCAGCTCATGGCCGACCTTGCCCAGGAATGCGCTCTTGGCGCGATCGGCCGCGCGGGCCTCGTCGGTGGCCTGCGCGAGCTCGAGCGTGCGCAGGTGGACGCGCTCTTCGAGGTGATCGCGGTAGCCCTTGAGCTCGAGGTGCAGCCGGATGCGCGCGCGCAGCACCTCCTTGTTCACCGGCTTGTGGACAAAGTCCACGGCCCCGCCGGCCAGCGCCAGCGTCTCGCTGGCCGGCGAGGTGGCGGCCGTCACGAAGATCACCGGGATGTCGCGCGTCAGCGCGTCTTGCTTGAGCGCCGCGCACACCGAGTAGCCGTCCATGCCCGGCATCATCACGTCGAGCAGGATCAGTTCGGGCTTGTCGCCGGCGAGCAGCTCCAGCGCCTGCGGCCCGGAAGTCGCCACGCTCAGTTCGTAGGCGCTGCCCAAAAGCGCCACCAGTGTGGCGATGTTCGACGGCTCGTCGTCGACGATCAGGATCGTCGCGCGGGGAGTCTGGCGTGTGCTCATGCGCAGTCCTTTTGATATCGCTCGAAAAACGTGTCCAGCCGCTGGCGCGCGGCCGGGAAATCGAAGGCCGCGACCGCGGCGGCCACGCCCGCGTAATGGTCGGCCGCGGAGGTGCCCGACAACAGCGCTTCGATCTCGGCGCTGCACTCGGCGGCGCGAACCCGCCCGGCCTTGAGTTGCTCCATGAGGTCGTCCACCAGAGGTCGCAGGGCCGTCGCATCGCCCGGCGACGAGCGCGCGGGTGCCACGCCCGGCGGGGCCGCACGATCCGGCCCGGGCAGCGCACCGACCACCGGCAACGCCAGCGCCGTGCTGGCGCGCACCACCGCCAGCCGCACCGTGAACCAGAAGGTGCTGCCCTTGCCGACCTCGCTGCTCACACCAATGCGCCCGCCCATCGCCTCGATCAGCTGGCGGCTGATGCTCAGGCCCAGGCCGGTGCCGCCGTAGCGCCGCGTGGTGGAGTTGTCGGCCTGCTGGAACGGCTCGAACAGCCGTGCGGCCTGTCCAGTCGCCAGCCCGATGCCCGTGTCTTGCACCGTGACTTTCAGATCCACGGTGCGCAAGGTTCGCGACTCGCACGTCGCGCGCAGGCGCACGCTGCCATGGTGGGTGAACTTCAACGCATTGCCCACCAGGTTGTTGATGACCTGCTGCAGCCGCAGCGCGTCGCCCATCAGGAGCTGCGGCACGTCGGCCGCCGCATCGGCGACCAGATCGACCTGCTTGTGGGCTGCCATGGCGTCAAACAGGTCCTTGCTGTGGCGCAGCAGCTCGGCGATGTTCAACGGCGCGCATTCGATGTGGACCTGGCCCGCATCGACCTTGGCATGGTCGAGCACGTTGTTCAAGATCTCCATCAGCAAGTGGCCCGAGGTCTGGATGCGGTCAAGGTGGCGGCGCTGCTGCGCCGTCAGCCCGGACTCCTGCAGCGCATCGGTCAGACCGATCATCGCGTTGAGCGGTGTGCGGATTTCGTGGCTCATGTTGGCCAGGAAATCGCTCTTGGCCTGGTTGGCCGACTCGGCGAACTGCCTGGCCTCGATCAGCTGGCGCTCGGCCACCTTGCGCTCGGTGATGTCGGAGACCACGCCCATCGCACGAACCGGCGCGCCGCTCGCCAAGCGTTCGACCACACGCCCGCGGCCCTTGACCCACACCCAGTGGCCGTCCTGGTGAAGCACGCGGTGCTCGGACGAATAGCTGGGCGTCTCGCCGCGCAGGTGGCGCAGGAGTGCGCGGCGCACCACGGGCCGGTCTTGCGGATGGATGCGCAACATCCAACTCGTCATGAGGGGCGCCACCTCGCCGGACGTGCAGCCCTGGATCGCGGCCCAACCCGAGCTGAAATTCAGCGCACCGCTGGGCACATGCCAGTCCCAGGTGCCCATGCCGGTGCCGTTCAGCGCCACATCCAGCAAGTCGCGGTTACGGTTGAGTGTGGCTTCGAGTTCACGCTGCACCGTGACATCGCGGTTGATGCCGACCATGCCGACGGCCCGACCGTGGGCGTCGTACTCGATGACGGCGTGGGCCTCGATGCTCCTCACGGGGCGCCCCGGCACCAGCACTCGAAATTCCTCCCGCCACGCCGCGGAATCCTTCACCGCCTGCGCCAGGCTGGACTCGGTGCGCAACAGATCCTCAGGGTGCAATCGCGAGCACCACAGGTCGTATTGGGCGTGGCTCTCGCGCATCTCGGGCGGCACGTCATACCAGTCGCGCATGCGGTCGTCCCAGATCAGCTCACCGCTGTCGAATTTCCAGGCCCAGATGGCCGTGGCCGCGGCATCGGTGGCCAGCACCAGACGGGCCGTGACCTCGCTCAGGTTGCGCGTTCGCTCGCGGACCTGTGACTCCAGGCTGACATTCAGCTCGATGACCCGGTTCTGCAGCAAACGCTCGCTCGTCATATCGACAAGTGTGCCGACCATCCGCAGGGCCGTGTCGTCCGGCCCGCGCTCGGCCACGAGGCCGCTTGAGCGCACCCACACGTACTCGCCGCTCTTGTGGCGCACGCGGTAGTCGGCGGTGTAGCGCGGCGTCAGATGCGCAAAGTGCCGCTGGTGCGCCTCACGCACGCGGATGACATCGTCGGGATGCATGCGTTCCAGCGCGAAGGCATCAGGCACGACCTGATCGCGAGCCTCCTCGCCCAGGATCGCCATGTAACGAGCGGAAAGCAGCGCCATGCCGGTGTCGAGGTGCCAGTCCCACACGCCCAGCAGGCTGCCATCGAGGGCGACCTCCCAGCGCGATTTCGTCTCGCGCAAATCGGCCTGTGCCTCGATCTGAGCGAGGACGCGCTTCTGTTCAAGCTGGAGCAGCGCATCGAGTTGGCGACGCCGCTGGTGGGCGACGGCCCACACGGCTCCCGCCAGGCTCAGCAAGGCGAACAGCGCCACCTTGTCGGCGGCGTGATCCAGCCAGGCGGCGTAGGTTTCCGAGTCGGCGCGGCTCACCACCACGACAAGCGCCTTGTCGACGGGACTGGTCGCGGCCGAGGTCGAATGCATCGCCACCATCGCGTCCCCGACCGACGCGCTCAGCGGGCCTGAATAGAAGCTGTGCAACCGCCCGCTGCTGATGTGTTCGCCCATGAAAGCGCCCGCCGCGGCACCCAGGTCCGCCCCGCTCTGAGCCCCGGGGCTCTGGTGCGTGACGAAGACAGCGCCGTCCTCATGAATCAGGCTGACGGACACGCCCGGGGCGTAGCCGGTGATCTGCATCAGGACATCAAAGCTCTCGGGGTCGAAGATGGCGAGCACACAGCCCGCGAAGCGGCCCTGCGCATCGATCACCGCCCGGCCCAGGCTGAGCGTGCGCGCCTTGCTGAGCGGTGTGGCGAACGGCTGCGAGATGTACAGCATCTCGGGGTCGGGACGGCTGCGAATCGCGCGAAAGCGCGGGGCGTCCGCCAGGGGCATCCCGATCAACTGCGCCTGGTTGCTGGCCACCGCGAGACCCTGGGCATCGAGGACCACGATGGCACGCACGCCACTCATGGCCTGCGCATGATGGGTCAGGTGAGCCGCCAAAGCCGGGTCCGGCCGCAGCGGCAGGGGAAGCTCGGCACGAATGGCCTCCAACCCGTTGCTGGTGGACTCCAGCAGGCGTGAAAGACTGTCGTTGGCGAATCTGGCCTGGTCGATCAGCCGCTCGCGCGTGCCGACCTCAACAAGCTCGTGGTCACCATGGATGTCAGCGGCCAGGAACCCGGCGACGCTCAGCCAGGAGACAAGAAGGACCAGCCACGGGCCGAACCGCTCGCGCCGCGACATGGGCGCGTTCTTGGACGTGCCGTGGGGCGGTGTGCGGCTCGGCTCGTTCGCCATGGGTCTCGGGAACCTCGGTTCATCGCCGCAGCGCGCTGCGGTCGAAGGGTCAACGTCGAATGTAGCGGAGCACCCAGGGCATCAAGGCACGAGCCAGTCGACACCCTCACCCGACAGCAGGCCGCGGCGGTGCCCGTGGCTGGACAGCTCCAGCCAGTCCATCGATCGAACCCGGGCCGTCAGGATCGCCAGATGGTGTCGATCGCCCGACGCCACGCCTCCATCGGAACAACGCGCGCCGGGCGCCTCGGCGCCGAGGTAGTCGGCCGCGGCCGCGGCGGATACCGACACCGCCAGCCACGCGGCGTCCACGGGCGCTCCGCTGACCTGAACACTGAACGCGGCCTGAACCCGCAACTGCCAGCTCAGCCGCGCACTCCAGAACACCAGGCTGGCCATCGGCGCGGCGCGCAGCTGGGCCACTTTCGGGCTGCGGCTGTCGGTGTAGAAGACCAGTTCGTGCGCATCGCCATCGGCGCGCCGCAGCACGACGGTGCGCGATTGCACGCTGCCGTCCAGGCCCGACGTGGAGAGCACCGGGGTTCTCCATTCGTGATCGCGGTCCTGGCTGGCGCGCTGCAACTCCTGCCAGACGCGCACGTGGATGGCCTGATCGGTGGGGGGTGGCTGGCTCATCGACGGTGACCTCGGACATGGCCGGGTGGGGTGAAGGTTCAAAGGGGACCTGCAGTGTCCACCCGGATCCGAAGCCGGGCGGGGCCATGCGCTGCGGCAGTGGTGGGGCATTTGACCCGGCGCGGGGGACTTGCCCCATTCGCCACGGCGCTTGAATGGCCCCATCAAAAATAAAACTCATTACAAATCAATGGCTTGGCCGAATCCAGGCACGCGGCGGTGCGCTGGCACGGCGTGTGCGCTGAAGCAGGGGCACGCCGGCTCACCGGCGTCCACCGATTCACCCGCTCGCATCAGGAGACAACCATGACATGCCCCTCGACCGCCCTTCGTGCCGCCGTGCCGCCACGAACCGCCCCCACCCGCCTGGCGCTGGCTGCGCTGTGCCTGACCGCCGCCGCAGGGGCCGCCCAGGCGCAGTCCATCGTGATGGCCGGCGACTACCAGAACTTCGATGTGCTCAACAACACCGGCGCGCCGACCTACGGCTTCGAGATGGAAGTGCGCGGGGTGAGTTCGAAAGACCTCACGCGCATCTTCCCGTCCAACTTCGACCCGACCGTGATCCGCTACGGCGTGGGCACGGCCACCGACTTTCCGGGTGGCGTGATCGTGCGCTGGGCCGCGGCCTATCAGCCGGCCAGCGGGACCTGGTCCACGTCCACCCCCGTGCCGCAGTCGTTGAGCAGCGTGCCCGGTGAATCCTGCTGGACGGGCGGCATGCCGACGACCTACGCCACGGCCGGCTGCGAGCACTTCGGCATCAGCACGACCGGTGTCACTCCGACATCTGTCACCTACCGCTGGCTGGTGCGCGACCCGGCCAACCCCGGCGCGCTGATCGGCAACTCGACCTACGTCAACATCCCGGCACCCGTGTGGACCGTGGTGCCGCCGGCCAACCCGGGGCTACCACCGGTGGTGGTGGCCGAGGTGCAAGCGCCACCGGCACCGCCCGCGCAGTTCGGCGAGGCGCAGTGGGTCAAGGTCTACAAGACCGAGCAGCAAGCCAAGGTCGACCTGATTCAACTCATGGGTGACAACCACGCCGTCGTGCCCGAGGCGGCCGCGCAAGTGGAAGTCGGCTGGTCGTTGCTGCAGCGCGATCCTCCCGGCAGCAACCAGCGCCGGCGCGGCAAGCTGGTCAACCAGGGCAATGCCGGCAACGGCAACCACGCCGTCGTTCGCCGCTACGAGTTCTACGAGTACGCCGGCGTCTACGACCCGATCACGCATGAGGCCCTGTGCGCCGACCTGACCTGCACGGCACCCGGCGCGGGCGAACGGGGCAACGCGATCGGCGCGCAAAACGTGGCCGCCAACATCGACGTCAATGCGCTGGCCGTCACCGTGGGCGGCAGCGGCAGCGTGTCGTCCAGCGACAAGGTGATCGCCTGCGGCAGCAAGTGCTACGGCGTCTACAACCCGGGCACCAGCGTGACGCTGACGGCCAAGGGCAGCTCCGGCAACACCTTCACCGGCTGGAGTGGCGCGTGCCTCGGCAACGCCCTGACCTGCACGGTGACGATGAACGCCGCGTCGGCAGTCACCGCCACGTTCGCGGCGCCAGTGGCTGGCGCTGGTGGTGCTGGCGGCGGTGGTGGTGCTGCCGGTGGCGTCGCAGCGGGCGGCACGAGCTTCACGCTGTCGGTCACCCTGGCCAATGCCGGCACCGTGACCAGCACGCCGTCGGGCATCAACTGCGGAGCCACGTGCTCGGCCAAGTACACCTCGGGTGCCGCCGTGGCGCTGAGCGCACTGCCACCTCCGGGCTTGACGTTCCAGGGCTGGAGCGGTGCTTGCACCGGGCTCGACCCGAACGGCTGCAAGGTGACGATGAACGCCGACACCAAGGTCAAGGCGTCGTTCTCGAAGTAACCCCCGGCTGATCCCGGCCCGCGAGGCGCCACCCGAAAGGGCGGCGCCTCGCGCTGCGTTGGATCCATGCAGGCCCGGCTCTCAACGCAAGAACGTCTTGCCCCTTCACATCCAGGCAACTGAAGGTGCTGCCCCAACGAAAAAGCCGGCCACGGGGGCCGGCTTTGCTGCATCGATGGGCTGAGGGCTGACTGAGTCTTGCGCCGCCGCGGGCTGGAATCCGCTCAGGACAAATCAAACAAGCCTTGAATTGACGGGGACCATTCGTCGGTCTCGATCTCAATGATTTTCAGTCCTGCTTCCATTTCCGCCGAAGAACAAAAGTAGCCCCTGATCTCTTCCCGACTGAAAGAGGCGGGCGGCACATCTTGCTGGACGGAAGGCTGCGAAATTACTTTCATGACTGTGTCTCCTCGTCAGTCCGACCTTTTGTACACAAGGCCGGTGGGTTGCTGCTTTTTGCCCGGGGCCTGTCTGAGCGCCCATGACCAACTGTGGCCGCGATGGCCGCGCCTGAACACCCCCCATTCAGGGGGTTTTGCGTGGGCCGGGCCCCTAAAAAGCACGCGCCGGGTTTGTGGTTCGGATCCCCGAAACCACGTGGTGCCCTTACGCGAACCCCAGAAACAACAAAGCCCAGCGGGTGAGGCTGGGCTAAATCGTTGATTCCTGTGGTGGCCTGGGGCGGAATCGAACCACCGACACGCGGATTTTCAATCCGCTGCTCTACCAACTGAGCTACCAGGCCACGAGGAGCGGGACTATAACAGCGGGTGGCCCGCAGACGGCCCATGCGGGTGCCCTAAATGACGACTGCCTGGCCACC
>CANFXR010000065.1 GCA_947451035.1 Burkholderiales bacterium
GCGCCCACCATGGTGTGGATCTCGTCGATGAAGACGATGGTCTGGCCTTCGTCTTGCGCCACTTCTTTCAGCACCGACTTGAGCCGTTCCTCGAACTCGCCGCGGAACTTGGCGCCGGCCAGCAGCAGCGCCATGTCAAGCACCAGCACGCGCTTGTTCTTGAGCGAGTCGGGCACCTCGCCGGCGACGATGCGCTGCGCGAGGCCTTCAACGATGGCGGTCTTGCCCACGCCGGGCTCACCGATGAGCACCGGGTTGTTCTTGGTGCGCCGCTGCAGCACCTGGATGGCGCGGCGGATCTCGTCGTCGCGGCCGATCACCGGGTCGAGCTTGCCCTGGCGGGCGCGCTCGGTCAGATCGAGCGTGTATTTCTTGAGCGCCTCGCGCTGGCCTTCGCCTTCGGCGCTGTCCACCTTCTGGCCGCCACGCACCGCGTCGATGGCGGTCTCGAGCGCCTTGCGCGTGAGGCCGTGCTCCTTGACGAGCGGGCCGATCGGCGACTTGCTGTCGGCCAACGCCAGCAAGAACATCTCGCTGGCGATGAACTGGTCGCCGCGCTTGAGCGATTCCTTCTCGCAAGCCGTCAGCAACGACCCCAGATCGCGGCTGGTTTGCACCTGCTCGCCACCTTGCACCTGAGGCAGCTTTTGCAACTCGACCTCGAGCGCGCCTTGCAACTTGGCCGTGTTGACACCGGCGCGCGACAGCAGCGCCTTGGGGCCATCGGTTTGCATCAGCATCGCCAGCAGCAGGTGCACCGGCTCGACGTAGGGGTTGTCGCGGCCATTGGCCATGCTCTGCGCATCGGACAGGGCCGACTGGAAGGTGGTGGTGAATTTATCGAGACGCATCGTGGAGTTCCTCCGGTTGCCTCGAAGGTGAGGGGCTGGGATCGCATTTCAAGGCGTGGCGCCTGGCGGGGCTTGACGTGGATCAATTCAGCCACAGCACGCATGCCGACTGCGCCCGTGCCCCGAGGCCCTGCGGATTCGTCCGTGGCGGGCGTGGCTCACGTCTTGCTTCCTGTGAGCCCATGGCTGTCACAGGTACCACTTTGTCGGTGCTGATCGTCACCGACCCCTACGCCGAGACGTCTGACGACGCCATCGCGATTTCTGGCGCCCTGGCCGATGCGGGCCATCTGGTGCTCGGGGTGCGTGCGGGCGATGCGTCGCTGCCCGAAGCGATGGCCCGGCTCAAGCCCGACGTGGTGGTGGTGCGCAGCGACAGCGCGGTGCGCGACGTGCTCGAGCACATCGTGATGGCCACGCGCGACGCGCGCCGCCCCATCGTCATGTTCACCGACGACCCCGACCGCCCGACCATGCGCAGCGCCATCGGCGCGGGCGTGTCGGCCTATGTGGTGCGCGGGCTGAAACCCGAGCGGGTGCAAGCCGTCATCGACGTGGCGGTGGAGCGCTTCGCCGGCGAGCAGGCGCTGCGCGGCGAACTCGACGCCGCGCGCAGCGAGCTGGCCGACCGCAAGACCATCGACCGCGCCAAGCGCGTGCTGATGACCAAGAAGAACCTGACCGAGCCCGAGGCCCACCGCTTCTTGCAGGACCTGGCCATGAAAAAGAGCCTGAAGCTGCGCGACGCCGCCGAGCGCGTGATCGACGTCGAGTCGCTGCTCGGCTGAGCCGTCTGCCGAGGCCGGTTTTGGTGCGCCGGTGCGCGTCATGGTGCGCGTGCCCCCGACTTGAATGCACGCTCTCCCGGGAGAGCCCGCTGGCACGGCGATTGCTGACATGAAGCTCAGGTGTGGCGGCAATGGCGTCGCGGCACCGAAACAGTTCAGGGCAACGGAGCTCGCAACACGATGTGTCGTGTCGCGGGCTTTTTTCATTTCCGAAAGGCTCCCATGACCACCACCACGCCATCGCCCACCCACCCACCTGCCGAGGCCGCCACCATGTCCCGTCGCCGTGTGATCCAAAGCGCTGCCGTCGCCACCGCCGGCCTGGTCATCGACCCCGCCCTGCGCGCGGTGGTCTACGCCCAGGGCAGCGACAAGCCGGAGAAGGAAGAAGTGCGCATCGGCTTCATCCCGCTGACCGATTGCGCCAGCGTGGTGATGGCCAGCGTGCTGGGCTTCGACAAGAAATACGGCGTGAAGATCATCCCGACCAAGGAAGCCAGCTGGGCCGGCGTGCGCGACAAGCTCGTCAACGGCGAGCTCGACATGGCGCACGTGCTGTACGGCCTGATCTACGGCGTGCACCTCGGTGTGGGTGGCCCCAAGAAGGACATGGCCGTGCTGATGACGCTCAACAACAACGGCCAGGCCATCACGCTGTCGAAGGCGCTGGCCGACAAGGGTGCGGTCGACGGCCCCAGCCTGGCCAAGGTGATGGCCGCCGACAAGCGCGAGTACACCTTCGCGCAGACCTTCCCGACCGGCACGCACGCGATGTGGCTGTACTACTGGCTGGCCGCCGCGGGCATCAACCCGCAAAAAGACGCCAAGGTCATCACCGTGCCGCCGCCGCAGATGGTGGCCAACATGCGCGTGGGCAACATGGACGGCTACTGCGTGGGCGAGCCCTGGAACCACCGCGCCATCATCGACGGCATCGGCATCACCGCGGCCACCACGCAAGACATCTGGAAGGACCACCCCGAGAAGGTGCTGGGCACCACGGGCGACTTCGTCAAGAAGTACCCCAACACCGCGCGCGCCGTGATGATGGCCATCATCGAGGCCGGCCGCTGGATCGATGCCGGGCTGCAAAACAAGAACAAGATGGCCGAGACGATTGCCGAGAAGGCTTACGTCAACACCAGCGTCGAGGCGATCAACCAGCGCATCCTGGGGCGCTACCAGAACGGCCTGGGCAAGACCTGGGACGACCCCAACCACATGAAGTTCTTCAACGACGGGGCGGTCAACTTCCCGTACCTGAGCGACGGCATGTGGTTCCTCACGCAGCACAAGCGCTGGGGGTTGCTCAAGGAGCACCCCGATTACCTGGCGGTGGCCAAGCAGATCAACCAGATCGACCTCTACAAGCAAGCCGCCAGCGCGCTCAAGGTCAACGTGCCCAAGGACGTCATGCGCAGCAGCAAGCTCATGGACGGCGTGGTGTGGGACGGCAAGGACCCGGCCAAGTACGCCGACAGCTTCAAGGTGCGCGCCGGCGCCGCCTGACGGCCCGAGCCCGCCGCCGACATCCCCCGCGTACCGTCGTCCAGGAGACCCCCCATGGTCAGTGCCGTTTTCCATTCACCGCAAAGGGCCTCGCAGTTGCTGCGCGAGGCCAAGGCCCTGGCCGCCGCCTCGGCCACGCTGTCGCAGGCGCTGCCGGTGGCCGTTGCCACCGCCAGCACGCCGGCCGTGCGCCCTGCCCGCGAGCCCTTCGACTGGGGCCAGCTGATGGGGCAGATCATCCCGCCGCTGGTGGGCATGGCGCTGCTGGTGGCCATCTGGGGAATGCTCACGCAAAAGGGCGGACCCTTCCCGACGCCCGCGGCCACCTTCGATGCCGCGGTCAAGCTGTTCGCGCATCCGTTCTACGAGAACGGCCCCAACGATCAGGGCATCGGCTGGAACATCCTGTTCTCGCTGCAGCGCGTGGCGGTGGGCTTCGGGCTGGCGGCGGTGGTGGGCATACCGCTGGGGTTCGTGATCGGGCGCTTCACGCTGCTCAACCGGATGCTCTCGCCGCTGATCAGCCTGTTGAAGCCGGTCTCCCCACTGGCGTGGTTGCCCATCGGGTTGCTGGTGTTCAAGTCGGCCAACCCGGCGGCCATCTGGACCATCTTCATCTGCTCGATCTGGCCGATGGTGATCAACACCGCGGTGGGCGTGCAGCGCGTGCCCGAGGACTACCTCAACGTGGCGCGCGTGCTCAAGCTGAGCGAATGGAAGATCGCCACGCGCATCCTGCTGCCCTCGGTGATGCCCTACATGCTGACCGGCATGCGCCTGAGCGTGGGCACGGCCTGGCTGGTGATCGTCGCGGCCGAGATGCTGACCGGCGGCGTGGGCATCGGCTTTTGGGTGTGGGACGAGTGGAACAACCTCAACGTCGCCCACATCATCATCGCCATCTTCGTCATCGGCATCGTCGGGCTGCTGCTCGAATGGGCCTTGATGGCAGTGGCCAAACGCTTCGACTACAGCTGAGCCGGGAGCCACACCATGAGCAGACTCGACAAGCCCATGCTGCAGATCGCAGACGTGGGGATGACCTTCGCCACCCGCCGCGGGCCCTTCGTGGCGCTGCGCGACATCCAGCTCAACGTGAAGCGCAGCGAGTTCGTCTCGCTGATCGGGCACTCGGGCTGCGGCAAGTCCACGCTTCTCAACCTGGTGTCGGGGCTGACCACGCCGACGTCGGGCGTGCTGCTGCTCGACGACCGCGAGCTCAAGGGCCCCGGGCCGGATCGCGGCGTGGTGTTCCAGAACCACTCGCTGCTGCCGTGGCTGAGCTGCCTGGACAACGTGTACCTGGCCGTCGAGCGCGTGTTCGGCGACAAGGAAAGCAAGGCCCGGCTGACCGAGCGCTCGCTGGCCGCGCTCGAGCTGGTGGGCATGAGCCACGCGGTGGCCAAGCGCCCGCAGGAGATCTCTGGCGGCATGAAGCAGCGCGTGGGCATCGCCCGGGCGCTGGCGATGGAGCCCAAGATGCTGCTGATGGACGAGCCGTTCGGCGCGCTCGATGCGCTGACCCGAGCGCGGCTGCAAGACGAGCTGCTCAAGATCGTGGCCACCACCGGCCCCACCGTGATGATGGTGACCCACGACGTCGATGAGGCGGTGCTGCTGAGCGACCGCATCGTGATGATGACCAACGGCCCGGCCGCCACCATCGGCGAGGTGCTCAGCGTCGACCTGCCGCGTCCGCGCAACCGCGTCGAACTGGTGGGCGACCCCGCCTATGCGCGCTACCGCAAGGAGGTCATCGACTTCCTCTACACACGGCACAGCCACGTCGAGAGGGCCGCCTGATGGACGCCCGCGTCAAGATGAAACTGGTGCTGGTGGGCAACGGCATGGCCGGCGTGCGCACGCTCGAAGAGCTGCTCAAGACCGCGCCCGACCTCTACGACATCACCGTGTTCGGTGCCGAGCCGCACCCCAACTACAACCGCATCCTGCTCAGCCCCGTGCTGGCCGGCGAGCAAACGCTGGACGAGATCGTGCTCAACCCGCTGGAGTGGTACGCCGAGCACGGCATCACGCTGCACACCGGCAAGAAGGTCACGCAGATCGACCGCGTCAAGCGCATCGTGCGCGCCGATGACGGCACCGAAGCACCCTACGACCGGCTGCTGATCGCCACCGGCTCGCACCCGTTCATCCTGCCGGTGCCCGGTAAGGACCTGCCGGGCGTGATCGCCTACCGCGACATCGCCGACACCGAGGCCATGATCGACGCGGCCACCAAATACCAGCACGCGGTGGTCATCGGCGGCGGCCTGCTCGGGCTCGAAGCAGCCAACGGGCTGATGCTGCGCGGCATGAAGGTCACCGTGGTGCACCTGATGCCGTGGCTGATGGAGCGCCAGCTTGACGACGTGGCCGCCGGGCTGCTGCGCCAGTCGCTCGAAGCGCGCGGCCTGACCTTCCTGATGGGCGCGCAAACCCAGGCGCTGATCGCCGCCGAGAGCGGTCGCGTGGGCTCGGTGCAGTTCAAAGACGGCACGCAGATTCCGGCGGACCTGGTGGTGATGGCCGCGGGCATCCGCCCCAACACCGATCTGGCCGAGAGCTGCGGCCTGCACTGCGCGCGCGGCGTGGTGGTCAGCGACACGCTGCAAACCGTCACCGATCCGCGCATCTACTCGGTGGGCGAATGTGCCGCGCACCGCGGCGTGGCCTACGGGCTGGTGGCGCCGCTGTTCGAGCAGGGCAAGGTGTGCGCCACGCACCTGGCGCAGTTCGGCATCGGCCGCTACCTGGGCAGCCAGACCAGCACCAAGCTCAAGGTCACGGGCATCGACCTGTTCAGCGCCGGCAACTTCATGGGTGCCAAAACGGGCAAGCCCGAAGACGCCGACTGCGAAGAAATTGTGATGAGCGACCCCTATGGTGGCGTCTACAAGAAGCTGGTCATCCAGGGCGACAAGCTGATCGGCGCGGTGATGTACGGCGACACGGTCGACGGCAGCTGGTACTTCAAGCTGCTGCGCGACGGGCGCAACGTGAGCGACATCCGCGACAAGCTGATGTTTGGCGAATCGAACATCGGCGACGCGGGCCACCAGGGCCAGAACAAGGCCATGGCGATGGCCGACAGCGACGAGGTCTGCGGCTGCAACGGCGTGACCAAGGGGGCCGTGTGCAAGGCGATCAAGGAAAAGGGCCTGTTCACGCTGGATGAGGTGCGCAAGCAGACCAAGGCCAGCGCCTCGTGCGGGTCGTGCACCGGGCTGGTCGAGCAGCTGCTGATGTTCACGGCCGGCGGCGACTACAGCGCCGCGCCCAAGTTGAAAGCCATGTGCGGCTGCACCGACCACGGCCACCAGGCAGTGCGCGATGCCATCCGCGAGCAGCACCTGCTGACCATCGCCGACGTCTACGCCACCATGGCCTGGCGCACGCCCAACGGCTGCGCGAGCTGCCGCCCGGCGATCAACTACTACCTGCTCAGCAGCTGGCCCAAGGAGGCCGTGGACGACCCGCAAAGCCGCTACATCAACGAGCGCAGCCACGCCAACATCCAGAAGGACGGCACCTACTCGGTCATCCCGCGCATGTGGGGCGGCGAGACCACGGCCAGCGAGCTGCGCCGCATTGCCGATGCGGTCGACAAGTACAAGATCCCCACAGTGAAGGTCACCGGCGGCCAGCGCATCGACTTGCTGGGCGTCAAGAAGGAAGACCTGCCCGCGGTGTGGCAAGACATCGGCATGCCCAGCGGCCACGCCTACGCCAAGGCGCTGCGCACCGTGAAGACCTGCGTGGGCAGCGAGTGGTGCCGCTTCGGCACGCAAGACAGCACCCAGATGGGCAAGGACCTCGAGCGCGCGATGTGGCGCATGTACGCGCCGCACAAGGTCAAGTTCGCGGTCAGCGGCTGCCCGCGCAACTGCGCCGAGGCCGGCATCAAGGACGTGGGCATCATCGGAGTCGACTCGGGCTGGGAGATGTACGTCGCCGGCAACGGCGGCATCAAGACCGAGGTGGCGCACTTCTTCGTCAAGCTCAAGACCCCCGAGGAAGTGCTCGAGTACACCGGCGCGTTCTGCCAGCTGTACCGCGAGGAAGGCTGGTACCTCGAGCGCACGGTGCACTACGTGAACCGCGTCGGTCTTGATTACGTCAAACGCAAGATCCTCGACGACGCGCCCGGCCGTCAGGCGCTGTGGGAGCGGCTGCAGTTCGCGCTCGACGGCGAGCCCGACCCGTGGTTCGAGCACAGCCAGGCGCAAGTCGACTTGCGGCAGTTCACGCCCGTGGCGATGCTCAAACCCATCCCCGCCTGACGCGCACACCCCAAGGAGCCACACCATGAGCGAATGGATCCCGATCTGCCGGGTGCAAGATATCCCCGTGCTGGGCGCACGCCGCGTGGCGCGCGCCGAGGGCGCGGCGGTGGCGCTGTTTCGCGCCGCCGACGACCATGTGTTCGCGCTGCTCGACCGCTGCCCGCACAAGGGCGGGCCGCTGAGCCAGGGCATCGTGTTCGGCCACAGCGTGGCCTGCCCGCTGCACAACTGGACCATCGGCCTGGCCGACGGCTGCGCGCGCGCCCCCGATGAGGGCTGCACCACGCCGTTCCAGGTGCGCGTCGAGGCCGGCGAGGTGGCCCTCGACGCCGCCGAACTGCACACGCTGGCGATCGACGAGCCCGCGGCGGCCACATGAAGGAAACCGCCTCCACCTGCCCGTACTGCGGTGTGGGTTGCGGCGTGATCATCGAAAGCGAAGGCACGCAGATCACCGGCGTGCGCGGCGACCCCGACCACCCGGCCAACTTCGGCCGCCTGTGCACCAAGGGCAGCACGCTGCACCTGACCGCCAGCGCCCCGGTCACGCTGCAGACCCGGCTGCTGCAGCCGATGCAAAGGCTGCAGCGCGGCGCCCCGCCCGAAGCCATCGGCTGGGACGCCGCCATCGATCTGGCGGCCGGCCGCCTGGCGCACATCGCGAACACGCGCGGGCCGGATGCCATTGGCCTGTACATCAGCGGCCAGCTGCTGACCGAGGACTACTACGCCTTCAACAAGCTGGCCAAGGGGCTGCTGGGCACCAACAACATCGACACCAACAGCCGCCTGTGCATGAGCAGCGCGGTGGCCGGCTACAAGACCACACTGGGCGCCGACGCGCCGCCGTGTTCCTACGAAGACCTCGACCACGCGCAAACGGTGTTCATCGCCGGCAGCAACATGGCCTGGGCGCACCCGATCCTGTTTCGCCGGCTCGAGGACGCGCGCCGCGCCAACCCGCAGCAAAAGTGGATCGTGGTCGACCCGCGGCGCACCGAGACTGCCGAGGCCGCCGACTTGCACCTGCAGATCCTGCCGGGCACCGACGTGGCGCTGTTCAACGGGCTGCTGCACCTGATGCTGTGGGAAGGCCTGACCGATCGCGCCTACATCGACGCGCACACCAGCGGCTTCGATGCCGTGCGGGACCTCGTTCGCAACTGCACGCCCGGCGACACCGCCCGCCTGTGCGGCATCCAGGAAGCCGACCTGGTGCAAGCCGCGCGCTGGTTCGGCGGCGCCACGCCCACGCTGTCGCTGTATTGCCAGGGCCTGAACCAAAGCGTGAGCGGCACCGACAAGAACGCCGCGCTGATCAACCTGCACCTGGCCACCGGCCAGATCGGCAAACCGGGCGCGGGGCCGTTCTCGCTGACCGGCCAGCCCAATGCGATGGGCGGGCGCGAGGTCGGCGGCATGGCCAACCTGCTGTCGGCGCACCGCGACCTGGGCAACGCCGAACACCGTGCTGAAGTCGCTGCGCTGTGGGGCGTCCCCGACGTCCCGTCCCTCCCGGGCAAAACCGCCGTCGAGATGTTCGAGGCCGCAGCCGATGGCGAGATCGCCGCACTGTGGATCGCCTGCACCAACCCCGCGCAAAGCCTGCCCGATCAGGCCACCGTGCGCCGCGCACTCGAGCGCTGCGAGTTCGTGATCGTGCAGGAATCCTTTGCCACCACCGCCACCGCGGCCTACGCCGACCTGCTGCTGCCGGCCACCACCTGGGGCGAGAAGGACGGCACCGTCACCAACAGCGAACGGCGCATCAGCCGCGTGCGCCCCGCCGTGGCCGCACCGGGCGAAGCGCGCCACGACTCGCGCATCGTGGTCGATGTGGCCCGCCGGCTCGAAGCGCTGCTGCCGCCACGGCGTGCCGACGGCACCGCGCTGTTCGGCCTCGACACGCCTGAGAGCCTGTGGAACGAGCACCGCGAAAGCACCCGCGGGCGCGACCTCGACATCACGGGCCTGAGCTACGCGATGCTCGAGCGCGACGGCCCGCAGCAGTGGCCGCTGCGCGAAGGCGAGGCCACCGGCGCCCAACGTCTGTACGCCGACGGACAGTTCGCCACGCCCGATGGCCGCGCGCAGTTTGCCGCCGTTGCCGCGCGGCCGCTGGCCGAAAAGCGCGATGCGCCCTACCCGTTCAGCCTCAACACCGGGCGCTTGCGCGACCACTGGCATGGTCTGAGCCGCACCGGCACGCTGGGCCGTCTGTACGGCCACGCCAGCGAGCCCACGGTCGACATGCACCCGAGCGATCTGGCACGGCTGCGGCTGGCCAGCGGCGATCTGGTGCAGGTCAAGTCGCGCCGCGGCGCGCTGGTGTTGCCTGTGAGCAGCAGCACCAGCGTGGCGCCGGCGCAGGCCTTCATCGCCATGCACTGGGGCGACGAGGTGCTGGGCGGTCGCCACCGCGGCGGCATCAATGCGCTGACCTCACCGGCCTTCTGTCCGCAAAGCAAGCAGCCCGAACTCAAGCACGCCGCCGTCAAGATCACCCCGGCGGCACTGCCGTGGCAGCTGGTGGCGCGCGCCTGGATGCCGGCCGATGTCGCCTTGCAGCGCCGCGCCGAACTGCTGGCCGCGTGCAGCGAGCTGGACTACGCGGTGTGCATGCCGTTCGGCCGCGAGCCCGGCGCCACCGGCGTGTGGCTGCGCGCGGCCGCACCCGCCGCGCCATCGGCCGAGTGGCTGGCTCGCATCGAAGCGCTGCTCGGGCTCGATCACGCCGAGGTGCTGCGCTACGCCGACGCCCAGCGCGGCCAGCGGCGCAGCATGCGGCTGATGCCGCGCGAGACGGCTGACGTTACGAGCGTCGCGAACGCGCCCGCAAGCGCTCCTGCCGGTGCCACCACCGACGCGCTGCTCAAGTCCTTCCTGCTGGCCGGCGACACGCGCGCTGGCGGCTGGGTCAGCGACCTGCTGCTCGACGAGCTGCCGGCGCAGCGCTTCGGCCGCGCACTGCTGGCCGGCACCGCCACACCACCGGTAGCGCTGCCTTCGCGCGGCGCGCAGGTGTGCAACTGTTTCGATGTGTGCGAACCCGAGATCGCCGCCGTGCTTGCGCGCTGCAGCGGCAGCGCCGAGTCGCGGCTCGCGCAGCTGCAAGGCGCGCTGAAGTGCGGCACCAACTGCGGCAGCTGCCTGCCCGCGCTGCGCCAGCAGGTGCAGCGCATCCAACCCGTCGCCCAGACCGTTTGAGGAGCCCGCCATGACGCCACTGCGACCCGACACCTTGACCGCAACGCCCGGCGGACAGCCCGGCACCGTCAGCCTGGTTGGCGCCGGCCCGGGTGACCCGGAGCTGCTCACGGTGCAGGCGATCAAGGCGATCCGCCGCGCCACGGTGCTGCTGGTCGACAGCCTGGTGGGCGACGGCGTGCTGCGCTACGCCCGCCGCAGCGCACGCGTCATCCACGTCGGCAAGCGCGGCGGCTGCGCGAGCACGCCGCAGGCGTTCATCCACAAGCTGATGGTGGCCGAGGCGCTGCGCGGCGAGACCGTGGTGCGCCTCAAGGGTGGCGATCCGTTCATTTTCGGGCGTGGCGGCGAAGAAGCCGAGCACCTGCGCGACGCCGGCATCGAGGTGCGCGTGGTCAACGGCATCTCCTCAGGCCTGGCCGCGACCACCGCGCTGGGCGTGCCGTGGACGCACCGCCGGCACGCGCACGGCGTGATGCTGGTCACCGGCCACCCCGGCGAATCGAGCACCACGCTCGACTGGCCCACGCTGGCTGCCGCGGCAGCACAAGGCCTGACTCTCGTGGTCTACATGGGCGTGCAGCGGCTCGCCCAAATTCAAGACGGCCTGCTCGCCGCCCTGCAACCGGACACACCCGCCGCGCTGGTGCAGCACGCCAGCACCGCGCAAGAGCGCCGGCTGGTGACCACGCTGGGCCAGCTGGCTGCCGACGCCGCGCAGGCCGGCATCGGCAGCCCGGCGATCCTGATCGTGGGGGATGTGCTCAAAGGAGCGCAAGCGCTGAGCGATGCGGCCGTCGAGCCGGCCCGACAGCGCGTCGCGCTCTAGAACAGCACGCCGCTACGCCTTGGCCGTCGACTGACGGCCCACCTGCGCGAGGCGGTTTTCAACGCCGGTGATCGACGCGTCGACCTGTTCCCAGGGCGGCGAATGTTCGCCGGGGCGGTCGCCCAGCAGGTCGACGACGAGCAGGCCGGACAGGGTGGCCTCGAGTTGGTCGAGCAGCGTTCGGGCGAGGCCCACGTCCACTTCGACGCGGTCCTTTTCCCACAGCCCGGCTGGCTCCGAAGCGGCAGCGGCGACCGAGATGCTCAAGGCCGTGCGGTCTTGCAGCAGCGCGCGGCGCAGCGGTGCCACGTCGGCCTCGGGTGCGCTGCCTTGCAAGGCGCTGGCGTAACGGCGCACATCGGCACACAGCCGCACGAGCTGAGCGGGCACGGCCACGCCGCTGCGCAGGGGCTGGATCAATGAGGCCAGCATGACCACCCCGGCACCCATGAAGGTTGCGAGGACGCGCACCCCTGCCAAAGGCCCGACGGCAACCCCCGCCAACTCACCGAAGGCCAGCACCAGCACCGTGATGGCAGCGACCACCACCGTGTAGTTGGCCCACATGAACGCGCAGGTCACCAAGGCACCCAGCCCCACGAACAAGACGGCCGCGCCGGGCAACGACACCGCGCCCAAAACCGCCACGGCAAGCAGCGCACCCAGCACGGTGCCGGTCAGCCGCATGCTGACCTTGCTGACCGTGCCGGCCAGATCGGGCTTGCAGATCCAGGCCACGGTCAGCGGAATCCAGAAGGTGTGCTCCAGAAAGAATCCCTGCCACGGCCCCAGCGAGATAGCGGTGGCCACGCCGTAGGTCAGGCTCATCTGCCGGGCGTGGCGAATGAGCGCATCGCCTGCGCGCAGATGCTGGCGCAGCCGCTCGAGCCAGCCCGGGCCTGAAGCGGCGACCGGCGCGCTGCTCGCCGCCGCACCGATCGGCCAGGGCGCGATCAGCCACTGAGTGGCTTCGTCGAGCGCGTTGCGCAGCCGGACCACCAGCGCGGCATCCGACGGTTCGGCGTGGGCGTCGCAGGCGGCGCCCAGTTCACTCAGCAGCGCGGGCAGACGGCTCGCACGCGAGGGCTGGACAAGCGCGTCGGCGATCCCGCGGGTCAGACCCGAGGCGCTCGCGAGCAGCCGGTCGAGCGCCGCCGGATCTGCCAAATGCGCGCGCCGCGGCACCAGCGCAAAGACCACGAGGCGGCTGCGTTCGAGGCACGCCAGCAGTTGGCGAAACCAGTCCAGCGTGGGCCCGGCCGCGCCGCTGATGTCCACCGAACGGGTGGCTTCGAGGATGGCCGAGGCCGATCCGGTGCCCGACCAGCCCGTCAGCGGCTGCGCACAGACCTCGGCGAATTTGCGGTGGGCGATGGCCACCTTGCGGCGCGTTGCCCTGAACTGGCGCGGCGCGTCCAGCATCGCGGAGGCCACGGCGAGGAAGCCGCCCGCGGCCATCGCCGCCACATCCATCACAGCGGAGTCACCGCCGATCTCGGAGCCCGCATAAAGCGAAAACAGCGCGAGGCAGAACACGCCCACCAGGCCCCCCTTGGGGCCGAGCGCACCGGCATACCCCACCGCTGCCGCCCCCGCGAAGGCAACGGCCAGGTGCGCCGGCGCGGATTCGGACACCAGCCCGCCCAGCAGCGTGGCCAGCGCGCACGCGATGGCCGTCACGAGCATGGTGCGCCAGCGCAGCCAGGGCGGCTCGTTCATGTCGCTGAGGTTGGTCAGGAAGACCCCCAGGGCGAACGGCACGCCCAACTCGAGGTTGTCCGATCGCTCGGCCAGACCCAGCACCACGACCATGGTGATCGAGGTGCGAACGGCGACACCCCAGGCGATTTGGGAGCGCTCGACCGGCAGGCACGAGGCCAGCAGGTGGCGCAGCGCACGCCACGGGTGGGCGTTCATGCTTCGGGCCTCATGCGATCCGGGGTTCAGGCCACCGCGGCGGCATCGCCAGCCGTCGAGCCTGCGACCACCCAACGCACTGCCACGAACGCCACCGTCATGCAGCACGCCAGGTAGATCGCCAGTGGCATTTGCGTGCCGTGTGAAAACCAGGCCATCAGCGCGCTGCTCACGCAACCCATGAGGATCTGCAGGCAACCCAGCAAGGCGCTGGCCGCACCGGCGCGCCGTGGAAACGGCCGCAGCGCCAGCGTCACGCAGTTGGCGAACACGATGCCGGCGGCGAGGTAGGTGATGAAAAACGGCAACGCCACGGCCCAAAGCGTGGTCCACCCCAGCAGCGCCAGACCCAGCAACAAGAGGGCGCCGAACAGCGACACCCACAGCCCCGCCTTGACCAGATCGGCCTCGTCGTATTTCTTGACGAGAAAGGTGTTCGCGACGTTACCGACGAGATAGAAGATCGCGGTGGCCATGATGACGAAGCCGTACTGCTCGGGCCGCAGCCCCAGGGTCTTCTCGTAGAGGATGGGCGAGGCCGCCATGTAGGCCGCCGAATGGCTGAAGAACATGGCGGGCACGATCATGTAGCCCACGTACCACCGGTTTTTCAGCAGGACGCCCATCGACGAGAACATCTCGGCCCAGCTGAACCTGGCGGCCGCGCCTTTTCGGGTTTCGGGCAGGTAGACGAAGGCCAGGCCATAGCAAGCCACGGCCAACACGAGGATCAGCAGGAAATTGGATTGCCAGCCGAGGTAGTCCTGAACGTAGCCGCCGGCCACCGGCGCCAGCATCGGCACCAGCGCCCAGGCGATCGACAGCCACACCGAGACCTCCGCGAGCCGCTTGCCGTCGCAGGTGTCTCGGGCCACGGCTCTGGGAATCACCACGCACGCACCGGCTGCAAAACCCTGCAACAGCCGCCCGGCCAGCAACTGAGCGATCCCCGTCGCGAAAAAGCACACCGCCGAGCCCGCGGCGTAGAGCAAGATGGCCGGAAGAATGACCCGGCGACGCCCCAGGGCATCGGACAGCGCGCCGTAGAACAGCTGAGACATCGCCATGCTGAGCAGAAACAGGCTCAGCGACAGCTCGATGTACTTCGGCGCCACATCGAGTGCGACCGCCATGGCGCCGAACGACGGCAGGTACAGGTCGACACCCACCTGACCGAGGATCACGAAGGTGATGATCAGCGGGATGACGGCGCGGCTCATGGGCCTGGACTCAGTGGGCAGAAGCCAGCGACTCGACCAGCCGGAAGCCCGCCGCGCAAAACAGCAGCGCACCCAGCAAATGAGCCAGCGCATGTGCCGCCGCCCAGCCGTAATCGCCGCGCTGCAGCAAGCTGAGCGACTCGCCGGAAAACGACGAGAAAGTGGTCAGGCCACCCAGAAAGCCGGTGATGGCCAGCAGCCGCAGCGTGTCGTTGGGCGAACGCGCAAACCAGGCCAGCGCCATGCCGATCAGCAGCCCGCCCACGCAGTTGACAACCCAGGTGCCCAGAGGAAACCCCGTCCAGCGTTCGTTGAGCCACAACTGCACGCTCCAGCGCGACACGCCGCCCACAGCCGAACCGAGGGCCACGGCGACGATCTGGATCAAGGGCACGCTTGGCGTCATCGGGGGGCCTCAGGGGTGGCAGGGTCGGTCGGGTTCCAGCGCGCGAGCGCCGCATCGTCGCTCACGCGGGCGTCAACCCAGCGCGTGGCTTCGGGCGTGGCTTCTTTTTTCCAGAACGGTGCTTGCATCTTCAGATGGTCGATCAGGAATTCGCAGGCCAAAAAGGCCTCGCCACGGTGCGCCGACGCCACCGCCACCAGCACGATCTGGTCTTGCGGCTGCAGCAGTCCCACGCGGTGGATCACGCGCACGCCGCGGATGTCGAAGCGCGCGCGGGCGGCGGCTATGCTCGCTGCGATCGACGCTTCGGTCATGCCGGGGTAGTGCTCGAGTTCCATCGAGCTGACCGCCGCGCCATCGTTGCGGTCGCGCACGCAGCCCACGAACGTGACGACCGCGCCCACGGCCGCATCGGCCTGGCGCAGCGCAGCGACTTCGGCGCCGAGGTCGAAATCAGCGGTCTGGATGCTCACGCTCATGGCTGCTGCACAGTTCGCATCAACCGCCGGTGATGGGCGGAAAGAACGCCACTTCGGCGCCTTCGGTGACCATCGCCGACTCCTCGCACATCACGTGGTTGAGCGCGCAGCGCCGGCCGTGGCCGCGCACCAGCGCGGCGGCGTGGTCGGCACTCGAGGCCATCAGACGGTCACGCAACTCGCCCACGGTGATGCCGGCAGGCACCTCGATCACCGCGTGCTCGCCGAGTGCCTCTCGGATGGCGGCGAAGTAGCGCAGGTTGACCTTCATGACAGCAACTCCGTGAAGCTCAGGTAGCGCACGGTGTCACCCGCGCGGATGGTGCCGCCGATGGGGTTGTCGACCAACCCGTCGCCCCACACCGCCGAGGTCAGCACGCCCGAGCTCTGGTTGGAAAACAGGTCGAGCCCGCCCGCGGCGTTGACTCGCACGCGCAGGAATTCACGCCGCCGGTCGGCTCGCGACACGTCGAAATCGGCGCGCATCGGCAGGCCGCGCGGGGCGACATCGAGCACGCCTTGCAAGTGCAGCAGCACCGGGCGCACCACCAGCAGACAAGTCACGAAGCTCGCCACCGGGTTGCCGGGCAGGCCGATGAAATACGCGCCGCTGGCGTCCCCCGCTGCGCCACGCCGCACCTCGCCAAAGGCCAGCGGCTTGCCGGGTTTGATGGCGAGTTGCCACAGATCGATGCGGCCTTCGGCCTCGACGGCCGGGCGGATGTGGTCTTCTTCGCCGACCGACACGCCGCCGCTGGTCACGATCACATCGTGCTCGAGCGCCGCACGGCGCAGCGCGTCGCGGGTGGCGTCAAGCCGGTCGGGCACGATGCCGAAATCGGTGCACTCGCAGCCCAGCGACTCGATCAGCGCGCGCAGCGTGTAGCGGTTGGAGTTGTAGATGGCGCCGGGCGTGAGCGGCTCGCCGGGCATCACCAGTTCATCGCCGGTGGAAAACAGCGCCACGCGCGGGCGCCTGGCCACCGTCACGCTGGCCGCGCCGACCGAGGCGGCCAGACCGAGCGCTTGCGGCGTGAGCCGAGCGCCCCGCGGCAACACGACGGCGCCGGCCTGAACGTCTTCGCCGCGGCGGCGGATCCACTGGCCGGACTGCGGCACGGTGTCGATGCGCACGGCGCCGCCATCGAGCGCGGCGCACTGCTCTTGCATCACCACCGCGTCGGCACCGGCGGGGACTTGCGCGCCAGTGAAGATGCGCGCAGCCGTGCCCGGTTGCAGCGCCGAGGCCACCGCACCGGCGGCGATGCGCTGGCTCACCGGCAGGCTGACGCCGGCGGCGGGCACATCGGCGCAGCGCAGCGCGTAGCCGTCCATCGCGGTGTTGTCGGCCGGCGGCACGTCGATCAGCGAGCGCAGATCGGCAGCGAGCACGCGACCACGGGCGTCAAACGTCGAGATCGATTCGGCCGTGTCGGCCGCAAACGGTGCCACCGAGCGCAGCAGCCGCCCCAGCGCCTCGTCGAGATCGAGCAAGGGCGGGCGTGGCGCAGGTGCGGCGGGCGTCAAACGTGCTCGCTGAGGTAGGTCTTGATCAACTGCACATCGGGCGGCATGACCTCGAA
>CANFXR010000066.1 GCA_947451035.1 Burkholderiales bacterium
CGACGACGCTGCCCTGTGCGGGGTTGGTCACGGCAGCGCTGGTCACGCTGAGTGTTCCGCCGTCGGGGTCGGAGTCGTTGGTCAGCACGTTGGTGGTGACGGGCGTGTTGTGAGCGGTGGAGTCGGTGTCGTCCAGCGCTACGGGCGGGTCGTTGACCGGGATCACATTGATCGTGACCGTCGCCGGCTCCGACGCCAGCCCCTCGTTGTCTGTCACGAAGAAGGTGATGCCGGTCTTGCCGTTGAAATCAGCCGCAGGCTTGAACAGCAGGCCCTCGGCTTGCAGCGGTGTCAATGTCTGCCCGGCCAGCACCTGGGTCGTTCCATCGGCCAGCAGCAAGGTGCCGCCTGGGGGGATGGAGGTGATGGTCACGCTGACGACCTGGCCGTCGCTGTCTGAGCCGTGCAAAGGAACCGGGAGCGTGACGTCTTCGTCGCCGGTGACGCTGCCTGTATCGGCCACCGGTGCGATGTTGCTCGGGACAGGCGTTGTGCTGCTGAGGGGGGTGATGGTGAACCGGGTGGCTTGGACCTCGTCGCCCGGGCGTCCCTGCTCCTGCTCGGATCCGAGGCGCAGCCCAGGCGACACCGACTCTGAAATGCGATCGACCCGCAGCCCGGGCAGGAACTCGCCCCCATCGCCACCGCGCAGGCCGGCGCCTGGAGCGATGTCGAGGTCGCCGTCGTTCAACCCGGCGATCACCCGGTCGACATCGGTGCCATCGGCTGGCTTTTGCGCCGCAGTGGCGACCGCCGGCTCGATCTCGTTGATGCGCACGAAGCCGCCTTGCGTGGTCAGGATCACATCACCGTTCTTGACCTCGTCATCGACCCTGAGCACGCGCATCTTGCCGTTCGCGTCCCGGATGAGCGCGCTGCCCCAGATGGCTGCAACTTTGCCGTGCGGGGTGTGGGTGATCGTGGGCATGGTCAGGACGCCTGGTTGGGCCGCGACAGTTCAGCGCGGGAGCGAAGGGAGTTTGGGCAAAGGGCGACTGAGCATAGTCAATTGCCCTGTGCGTTAGTGCATCGATTCGGGGTTGATTTCGTGACGAAGGTCACCGCTGGCGCCAGATTCGCGCGGATAAGGAATCCGGGTGGGTCGGCGGCGGCACGGCATCTTCGCCGGGCCCGCCTCCACCTCAACGTTCGCGCAGGGCGTAGGCCCGGGCCTTGAGCACCGGTTTGAGCAGGTACGACATGACCGACTTGTGCCCGGTCAGGATGTCGACTTCGGCGGTCATGCCGGGGATGACCGGCAGCTTGTCGCTGAAGCTGGCTTGCGTGGTGCGCACCCGCACCAGATAGAAGGCGTTGCCCTTTTCATCGACCACGGTGTCGGGGCTGATGTTTTCCACCTTGGCGGCCAGGCCGCCGTAGATCGAGAAGTCATAGGCGGTGAACTTGACCGTCGCTTCCTGGTTCGGGTGGATGAAGGCGATGTCGCGCGGCTGCACCTTGGCTTCCAGAATCAACTGGTCGTCGAGCGGCACCACCTCGACGATGTCCTTGCCGGGCTGCACGACGCCGCCCACGGTGTTGGCCAGCAGCCGCTGCACGCGCCCGCGCACCGGGCTTCTGACTTGCGACTTGTCGACCTTGTCGGCCAGGGCCACGGCACCTTCATTGAGCGCGTTGAGCTTGCCCATCACCTCGGCCATGTCCCGGCGCGCCTCGTTGCGAAACGCCAGTTCGGTTTCCTGAATCTTGCGTTGCGCCTCGCCGATCGACGCCTGCACGCGCGCGATCTGGGCGGTGGCCTGCTCGATGTCGCCGCGGCTGCGCGACACCTCGCGCTCGAGCCGCAGGATGTCGACTTCGGACACCGCCCCGCCAGCCAGCAGCGGACGGGTCTTGGTCAGTTCCTGCTGGCCCAGATCCAGACCGCGCTCGGCGGCTGACTTGCGCGAGCGCATCTCGGCGAGTTCTTGCTGTCGCTGCTGCAACTGTTGCTGGTTGATGCCGATCATCGCGCCGAGTTCGGAGCGGCGCGTCTCGTAGAGCATGCGTTCTTCGCTGAGGATGTGCGCTTCTTGAGGGTTGGTGCTGGCGGGCGGCTGGAAGGGCGCGCCCTCAGCGAGCGCGCGCAACCGGGCCTGGCGCGCCCTCAGCGAGAAGCCCTGGGCTGCGCTCTCGCGCACGCCCGAGGTGGCCCGCGTCTCATCGATCTTGAGCAGCAACTGGCCGGCTTCGACCACCTGGCCTTCGGCGACCAGGATTTCCGAGACCACCCCGCCGTCCAGCGACTGCACCACTTGCAACTGCTTCGAGGGGATCACGCGGCCGTCGCCCCGGGTGACTTCCTCGATTTGCGCGAAGCACGCCCACAGCACCAGCACCAGCACCACCAGCAGCGAGGCTCGCACGATGAGTTGAGCGCGCTGCGTGAGCGCGCGCGACATCACCAACTCGGCTTGCTGCTCGAACCCGCCAAAGCCGGCGGCGTGGTCTGCGGTGTCGATCCGGCCGACGCGCGCAAGGAGCTTTTCGATGAGGGATTTCATGCGGCCCTCGCGATGCGTCCGCTGGCGAGCGCTTCCATGATGCGGTCGCGCGGTCCGTCGGCCACCACCTTGCCGCCGTCGATGACGATCACCCGCGTGGCCATCGCCAGCATCGAGGTGCGGTGCGTCACCAGCACCACGGTCTTGTCGGCGGCAAAGGCGGTCACGCGTGTGGTGATCTGCGATTCGGTGGAAAAGTCCATCGCGCTGGTGGGCTCATCGAGCAGCAGCAGCGGCGCGTTGTGCAGCACCGCGCGCGCCAGACCCACGCCCTGGCGCTGTCCGCCCGACAGCGACTCACCGCGCTCGCCCACCGGCATGTCGAAGCCACGCGGGTGGCGGTTGATGAATTCGGTCAGGCCAGCCACCTCGGCCGCCGCCACCACGGCGGAGTCATCGGCGTAGGGCAGGCCGAAGGTGATGTTCTCGCGCAGCGAACCCTGGAACAAGGTCACGTCCTGCGACACGCAGCCCAGGTTGCGTCGCACATCGGCCGGGTCGATCTGCCGGATGTCGATGCCGTCGAGCAGCACCGCGCCTTCGGTGGGTTGGTACAGGCCCATCATGAGCCGCTGGATGGTGCTCTTGCCCGATCCCACGCGCCCGATCAGCGCCACGCGTTCGCCGGCGGTGATCTTGAAGCTGATGCCATCCAGGGCCGAATCGGTGCGGCCCGGGTAGGCGAAGCGCACGTTGCGAAACTCGATGTCGCCGCGCAGTTGCGGGCGGTGGATGAAGACCTCGTGGGCCGGGCGCTCGACGGGCTGGCTCATGACCTTGTTGAGCGAATCGAGCGCGGTGCGCGCGCCCTGGTACTGCATGAGCAGGCCCACGATCTGACCGGCAGGCGCCAGCGCGCGGCCCGACAGCATGCTCGCGGCGATCAGCGCGCCCATGGTCAGCTCGCCTTTGGTGATCAGGTACACGCCGATCAGGATCATCGCCACCGACACCAGCTGCGTGAGCGTGCTGGTGGCGTACATCGCCGCCGACGACAGCGCGCGCATCTTCACGTTGGTGCTGGCCAGAAACAAGTTGGCGCGCTCCCATTTCGACTGGATCACGCTCTCGGCGCCTTGCGACTTGATGGTCTCGATGGCCGACAGGCTCTCGATGAGGATGGCGTTGCGTTGCGCGCTGGTCTTGTAGGTGGTTTCGGCCAGCGCGTGCAGCCGGTGCTGCAGCAAGTAGCCCATCACGAGAATGATCGCGAACGCCAGCACCACCGGCACCACCAGCCACGGCGAGATCCACGCCAGAACGCCGATGAACAGCAGCGCAAAGGGCAGGTCGATCAACGCGGCGACCGTGCTCGAGGCGATGAAGTCGCGCACCTGCTCGAAGCCGCGCAGGTTCTGCGCGAACGAGCCCACCGATTCGGGCCGGTGCTCAAGCCGCAAGCCCAGCACCTTTTCCATCAGGGTGGCCGACAAAGCCACGTCGACGCGCGCGCTGGCCTCGTCGACGAAGTGGCTGCGCAACACGCGCATGAACAGGTCGGCGCCCAGCACCAGCAGCACGCCGATCGCCAGCGCCCACAGCGTCTCGATGGCGTGGTTGGGCACCACGCGGTCGTAGACGTTCATCGAGAACATCGGGAACACCAGCGCAAAAAGGTTGATCAGCAGCGCCGCCCACAGCACATCGCGGTAAACGAAGCGCTGCGCGAGCAGGGCGCTCCAGAACCAGTGTCCCGGCGCTGCATCGGCACGGGCAGCGGCTGACCCCGCGCCGCCGAAGCGAAAGTGCGGCCGCACGAACAGCACCAACCCGCTGTAGCGCGCCTCGAGTTCCTCGCGTGCCAGCAGCACCTGCCCCTGCGCGGTTTCAGGCAGCAGCACGCGCGCCGTGTCGCCGTCCCAGCCGAGCAGCACGCAGGCCAGGTTGTCGTGCAGGATCAGGATCACCGGCAAGGTGGCGGGGTCCATGGCGCTGAGCGCCAGCCGCTGCAAGCGAGCGACCATGCCGGCGCGTGCGGCGGCCCGTTCGGCCAGATCGAGTGGCAGGCAGCCCCGGGTGGCGGTGCCGATGGGCAAACCGGCCGACAGCGCTGCGCGCGTCGTTGCGTGGCCGTGCAAACGGCAGATCTCGACCAGACAGTCGAGCAGCGGGTCGGGGTGGATCAGGTCTTCACGAAGACGTTGCAACATGCCGCTGGCGGGTGGGGCGTCGCTGTGCGACGGGCTCATCTCGGCCGGCGCACGAACGGTGCCGGGTGCTTCGCCGAGTGACGGATCACTCGATATCGGCACAGTGGAAGCCGAGTTGACCCTTGCGACGGTCGTCGAAGTAGCGCTTGAGCGTTTCGTGCACCGTGCGGAAGGCCAGTTCATCCCACGGCACCTCGTGTTCGTGGAACAACTGCGCCTCGATGGTCTCGGGCCCTGGCGTGAAGCGGGTGTCCGACAGCGCGGCGATGTAGAACACATGCACCTGACCGGCGCGCACCACGTTGAGCAGACTGAACAGCGACTTCAGTTCGAAGTTCGCGCCAGCCTCTTCAATGGTTTCCCGGATGGCGCCCTCGGCCAGGGTTTCGCCCATTTCCATGAAACCGGCCGGCAGCGTCCAGAAACCATGCCGAGGTTCGATGTTGCGCCGGCACAGCAGCACCTGATCGCCCCACACCGGCACCGTGCCGACCACGTTGAGCGGGTTTTCGTAGTGGACGGCAGTGCACACCGAGCACACCGCGCGGTCGCGGTTGTCGTCGGCGGGAATCCTGTATTCGGTCGCTCCGCCACAGGAGCGGCAATGCCGATAGTTGCGCGTGGGATGCATGCGGCTCAGTGTAGCGGCGGCACCGCTCGCAAGGCGGGGTTTCACGGGGCTGCGTGGCATCATCGCCGGCCCTTCCTCCAGCCTGTGTCCGGTCTTCGTTTCGGCGCGTGCATCGACTGCTTCCATGAGCGCTTTCCATCCCGATTGGCTGCGGCCGGTCTTCAATGTGCCCGGCGTCGATGCGGTGATGACCACCCGCCGGGGCGGTTTCAGCGTCGCGCCGTTCGACAGCATGAATGTGCGCGACGGCCTGGGCGACGCGCCTGCGGCGGTGGAGCGCAACCAGGCGCTGCTGGCGGGCGCGATCGGCGTACCGCCGGTGTACCTGAACCAGGTTCACGGCTGCCGGGTCGTCCGCTTGGGTCAGACCGACGCGCACGGGATGCCGCCGCTTGAGGCCGATGCGAGCGTCACCACCGAGCGCGGCATCGCCTGCGCGATTCAGGTCGCCGATTGCCTGCCGGTGCTGCTGGCCGCGCCCGGCGCAGTGGCTGCCGCCCATGCAGGCTGGCGCGGGCTGGCTGCCGGGGTGCTCGAGGCGACGCTGTCCGCACTGTGCGAGGCCACCGGCTGCCCACCCGCAGCGGTCGAGGTCTGGCTGGGGCCGTGCATCGGGCCTGGGCGGTTCGAGGTGGGTGACGACGTGCGCAGCGCCTTCGGCCACGATCAGGTCGCGGCGCTCGGCCTGACCCGCGCGCCTCAGGCGCCCCGGTTTGCTCCGCTGGGCAACGGCAAGTGGCTGGCCGATCTGCCGCTGCTCGCGCGCGATCGGTTGAGCGCTGCCGGCGTGGTCTCGATCAGCGGGGGAGGCTGGTGCACGGCCGAGGACGCGTCACGCTTCTTTTCGTTCCGCCGCGACCGCATCACCGGCCGCATGGTCGCCGCCATCTGGCTGCGCGGCTGAGGCGGTGGGCGTGTCGAGTGCCTCGGCCGCTTCGGCCGCCCGCCGGGCTCGTTTGCGCGCCGGGCTGCGCAGCAGATACAGCACGATGCTCAAGGGCAGCGCGCCGTACAGCACGAAGGTGAACACCGCACCGATCAGCGTGCCGTTCGGGCTGCCGGCTTCGACGATGGCCATCATCACGACCACATACATCCACGCAATCGCCACCAGATACATCGTGCCGCCTGTCAGAGTTGAGAAACCTTCAGTCTGTATTCTCTGGCCTGAGCCTGTGGCGGAGTGGCCGCCATCCGGTGGTGCCACCCAGACGCAAGACGACACGCCCCCGGGCGCGACTCCAGAAGGAACACACCCTTGAACACCAAATCCACAGCCTCGCACGGTGCCGCACCGCACCTCGACAGCGAAGCGGCTGCCAAGGCTTTCGGCGAGATGGCGGCGCAGTCGCTCAAGTCGCTTGGCGGCCTGAGCCTGCCGTTTCCGTCGATCGCGCAAATGCAGATGGACTACGTGGAGCAGGCCACGGCCTTGTGGAACCGCGCCATGCAGCCGGCGGCGCCCGAGGGGTCTGGCGTCGCCAAGCCGGCCCTGAAAGATCGGCGCTTCGCTGCGCCGGACTGGGTCTCCAACCCGGCCAACGAGTTCACGGCGCAGTTCTATTTGCTCAATGCGCGCACCCTGATGGGGCTGGCCGACCAGGTCGAGGGCGACGAAAAAACCCGGCAGCGCATCCGTTTTGCGGTGCAGCAGTGGGTTGACGCCAGCGCGCCGAGCAACTTCCTGGCGCTCAACCCCGAGGCGCAGCGCAAGGCGCTCGAGACCAACGGCGAAAGCATCACCCAGGGCCTGCGGCAATTCCTGCACGATCTGCAGCAAGGCCATGTCTCGCAGACCGACGAAACGCTGTTCGAGGTGGGTCGCAACGTCGCCACCTCCGAAGGCGCGGTGGTGTTCGAAAACGAGCTGTTCCAGTTGCTCGAGTTCAAGCCGCTCACGCCCAAGGTGCACGAGCGCCCGATGCTGTTCGTGCCGCCTTGCATCAACAAGTACTACATCCTCGACCTGCAACCCGACAACTCGCTGATCCGTCACACGGTGGCGCAGGGTCATCGCGTGTTCGTCATCAGCTGGCGCAACCCCGACGAGAGCTTGTCGACGGTGACCTGGGACCAGTACATCGAAGACGTCGTCATCCGCGCGATCGATGTGGTGCGCGACGTCAGCGGTGCCGAGCAGATCAACACGCTGGGTTTTTGCGTCGGCGGCACCTTGCTGTCCACGGCGCTGGCGGTGCTCGCCGGGCGCGGCCACAAGCCTGCTGCCAGCGTGACCTTGCTGACCACGCTGCTCGACTTCAGCCACACCGGCATCCTCGACGTCTTCATCGACGAGGCGATGGTGCAAATGCGCGAGGTCACCATCGGCCCCGACAGCCCGAAAGGCGGCGGCTTGCTCAAGGGCCAGGAACTCGCCAGCACCTTCAGCGCCTTGCGCCCCAACGACCTGGTGTGGAACTACGTGGTGGGCAACTACCTCAAGGGCGAAGCCCCGCCCGCGTTCGACTTGCTGTACTGGAACAGCGACAGCACCAACCTGCCCGGGCCGATGTTCTGCTGGTACCTGCGCCAGACCTACCTTGAGAACAACCTGATGAAGCCCGGCGGCGTGCGCGTCAGCGGCGAGCCGGTCGACCTGTCGCTGATCGATGCGCCGGTCTATGTGTTCGGCTCGCGCGAGGATCACATCGTCCCGTGGGACGCGGCCTATCGCAACACGCAGGTGCTCAGCGGCGCGAGCCGCAAGGTGCGCTTCGTGCTCGGGGCATCGGGCCACATCGCCGGTGTGATCAACCCGCCGAGCAAGAACAAGCGCAGCTACTGGACCGGCGGCACGGCGGCCGTGCCGGCCGACCCCACCGTCTGGCTGGACAATGCCCAGGAGCACCCCGGCAGCTGGTGGACCGACTGGTCTGCCTGGCTGGCGGGACAGTCCGGCCGCCAGATCGCAGCACCCAAGGCGCCGGGCAACCGCCGTCACCCGGTGATCGAGCCCGCTCCCGGCCGCTACGTGCGGCAAAAGGCCTGACCTCACGATCCATTCCAGGGCGCTGCTGGCGCCCCTGGATTTTCAAAACCTTCGCCAGACCCGTTTCACCCAGTTACTCACTCGACTTTCAGGAGATTTCATGAGCACAGACATCGTCATCGTTTCGGCCGCCCGCACGGGCGTGGGCAAGTTCGGCGGCAGCCTCGCCAAGATTCCTGCTTCGGCGCTGGGTTCGACCGTGATCGCCGAGGTGCTCCGGCGCGCCGGCCTGAGCGGCGATCGCGTCAGCGAAGTCATCATGGGTCAGGTGCTGCAAGCCGGTACCGGCCAGAACCCGGCGCGCCAGGCCGCCATGGGCGCCGGCCTGCCCAACACGGTGCCGTCGATGACCATCAACAAGCTGTGCGGATCGGGCTTGAAGTCGGTGGTGCTCGGCGTGCAAGCCATCCGTGACGGCGATGCCGAGATCGTGGTGGCCGGTGGCCAGGAAAACATGAGCTCCGCCCCGCACGTGCTGCCGGGTTCGCGCGACGGCGTGCGCATGGGCGAGTGGAAGCTGCAAGACACCATGCTGTCTGATGGCCTGACCGACGCGTTCAACCTGTATCACATGGGCGTCACCGCCGAGAACATCGCCAAGCAGTTCGGCATCTCGCGCGAAGCGCAGGACGCCTTCGCACTGGCCTCGCAGCTCAAGGCCATCGCCGCACAGCAGGCCGGCCGCTTCAACGACGAGATCGTCGGCGTGAGCATCCCGCAGCGCAAGGGCGATCCGCTGATCTTCGCCACCGATGAGTTCGTCAACCAGAAATCATCTGCCGAGGGGCTGGCGGGCTTGCGCCCGGCGTTCGACAAGGCCGGCAGCGTGACCGCCGGCAACGCCTCGGGCATCAACGACGGCGCGGCTGCCGTGGTGCTGATGAGCGCCTCGCGCGCGTCGGCGCTGGGCCTCACGCCGCTGGCACGCATCGCCAGCTACGCCAGCTCGGGCCTCGATCCGGCCATCATGGGCATGGGCCCGGTCATGGCTTCGCAGCGCGCGCTGGCCCGTGCGGGCTGGAACGCGGCCGACCTCGACTTGATGGAAATCAACGAGGCGTTCGCTGCCCAGTCGTGCGCCGTCCATCAGGAAATGGGATGGGACACCAGCAAGGTAAACGTCAATGGTGGCGCCATCGCGATCGGGCACCCTATCGGGGCTTCCGGCTGCCGCGTGCTGGTCACGCTCCTGCATGAAATGCAAAAACGTCAGGCCAAGAAGGGTCTGGCCAGCCTGTGCATCGGGGGCGGCATGGGGATTGCTCTGACCGTCGAACGCTGATCACCACGGGCCGCATCGACGGCCCTTTGAAACACAGGAGACATCCATGAGCAAAAAAGTTGCCTACGTGACCGGGGGCATGGGCGGTATCGGCACCACCATGTGCCAACGCCTGCACCGCGACGGCTTCGTCGTGATCGCCGGCTGCGGCCCCAGCCGCGACTTCACCAAATGGCTCGACGAGCAAACCGCTCTGGGCTACACCTTCTACGCCTCGGTCGGCAATGTGGGTGACTGGGACTCGACCTGCGCGGCCTTCGAAAGGGCCCGGGCCGAACATGGTCCGATCGACGTGCTGGTCAACAACGCCGGCATCACCCGCGACGGCATGTTCCGCAAGATGAGCCGCGCCGACTGGGATGCGGTGATCGAGACCAACCTCACCAGCTTGTTCAACGTGACCAAGCAGGTCATCGAGGACATGCTCGAAAAAGGCTGGGGTCGCATCATCAACATCAGCTCGGTCAACGGCGAGAAGGGTCAGTTCGGCCAGACCAACTACTCGGCGGCCAAGGCCGGGATGCACGGTTTCACGATGGCGCTGGCGCAGGAAGTGGCCAACAAGGGCGTCACCGTCAACACCGTGAGCCCCGGCTACATCGCCACCGACATGGTCAAGTCGATCCGCCAGGACGTGCTTGACAAGATCATCGCCGGCATCCCGGTCAAGCGGCTGGGCACGCCCGACGACATCGCCTCGATGGTGTCGTGGGTGGCGTCCGACGAATCGGGCTTTGCCACCGGCGCCGACTTCTCGGTCAACGGCGGCCTGCACATGGGCTGACGCAGTGTCAGCCGGCTTCGGCTGACACCAGCAGCGAGCGCGCCACCTCTTGCAAGGTGGCGTGGTCGCCGTCCGCTGGTTCCACCAGCGCGGCGTTCGGAAAATCCGCAAAGTTGCGCTGCATCGACTGCAGGTACACCGGGTCGTAGTGGGTGGTCAGCAGTTGCTCGACCACGCCTTCGATGTGTCCCGAGCTGGCCGCGGCTTGCCAATCGTTGATGACCTCGTTGCCGCGCAGCGAGCGCAGCGCATTGAGCCGCTCGCAAAACGCCGGCACGTCGTTGACGAAGAAGTCGTAGTCCTCCATCAGCAAGCGCACGCGCGCCGCCACCGATAACTCGAGCCGCACGCAGGGCGATGCGCGCATGTGGTGGATCAACTGCTCGGGCACGCGCAACTCGCCGACCTTGCGGCTTTCGCTTTCGACCCACACCGGCTGCGCGGTGTCGAAGCGGCGCAGCGTGTCCCACAGCACGCTGTCGAAGCGCTTTTGCGTGGGCTGCGGCTGGCCGGGCACCAGCCCGAGCACCGAGCCACGGTGGTTGGCGATGCCCTCCAGGTCGAGCACCTGCGCGCCTTGCGAGTGCAGTGCAGCGAGCAGCCGGCTCTTGCCCGACCCGGTCTTGCCGCACAGCACCCGCAGGCGCAGGCCCGCGGGAAGTTTCTCGAGATCGGCCATCACCGCGCGGCGGTAGGCCTGGTACCCGCCTTCGATCACCTGCACCCGAAAGCCGATCTGGCTGAGCACCAGCGACAGCGAGCCGCTGCGCTGGCCGCCGCGCCAGCAGTAGACCAGCGGCTGCCAGTCCTTGGGCTTGTCGAGCACGTGGCGCTCGATGTGCGCGGCGATGTTGCGCGCCACCAGCGCCGCGCCGCGCTTGCGCGCCACGAACGGCGAGATCTGCTTGTATTCGGTGCCCACCAGCGCGCGCTCTTCGTTGTTCAAGCTTGGCCAGTTGAGCGCTCCCGGCAGGTGGTCGAGCGCGAACTCGCCCTCGGAGCGTGCGTCGATGATGGCGTCGTAGCGGTCGAGTTGCGCCAGGCAGGTGGCTGCATCGATGGGGGTCAGTGCCATCGGGTCAGGCCGGGCGCGGAAGTTGGCTCATGCGGGCAGGGGACATGGTGTTTGGGTTCAGGCGGCAATCGCATCGAGCAGCTCGGTCTCGATGGCGATCTGGGTCCGGTTGTGCGACAGCCCGGCGCCGTCGATCAGGAAGGTGTCTTCGACGCGCTCGCCCAGCGTGCTGATCTTGGCCAGCTGCAAGTTGATGTGGTGGCGCGCCAGCACCCGCGCGATCGCGTACAGCAGCCCTGAGCGGTCGCTCGCCGACACGCCGAGCAGCCAGTGCTGCGCGCGCTCATCGGGCGTGAGCGTGATGCGCGGCGAGACCGGGAACGACTTGACGCGGCGCGACATGCGCCCGCGGCTGGGCTCGGGCAGGGCGCCTTCATAGGCCAGCGCCAGCACGAGGTCGGTCTCGACCAGCGAGATGAAGTCGCGGTACTGGCCGGCCGGAACGCCGTCGCGCGCGTATTCGAGCAGCGGGTTGGTGACCTGGAAGGTGTCGAGCGCGTAGCCGGCCCGGGTGGTGTGCACTTTCGCGTCCAGGATGTTGAAACCCGCCGAGTCGAAGTAGCCGCAGATGCGCGCGAACAGATCGGCCCGGTCGCGCACGTAGACCGCCACCTGCAAGCCTTCACCGACCGGTGACACGCGGGCCTTGACCACCGGTACGACGGCCGCCACGTGCGGATGCAGCGTGCGCGCGTGCCAGGCGATCTCGCTGGCATCGTGGCGGGCGAAGTAGCTGATCTCGAGCGTTTGCCACAAGGGCGTCTCGATTTCCATCGGCTGCAGGGCGAGGCTCAGCATGTGCCGGGCTTCCTGCTTGCGTGCATCGATTTCGGCATCGAGTTGCGGCTGTGCGCCACCGAGCGCACGCAGCGTGGCGCGGTACAGGTCTTCGAGCAGCTTGCCCTTCCAGGCGTTCCAGACCTTCGGGCTGGTGCCGCGGATGTCGGCCACCGTGAGCAGATACAGCGCCGTCAGGCGGCGCTCGCTGCCCACCATCTGCGCAAATGACTTGATCACTTCGGGGTCGCTCAGGTCTTCTTTTTGCGCGACGCGCGACATCGTCAGGTGCGCCTTCACCAGGAATTCGACCAGCGACGCGTCGTCGCGCTCCACGCCGTGCTCGCGGCAAAAGCGCCGGGCCTCGACCGCGCCCAGATCGGAGTGGTCGCCGCCACGGCCCTTGGCCACGTCATGAAACAGCGCGGCCACGTACAGCACGTAGGGCTTGTCCCACTGCATCGCGAGCTGCGAGCAATACGGGTACTCATGCGCGTGCTCGGGCGCGAAGAAGCGCCGCACGTTGCGCACCACCATGAGGATGTGCTGATCCACGGTGTAGACGTGGAACAAGTCATGCTGCATCTGCCCGACGATGCGCCGGAACACCCACAGGTAGCGACCGAGCACGCTGGTCTCGTTCATCAGGCGCAGCGCCAGGGTGTCGCCGATGGGTGCCTTGAGGATGCTCATGAACGCCGCACGGTTGACTGCATCGCAGCGGAACTTCGCGTTCATCAGGTCGCGCGAGTTGTACAGCGCACGCAGCGTGCGCGCCGACAGCGCCTTGGGTCCGCCTTCGCTCTGATACGTCAGGAAGGTCTGCAAGATCGCGTGCGGATTCTTGCGGTAGAGGTCGTCGCTGACGACTTCGAGCGTGCCGTCACGCTCGAGGAAGTGCTCGTTGATCGGGCGCATCGGTGCATCCTGCGACCCGCTGATGCGCTCCTCGATGTTGAGCATCAGGATCTGGTTGAGCTGCACCACGGCCTTGGCCGCCCAGTAGTAGTTCTTCATCAGCACTTCGGAGGCTTGCTGGTCTTGCTGATCGCGGTAGCCGAAGCGCTCGGCAATGGTGCCTTGCAGGTCGAACACCAGGCGGTCTTCGCGGCGCCCCGCCACCAGATGCAACTGGGTGCGGATCAACTTGAGCAGGCCTTCGTTGCGCTGCAACTGCTTCAACTCGAACGGCGTGGCCAGGCCGCTGGCGGCCAGTTCGCTCCAGGCGCGCCCCAGACCTGCCGCCCGCGCCACCCAGCGGATGATGTGCAGGTCGCGCAGGCCGCCCGGGCTTTCCTTGCAGTTGGGCTCCAGCGAGTACGGCGTGTCCTCGAACTTCTGATGGCGCTGGCGCATCTCGAGTTTCTTGGCGCGCAAGAAGGCGCGCGGGTTCATGGCCTGCGTCTGGGTGCGGCGAAACACATTGAAGCCGCGCCTCGAGCCGCACACCCGGCGCGCCTCGAGCAAGGCGGTCTGCACCGTCACATCACGTTCGGACTCGACGCTGCATTCCTCGACGGTGCGCACGCTCGAGCCAATCTCCAGGCCGATGTCCCAGCACGCGGTGATGAACGCCTCGACGGCCAGGCTGGTGCGCTCTTGCGTTTCGGTGTCACCGAATGTCGGCGAGGGTTGCAGCACCAGCACATCGACATCGGAGTGCGGGAACAACTCGCTGCGCCCGTACCCGCCCACCGCGATCAAGGCCGCATCGGTGGGCATGCCCAGGCGAGACCACAGCCTCGACAAGGTGAGGTCGGCGTGGCGCGACAGGCCGCGCATCAGCCGGGCCGCCGCCTGTGCCGTGGGGCGCCCGGCCTCGAAGTGCCGGAACAGGGCTTCCTTGCCGGCCCGAAACGCCAGTCGCATCTCGCCGATCGACGAGGCGTCGGGGCGATGTGTCTTGGGCGGGGCAGCGCCGCCACTGTCAGTCGGCGGTCGGGTCTGCGTCATGGGGGACGCGGCGCGGGCAATCAGGCGGTCGCGGTTTCGCGAACGAACTGCGGTATCGCCGGGCTGCCCGCCGAGACGGTCAGCACTTCGTAGCCGGTTTCGGTGACGAGCACGGTGTGCTCCCACTGGGCCGACAGCGATCGGTCGCGCGTGACGATGGTCCAGCCGTCGCCCGCCTCGCGGATTTCGCGGCGCCCGGCGTTGACCATAGGCTCGATGGTGAACACCATGCCCGGCACCAGCAGCTCGAGCGTGTCGGGGCGGCCGTAGTGCAGCACCTGCGGATCTTCATGGAACTTGCGCCCGATGCCGTGGCCGCAGAACTCGCGCACCACCGAAAAGCCGTTGTTCTCGGCAAAGGTCTGGATCGAGTGGCCGATGTCGCCCAGCCGCGCACCCGGCTTGACCTTGACGATGCCGCGCCACATGGCGTCATAGGTCATCTGGCACAGCCGCTTTGCCGCGATGGAGCCTTCACCGACCACGAACATGCGGCTGGTGTCGCCATGCCAGCCGTCCTTGATGGTGGTGATGTCGACGTTGACGATGTCGCCATTTTTCAGTTGACGATCGCTCGGGATGCCGTGGCAGATCTGCTGGTTGATCGACGTGCAGATCGACTTGGGGAACGGCGCATAGCCCGGCGGCGCGTAGTTCAGCGGGGCCGGAATGCACTGCTGCACCTCCACCATGTAGTCATGGGCCAGCTTGTCGATGGCATCGGTGGTGATGCCTGGCACGATGTGGGGGGTGAGGTAGTCAAGAACCTCGGAGGCCAGCCGCCCGGCGATGCGCATGCCTTCGATGTCGGCAGCGGTTTTGATGGTGATCGTCATGCGCCTGATTATCTCACCCGACCCCTAAAATCGACGGTCATCCCGTGGCTTACCTTGCCACTCACGGGTCATCCCGCCCGCACCAGAGCCCCCCGCGTGACCACACCGACCCAGCACCTGCTCCACTTCGAAGGGGGCAATGCGCTCCCGGAATTTCGCGCTTCGTCGCTGCTGGCCCGGCTGTCGCAGTCAGTGCCGCGCATCACCGCCGTCCACGCGCGCCATGTGCACTGGGTGAGCAGCGCCGCGCCGCTCGAGCGCACCCAGCGCGACACGCTCGAAGGTCTGCTGCGTTATGGCGACGCCTATGTCGGGCCGACCGACGGCGCGCTCATCGTGATCGCGCCGCGCCTGGGCACGGTGTCGCCGTGGGCGTCCAAGGCTACCGACATCGCGCACAACTGCGCGCTGGCCATCCGGCGCGTCGAGCGCGTCACCGAATACCGATTGACGCTCAAGACCGGTCTGCTCGGCGGCAGCAAGCCGCTCAGCGCTGATGAGTTGCAGGCCGTGGCCGCGCTGCTGCACGACCGCATGACCGAAAGCGTGCTGCTCACGCGTGAGGGCGCCGCCCACCTGTTCGACGAGCAACCTGCCGCGCCGATGGCGCAAGTCGATGTGCTGGGGCAGGGGCGTGCCGCGCTGGCGGCGGCCAATGCCGATTTCGGCCTGGCGCTGTCAGACGACGAGATCGACTATCTGGTGAGTGCCTTCACCGGCTTGCAGCGCAACCCGACCGACGTCGAGCTGATGATGTTCGCGCAGGCCAACAGCGAGCACTGCCGGCACAAGATCTTCAACGCGCAGTTCACCGTCGATGGCCAGCCGCAGGAACACTCGCTGTTCCAGATGATCCGCAACACCCACCGGCTGGCGCCGCAGCACACGGTGATCGCCTACAGCGACAACTCGTCGGTGATGGAAGGCGGCGTCATCGAGCGCTGGCAGCCCGAGGGCTACACCAACGCGCCGCGCTACGCCGGCCGCGAAGAGCTCGCCCACGTGCTGATGAAGGTCGAGACGCACAACCACCCGACGGCCATCTCGCCGTTCCCGGGTGCTTCGACCGGCGCCGGTGGCGAGATCCGCGACGAAGGCGCGACCGGCCGCGGCTCCAAACCGAAGGCGGGCCTGACCGGCTTCACCGTGTCCAACTTGCACCTGCCCGGCACCGACTGGCCGTGGGAGCGCACGGCCTACGGCAAGCCGGCGCACATCGCCAGCGCGCTGCAAATCATGATCGAAGGCCCGCTGGGCGGCGCCGCGTTCAACAACGAGTTCGGCCGGCCCAACCTGGCCGGCTACTTCCGCGTCTACGAGCAAGACGTGGGCTCGGGCGCCAACGTGCAGCGCCGCGGCTATCACAAGCCCATCATGATTGCCGGCGGTCTGGGCACCATCGCGGCGTCGCAGACCGACAAGATCGCCTTTGCCGCGGGCACGCTGCTGATCCAGCTGGGCGGGCCCGGCATGCGCATCGGCATGGGCGGCAGCGCCGCGAGCTCGATGGCCGCGGGCGCCAACGCGGTGTCACTCGACTTCGACTCGGTGCAGCGCGGCAACCCCGAGATCCAGCGCCGCGCGCAAGAGGTCATCAACCACTGCGTCGCGCTCGGTCATGGCAACCCGATCCTGGCCATCCACGACGTGGGCGCGGGGGGCATTTCCAACGCCTTCCCGGAGCTGGTCGACGGGGCCGGGCGCGGTGCGCGCTTCGATTTGCGCCAGGTGCCGCTCGAAGAAAGCGGCCTGTCGCCCAAGGAAATCTGGAGCAACGAAAGCCAGGAGCG
>CANFXR010000067.1 GCA_947451035.1 Burkholderiales bacterium
AGCTGTCGCTGTGGTCGCGCGACGTGATTGCGCAGTCCACCGCCATCGCGCTCAGCCACGCGGTGTTCGATGGCGCGCTGATGCTCGGCGTGTGCGACAAGATCGTGCCGGGGCTGCTGATCGGCGCGCTGGCCTTCGGCCACTTGCCGACCATCTTCGTGCCGGCCGGGCCGATGACCTCGGGCATGGCCAACGACGAAAAAGGCCGCATCCGCCAGCTTTACGCGCAAGGCCTGGTCGGCCGCGAAGAACTGCTGGCGGCCGAAATGCAGAGCTATCACGGCGCCGGCACCTGCACCTTCTACGGCACCGCCAACAGCAACCAGATGCTGATGGAAGTGATGGGCCTGCACCTGCCGGGCAGCGCCTTCATCACGCCGGGCACGCCGCTGCGCGAAGCGCTCACCACCGAGGCCACGCGCCGCCTGCTCGACATCTGCGCGCCGGGCGCGGGCCACACGCCGATCGGCGAGATCGTCGACGAGCGCGCCATCGTCAACGCCATCGTCGGCCTGCTGGCCACCGGCGGCTCGACCAACCACACGCTGCATCTGGTGGCCATCGCCAGCGCGGCGGGCATCGTGATCGACTGGACCGACTTCGACGAGCTGTCGGCCGCCACGCCGCTGCTCACACGCATGTATCCCAACGGCCAGGCCGACGTGAACCATTTCCACGCGGCCGGCGGCATGGGCTTGCTGATTCGCGAACTGCTCGACGCCGGCTTGCTGCACGACGACGTGCGCACCGTCATGGGCCACGGCTTGCGCGCCCATGTGGCCGAACCCTGGCTCGATGAGGGCCGCCTCGCGTGGCGCGCACCGCCCGCGGTGCCGGGCGACAGCAGCGTGTTGCGTCTGGCTGGCGAGCCGTTCCAGGCCGATGGCGGGCTGCGGCTGCTCACCGGCAATCTCGGGCGTGCCATCTTCAAGGCGTCGGCCGTCAAGCCCGAGCATCGCGTGGTCAGCGCGCCGGCGCGGGTGTTCGATTCGCAGTCGCACATGCTCGCGGCGTTCAAGGCCGGCGAGCTCGATCGCGACGTGGTCGTGGTCGTGCGCTTCCAGGGCCCGCGGGCCAACGGCATGCCCGAGCTGCACCAGCTCATGCCCAGCCTGGCCGTGCTGCAAGACAAGGGCTACCGCGTCGCGCTGCTCACCGATGGGCGCATGAGCGGCGCGTCGGGCAAGGTGCCCGCGGCCATCCATGTGTGGCCCGAGGCGCTGGATGGCGGCGCGCTGGCCTTTGTGCGCGATGGCGACGTGGTGTGCGTCGATGCCCACGCCGGCACGCTCGAAGTGCTGGTCGATGCGGCGCAATGGGCATCGCGCGAGCGCGCCGTGGCGCCGGCCGGCGTGGCCGACACCGGTTGCGGCCGCGAGTTGTTTGCCGCCCACCGCCGCGGCAGCCTGTGCGCCGAGCAAGGCGCCATCAGCTGGGCGGCCTGATCCCCATCGCCCCCACATCAATCCAGCCATGGAAGCATCACCCCCATGAACACCGAACTGCTGCACAACCAGATCCTGGACGAGGTGATGGGCGCTGCGCCCGTCATCCCCGTGATCGTGATCGACCGCCTTGAAGACGCGCTGCCACTGGCGCGCGCGCTGGTGGCTGGCGGGCTGCGCGTGCTCGAGGTCACGCTGCGCACCCCCGCCGCGCTCGGCGCCCTGCGCGCCATGTGCAGCGTGCCCGGTGCCATCGTTGGCGCGGGCACCGTGCTCGACGCCGCGCAGTACGACGCGGCCATTCGCGCCGGCGCGCAGTTCGTCGTGTCGCCCGGTCTGACCGAGCGGCTGGCGATGGCAGCGCGCCAACGCTTGGTGCCGCTGCTGCCCGGCACCGCCACGGCCAGCGAGGTCATGCGCGCACGCGAAGCCGGCTTCACGCGGCTGAAGTTCTTTCCGGCCGAATCGGCGGGTGGTGTGGGTGCGCTCAAGAGCCTGTGCAGCGTGTTTCGCGATGTGCGCTTTTGCCCCACCGGCGGCATCACCGCGGCCAGCGCGCGCGCCTATCTGGCGGTGCCGCAGATCGTGTGCGTGGGCGGCTCGTGGCCGATGCCGGCCGAGTCGATTGCCAGCGGCGACTGGTCCCGCATCGAGGCGCTGGCGCGCGAGGCCAGCGCCTTGCGGCTGCCGCGCTGAGGCGCGCTCACAAGCCCAGATCGAGCGCGCGGCCAGCGCCGGCCAGCGCCGGGGGCAGGGCGGTTTCGATCACGTAGACCGGGATGCCGCTCAGGTAGTCGTCAAAGCGCCCCTTGGCTTCAAACTGCGTGCGAAACGCTGAGGCTTCCAGCTCGCGAATCATTTGCGGCGCGATGCCGCCGCCGATGTACACGCCGCCGCGCGCGCCCAGCGTCAGCGCCAGGTTGCCGGCCACGCTGCCCAGAAAGCTGCAAAACAGCGCCACCGCCGTCATCGAGCACACGCAGTAATCCTGGCGTGAGCGCGACAGCACTTCGGCCGGGTCATCGGTCGTGGGGCGCTGGCCGGCCTGCGTGCAGGCGGCCTCGTACAGGTTCACCAGCCCGGGCCCCGACAGCACGCGCTCGGCCGACACATGGCCGAAGCGCTTGCGCAAGATGCGCAGCACGGCTTCTTGCACATCGTCGGTGGCCGCCAGCGTGACGTGGCCGCCTTCGCCGCTGATGGGCACCGCCGCGCCGCCGCGCCCCACCGGCAACAGGCCCGACACGCCCAGCCCGGTGCCCGCGCCGATCAGCGCCACCGGTGCGCCGGCCACCGGCTCGCCGCCGCCGATCTGGTGCAACTCATGGCGCGGCAGCAGCGGCAGCGCGAGCGCCAGCGCGGTGAAGTCGTTCACCACCGCCAGCCGCTCGAAGCCAAAGGCGCGCTGCAGCTCGGCGATCGAGAACGACCAATGGTGGTTGGTCATGCTCACCCGGTCACCGGTCACCGCCGTGGCAATACCGATGGCGCACGCGGCCGGGGCCGCCAGCGCCTGACGCGTCAGGTAATGCCGCAGCGCGGCTTCCAGCGTGGGGTGATCTGCGCACGGCGTGACCATCACCCGCGTCGGCGCCGCCCCGGCCGCGCCCTGCCAGGCGAAACGCGCGTTGGTGCCGCCGATGTCGGCGAGGAGGCGGGGGTGGGTGGATGTGGAGTTGGCCATTCGGTTCAACCTGTCACTTTGCCAAGGTAATCCTGGGCCGCAAAAACAACCGAGGCGAGCTTTTTGGGCTCGCCTCGATTCGGTGGCACTGACAGGCCACCGGTTTCGCATGGATTGGGGCCGCTTGTGGGCAGCCCCAATCCATCAATGCCGTCGCTACGGTTCGGGTTACTTCTTGAAGTAGAGGTTGTCGTAGTAGACGGTAGATCCGCTTGCAGGTGTGACGCCCACGAACATCAACTGGAAGACGTTCGTCAAGTCGACACCTCCGCCTGAGAATGCACTCAGGGGAATGTCCACGCTGGTCCACTGGGATGCCGTCGGTGTGATGGTGTACCCGAACTGAACCGGCCCTGGTGAAATCAGGAAAAGCTGGATCGATGACGCATCTGCTGTCCAGATGTCGACGTGCACGGAAGTCATTCCAGGCCCGGACACATTGAGATTTGAAGCGAGCACGATTCCCTCGTAATTCAAGCTTGTCATCTTCTTGATTGCACTGCCCCCCACGGAAATTTCGCTCACGACTGTGGCTTGGCTCCATGCAGGGAAAAAGTCGGTGCCGGTGACATTGGTGTAGGTGTCGCTGAACAGAGAAATCACGTTGCCCGCTGCAACTGATGGTGCAGTTGCTGCGGTTGCAGGTACTGCAGGAGGGGGCGGAGGCGTTGGGCAAGATGCCGACGGCGTGTAAGTCACTCCGGGGAAGATCAGGTCGTCGAAGTAATACGTGACGTCCGAACCGGTTCCCGCGGCTCCGAACATCGGGAAGATCGTGGCCTTGTTGTAGGTGAACGTGTAGTCGACCGCCGCCGTTGGTGGTGTCGTTGGCGTCTTGAAATCGAAGGTCAGCGTCTCCCATGCTCCGGGTGTAGTCACCGTCGCTTCGGTTTCGACCGAGTGGGTGTTGTTCGCTGAATCCTCCACCTTGAGTCGAATCTTCCCAACCGTGGGCGACCAGACCCTCAGGCTCATCCTGGAATTGGCTGAGGTGACAGGAATCGTGCCGACCGACTGAACACCAGGGCAAGTTGACACCGTGGTACCAGCGTATGTGGCCGCTGCTGCTGCCTTCACGATCGCAACCACCTTGTTAGCGGCATTGGTCGGGTCGACGATCACTGTCGAGTTCTCCGCGCCGCCAAAACCCGCCAACGACGGGGTCGTCGTCTCCTCAAAGTTGACGACCGTGGTGGACGGTGGCAACGATCCTGCATTGACCGCGAAGCTGACGGTTACCTTTGTTGCCGCCGCATGCGTTGAATCACCCGCCTGGGTGGCGTCGATACTGCAGGTGCCGCCAGAAACCAGCGCAAGCGTGGTTCCGCTCACCGTGCAGATGCCCGTGGTCGTGGAGGTCAGGGTGACTGGCAAGCTCGAGTCCGACGATGCAACCAGAGCCGGTGGCGATACGCCGACGGTCTGTGTGCCGGGAGAGTTGAAGGTGATGACCTGTGGCAAGAGGCCTTGGGCCGGGTTCACGGCCAGCGTTCTGGATAGGGTGGGCGCTGCCTCGAAAGTTGCATCGCCCGCCTGATCGGCTGTGACAGTGCAGTTACCTGCAGACACAGGTGTCAGCGTGGTGCCGCTCACCGTGCAGATGGACGGTGTGGTCGACGCGAAGGCCACCACCAGGCTCGAGGTGCTGGTGGCTGCCAGCGTGGACGTTCCACCACCCACGGTCACGGCAGCGGGCTGCGCGAAGGTGATGGTCTGCGCGGTCTTGGCCACACCGGCCGTTGGCGGCGAGCTGGAATCTCCTCCGCAACCCGCGAGGGACGCGACGGCCAGGAAGAGGGCGGACAGCGGGAATCTGATCTGTGTGTGTGTCATGGCGTGGGTCCGGAGTGGTGGGGATTCGTTGGCGACGGGTCGCTGGCGGATCGGTGTAGCGGCCTGTGGAGCGGCCCGGGAAGAGTGATCACGAAGGATCGGGAGGGTTCTGCTGAATCCTTGAAAGCGCTGTATGAAACCGCTTTCATGAAAGGATAGTGAGAGGCCGTTGAGGTTTCAAGAGCGGCGGATTGGAGATTTCCCTTAGAGCGCGGGCAGAGGAAACCCGCGGTTCAGCGGGCCTTGGCGAGCGCGCCGGGCGCGACGGAAAGCACCTTGCCGTCGCTGAAGCGCACGTTGATCGGCGAGCGCGTCGCGTTGTAGGCCAGGTAGGTGCGCGAGCCGTCGGCGCGGCGGAATACCGAGAACAGCGTGGTGTCGGCGGTGACGCTCAGATCGGGCTGCCCCATGTCGGCCAGGCTGAGCATCCAGTGCAGCGCATGGCTGCGTGTGTCGCCCATCTCGAAACTGCCCCAGCGGTCCCACATCGACAACCCTTCGGCGGGGTCGGCCAGCGCCATGGTCTTGGCGAAGACGTCTTGCCAGATGTCGGCCGGCGGCGGGTTGTTGGGCTTCTTGCCGTGCGCGGCGTAGCCGGCCATGTCGGACTGGAGCGTGCCCAGGCTGCGCTTGATGAAGGCGGGATCGGTGGCCAGGTAGGTGGACGCGGTGGTGACGGGCAGCAGGTTGATGCCCTTGATCTGCCGCGGCTCGTCGGTCCACCAGGTGTTGTGGGCGTACTTGCCGCCAAACAGCATGCTGACCTCGACGTTCTTGTACTCGGGCGCCAGCACCAGGTGGTGGATGTCGAACCAGTAGTGATTGATGGCGTCGATCTCGGTGGTGTAGAGGTAGATGCCCAGGTCGCGCAGCTCGCGGTTGCCGGTGGCCTCGGCCCACACGATCAGCGCGGCCCAGGCGTTGACGGCCTCGGACGACGACTCCTGGTTGTTGCCGTAGGGCCCGAGCCCGATGCCCGAGGCCCACGAGTGGCCCTCGTAGGGATCGAAGTTGCGCAGGAACGGAAAGTCGGCGCGGCCGCGCTGCGCGGTGGCGATGTCGGACACCAGCAGTTCGACCATGCCGCCCCACTGCTCGCGCGCGGCCCAGGCCGGGTCGCGCAGGGCGATCTCGGCGGCCACGCGGATCCAGTAGCCGTAGTGGAAGTGGTGGTCGTTCATTTGCTGCACGGCAAAGAACTCGTCGGGGTAGGTGACCACCGTGCCCAGCTGCTTGTCGTAGTGGAAGTAGCTGCGCCCGGCGCCGCTGAACCACCACTCCATGCGCTCGCGGGTCAGCTTGAGCAGCTGGTCGCGCGCGTCGGTGTCGCCTTGCGCCTCGGCCACGGCCATCAGCTGGGTGATGCGCTGCAGGCCCTTGCCTTGCCAGTACGCGCTGGTGCGCCAGTCGTCGATGTTTTCCTTGTCGGGCAGCAGCTCGCGGCGCTTGCGCACGTCGGTCTTCATGAGCTCGCGCAGGTCGCCGCCACGACCCGAGTCGGCCACGCCCGGCCACATGGGCACGAAGCCGCTGTAGCTGCGGGTGGTGCTGAACGACGGCGCGGCGATCAGGCGGATCTTGCCGCGCAGGGTGTCGAAGGTGGGGCCGAGTTGATCGGCCACCGTGGGGTTGTTGAACCACTGGTGCGGATACAGCCCCATCAGCGGTGTGGCGTTGTCGCCTTCCATGGCGCGGGTGGTGGCGCGAAAGGTGGTGGCCATGCGGCTGTGCGCGGCGTCGAAGTTCCATTCGACGCGCGTGCCAGTCACGAACGCATAGGCGTGGCGGGTGAACAACTGCAGCGTGGCGGGCTGCTCATCGGGCAGCGCCGCCACCGACACATAGCCTCTGCCGGCGGGCAAGCGGCCGATCCACTCGGTGGGCGACGCGGCTTCCCAGCGCACGCCGGTGGGGCCGAACAGCGCGTAGGTCAGGCCTTTCACGCGCAGGGCGAGCACCCGCGGGTCGGCACCGGCACCGGTGGCGAAGCGCTCGCCGGCCGCCGGCAGCGTCACGCGCACATCGCCGCGCGAGATCTGCACATAGGCATACGGGCTGCCGTGCGCGATGGTCGACAGCATGCGGTCGGCGCCGCTGGCGTGCTCGATGTCGATCGACCAGTCGCCGGCCTGGGCCAGCTTGGCCGGGCCGCTCGCAAAGGCCACCGGCGAGATGAGCAGCGGGTCGCGGTGCGGGTAGTGGATCTCGACATCACGCCGATCGGTGGGGAGCACCAGGCGCGTGGCCAGCGCCATCTCCAGGCCGGCCGGCGTGGCCTTGAAGGTCAGCGGCTGCGCGTAGATCACCTCGGGCGTGGCGCTGAAGATGAGCGACGAATACCACTGGTTGGTGGGCGCGGCCTGCTTGAGCATGGCCTCGGTGCGAAATGTGGCGGGTGGGGCGGGTGCATCACCGCGCCGCGGGCTGAGCCAGTAGGTGCCGGCGCCGAGCTTGACCGTCTGGGCCGCAGCGCCCGCGGCCAGTGCCAGCGTGATCAAGGCGAGCGTGCCAGCGCGGATGAGGGTTTTCATGGAGTCGGTTCCTGGCGGGCCGGATACCCGCACACAGACTCTAATGAAAGCGCTTTCATAACTCAATCGCAGGTTTACCCCAGCATGGGCTCAACACGCGGGGGTGCACGATCAGAACACGGTGTTTGTTGTGTGGGTTGGGGGTAAACACGGGCGAAGCCGGATTGACGCAGCGACTCGGAGTCCTCTATCCTGTGAAAGCGCTTTCACACGGATTCAGTCCCGACTCATCATGCACACCGAACCGAACACCTGCGGGCTTGCCAGCACCTCACATGAAAAGCGGGGCGCGGCCACCGCCCGATGGGGTCAACGTTCCTGGCGAGGTTCCGTGGCGCTGGCAGCGCTGCTGGCCTGCGGTGCCGCCCAGGCCGTCGACTTCGGCCCGTTCACCCTGAACGGCTTCATGAAGGCCGAGGTCAAGCGCGGCAGCAACAACTGCGAAAACTGCCAGCTGAACCCCGGACCGCCCAAGGGCTACGCGTTCAAGGACATGCTCTGGGCCGACGATCTGGTGCCGGGCGCGCACTACGGCCCGTCCACCAACGACGTGACGCTGTTCCAGCCGTGGCTGGGCGCCCATTTCGACCTGCCGGGTGGCTTCAAGATCTCGGGCATGCTGAGCCAGCGCTGGCGCGACTGGCACCTCGACATCCCCGGCTTCCTGTACGAGCGCAACGTGGCCGTCAGCCACGAGACCTACGGCCGACTCGCCTACGGGTCGATGACCACGCGCTCATGGAGCGTGGCCGACTACCCCTACGGCACCAACATCGGCGTGGCCGACGAGTGGGCGTCGAGCGGCGCGGGCTACGGCTTGCTCGAAGAAGCGGTGCGCTACACCTCGCGCCCGTTCGACGTGTTCGAAGGCGACCTGGTGGTCGAGGCCACCTACGACGATGGCAACAGCAAGTTCAAGCGCAACCCGCCGCGCTTCTGGGAGCTGTACCTCCAGTACCACCGCGGCGATCTGGTCCTTGACGCCATGTTCCAGGACACGCGCAACGGCACCCCGGGCGCCTGGGGCCACGGCCCGTTCACCGGGCTCACGCCTTTCCCGAAAGACGACGCCAAGCTCGGCGGCTCCGGCCAGGGCATCGCGATGCTGATGGCGCGCTACCAGCTCACCTCCAACTACGAACTGACCGGCGGCATCCGCCGCAACCGCTGGAGCGGGGCGTATGCGGTGTGCGTGTCCAACTGCGGGCCCAACTCGGGCCAGTGGAACAACATGTTCAACGTGGACTGGGGCGGCACGCGCAACGGCGTGACCAACCCCGGCTACGCGGCCACCTCGGTCGACGCCATGCTGGGCCTGCGCTACCGCGTGGGCAAGTGGGTTGCGCACACCGGCATGGTGTATCTGGGCACGGCCAGCACCCACAACCCGAGTGATCGCGGGCAGCACAACGATGCGTTCATCAACACCATCGGTCTGGGCTACGAGTTCTATCCGGGCTTCCAGATCTACAGCATGGCCGGCATGGTGAATTACGGCCGGCGCGGCCTGTCGCCGATGTCCATGCCGGGCAATGCGGCGTTCTCCAACGTGGACTCCCGCGTCAACAAGTTCGGCAACTGGTTCGGCATCGGCACGGTGTGGGTCTGGTGACCACCGCCCGCTGCACACGCCACCCCTTTCAGCCATTCACAGGATTCCCCACCATGTCGCATCCCTGCGCCAAGTTCATTCGCCTCGTGCTGTCGTGCGCGCTCGTGCTCCTCGTTGCTGCCTGCGGCGGCGGCGGCAAAGTGCCGTTTCCGGCCGACTCGGGTGTCACGCTGCGGGCGTTGCCGTCCGACATCAGCGACCGCAAGGCCGTGAGCTATTCGCCGTTTCGCACGATCGAGTACTTCCAGGGCGGCGTGCCGACCCACAACCCGCCGGTCAACGAGCTCAACCTGTCGGCCAACATCGCCACGGACCTGGCGCTGCTGAACCAGGGTGGCTTCCGGCTGATCCGCCTGTTCGACAGTTCCGACCGCGTGTCCAAGGTCGTGTTGCAAACGCTGGCTGCCCACCCGAGCTGGGACATCAAGGTCGTGCTGGGCATCTATGTCGTGGCCGACGACGCCATCAGCCAACCCGAGATCGCCCGCGGTGTGGCGCTGGCCAAGGATCTGCAGTTCAAGGACATCATTGCCGCGGTCAGCGTGGGCAACGAGACCATGGTGAACTGGTCGTACAACAAGGTGGCGCCGACGGTGATGGCCGGCCACCTCAAGAGCGTGCGCGACCAGATCACGCAGCCGGTGACCACCGACGACAACTGGGCCTTCTTCGCCAAGGCTGCCAGCGAGTCCAACGACCCGAAGAACATCCTGGCGATCATCGACTTCGTGTCGATGCACAGCTACCCGCTGCTCGACACGCTGCCGCCGGCCGTGGCGCGCTGGGACTGGCAGCAGATGTCAACCCCGGCGAGCGGTCGCGCAGCCGCCATGATGGACGCCGCGCTGGCCGCCTCAAAGCTCGACTACGCCGATGTGCGCACCCATCTCGACAGCCTCGGCTACAACCAGATGCCCATCATCATTGGCGAGACCGGCTGGAAGGCGCTGCCGCTGCAAGGCGAGCAGAACCGCGCGCACCAGATCAACCAAAAGATGATGTACGAGCGGCTGATGGCCTGGCAGGCGGCGTCCAAGACGGCGCCGGGTCCCAAGTCGGTCATCTACTTCGCCTCGTTCGACGAGCCCTGGAAAACCTCCGACAGCGGCTGGGGCTTGTTCACAGTCGATCGCAAGGCCCGTTCGGCGATCCAGTCGTCGCTGTATGACACCGCCATCTGGGACACGGTCTACGCCGCCACCGACGCGGTCTATGCGCCGGACGTGACCACGGGTGATCCCGGCAGCGCGCTGCGCTACACCGTGTATGCCGACGCAGTCACGTCAGGCGAGGCCCTGGCGCCCGGCATCCAGTTCTTCGGCTGGGACACCCCGGCGGTCGCCTTCGGAGGCGAGGCCAACGCGCTGGCCGCATGGTCGGGCGATGTGCCGCCGTCGGGTCCAGCCAAGGGCCTGGACATCACCCCGGCGCCCAACCCCTCGAACCCGTACGGCTGGGGTTTCTTCCTGATCCCGACCACGACCTACACCGATCTGTCGTCGTTCAACACTGCGAACGGGCGGCTGAACTTCAGCATCAAGACGACCTACCCGGGCAAGATCGAGGCTGGATTCTTCACCGGCAGCGCGGGCAACAGCACGGCTTCGGACGTCTATGTGCTGCTCGATCCCTCGGTGCAGACCTACGGCTACCTGAACGACGGCAACTGGCATGTGGTGTCGATCCCGATCAGCGCGCTGGTGGCGGCGGGTCAGCCGGCCTTCAACATGCCGCCGTCCGCCTTGCCCGATCTGACCAAGGTGGCCCAGCCGTTCGTGATCGCTGACCGCTATGGCCGCACCGTGAAGACCGCAGGGTTCACGGGCAACACGTCCCTGATCTTCGTCGACGCGATCTACTGGTCCAAGTGACGGCGGCTGCCGTGTGCCCGCGCGGGCACACGGCGCCTCACGCCCGCAAGCGCATGAAGCCCAACCCAAGCTCGCGCTGGTTTCTGACCGCGCGCGGATCGCCCGACTGGCTCAGCGAGCAGCCGCCGCTCGAGAGCGCCGGCGCGCACGATGACGGACTGCCGCGCGTGTGGGTCGACGCGTCGCGGCGCTTTCAGGAGATCGAAGGCTTTGGCGGCGCGTTCACCGAAGCCGCCGCGCTGACGTGGTTCAAGCTTGGCCCGGCGCAGCGCGATGAGTTGCTGCGCGCGTACTTCGACCCCGAGCACGGCCACGGCTACACGCTGTGCCGCGTGCACATGGGCAGCTGCGACTTCGCGCTGGGCAACTACGCGCACGCCGAAGTCGCTGGCGATCTGGCGCTCGAGCGCTTCGACATCGCGCGCGATCGCGAGGCGCTGCTGCCTTTCATTCGCGCGGCGATGCGCGTGGCCGGCCGGCCGATCAAGCTGCTGGTGTCGCCGTGGAGTCCGCCCGCGTGGATGAAGACCAACGGCCAGATGAACGGTGGCGGGCGGCTGCGCGCCGAATGCCGCGCCGCCTGGGCGCTGTGCTTCGTGCGTTTCATCCAGGCCTACGAGGTCGAGGGCGTGCCGGTGTGGGGCGTGTCGGTGCAAAACGAGCCGATGGCCACGCAGCGCTGGGACTCATGCCTCTACAGCGCCGAAGAGGAGCGCGACTTCGTGCGCGATCACCTCGGGCCCGAGCTTGAGCGTGCCGGACTGGGCCACGTGAAGATCGTCGTGTGGGACCACAACCGCGACCTGATGGTCGAGCGCGCGAGCGTGATGTATGGCGATCCCGAGGCGGCCCGCTACGTCTGGGGCACCGGCTTTCACTGGTACGGCGAAGACCACTTCGATCACCCGCGGCTGGTGCACGACGCCTGGCCCGACAAGAAGCTGCTGTTCACCGAGGGCTGCCAGGAGGGCGGGCCGCACCTGGGCTCGTGGGCGCTGGGTGAGCGCTATGCGCGCTCGATGATCAGCGACCTCAACGCCTGGACCGTGGGCTGGATCGACTGGAACTTGCTGCTCGACGAGCAAGGTGGCCCCAACCATGTGGGCAACTTCTGCAGCGCACCGATGCTGGCCGACACCGCCGCCGATCGCCTGCTGCCGCAAAGCTCCTACGCGTACATCGGTCACTTCGCGCGCTTCGTGCGCCCCGGTGCTGTGCGCGTGCTGTGCGCGGCCACGTCTGCCTGCCTCGAGTGCGCGGCGTTTGCCAACCCCGACGGCACGCTGGCCACGGTGGTGATGAACGCCGCGGACAAAGACATGCACTTTTTTCTGCGGGTGGATGGACGCGAAGAAGTCGCCCGCCAGCCGGCACGTTCCATTGCCACGTACCTGATCTGAGTCGAGGGTGTGCACAAACTGAACATGAATTAACCAAACGCCACCGTCGCGCATTGGTCAAATAATACAAAATAGTAATAGATGGTAAATTGAGTTACTCATGAACATTCGCCTGAAGTCGAAGCCGAATCCGACGCAAAAGTTGCCGAAGGCAGCCACCGGCGGTGTGGTCAAGATCGAGATGGTGGCCCAGGCCGCTGGCGTGTCGGCCAGCACGGTGTCGCGCATCCTCAACGGCACGGCCATCGTCAGCGAGGCCAAGAAGAAGGCTGTCGACGCGGCGATCGCCAAGCTGGGCTTCGTGCCCAACCCGATGGCGCGCGGGCTGGCGGGCGGTCGCACGCTGAGCGTGGGCATCGTGACGCAGTCGGTGGACAGCCCGTTCTACGGCGGCGCCATGCGCGGCATCGAAGAAGCGCTCGATGCGGCCGGCTACAGCCCTTTGTTCGTCAGCGGCCACTGGAATGCGGAGGAGGAGGCGCGTTGCATCGATGTGCTGCGCTCGCGCCGGGTCGACGGTGTCATCGTGCTGACCGGCCGGCTCAGCGACCAGGCGCTGCGTGCGTATGCCAAGGCGCTGCCGGTGGTGGTGACCGGGCGCTCCCTGCGCAGCGCGCCGGGGCTGTATGCGCTGAACTTCGACAACTTCGAGGGCGGACGCCTGGCCACGCAGCATCTGTTGGAGTTGGGTCACCGGCGCATCGCGTTCATCGCAGGTGACCCCGCCCATCCGGACTCGAACGAGCGCCACCGCGGCTATTGCGCCGCACTGGAAGCCGCCGGTATCGCCTACGACCCGACGCTGGTGGTTCCGGGCGACTATCAGGAAGAAAGCGGCCGGCGCGCGATCGAGCAACTGCTCGACAAGCGACGTCGCTTCACTGCGGTGTTCGCGGCCAACGACCAGATGGCGCTGGGCGCGGCCCTCGGGCTGTACCAGCGCTCGATGCGCGTGCCCAATGACATCTCGCTGATCGGCTTTGATGACCTGCAGGCATCGGCCTACGCGCTGCCACCGTTGACCACGGTGCACCATCCGGCCGGTGATATCGGGCGTCTCGCGGCGGCCGCCATGCTGCAACTGCTGCGCGGTGAAAAACCCAGCGTGGTGGTGCCGGCGCCCAGCGTGATCGTGCGCGAATCGACCTGGGTGTCGATGGCCTGAGGGTGCCAGGGGGGACAGTCCTGCGCGCACTGGAGCGCGGGTTCTTCAAGCCGCTTTGCTGTCGTTTGCGCGATTGACATGCGCATCGGCGAACCCCTATAGTTTGAAAGCGCTTTCAAGCGCCCACTGAAACTGGGAAACTGCAGCAATGCGCCATGGCATCCAAGGACTCAGGCAAGTCGTGAAGGCCGCAGGCGCAGGCTTGCTGCTGGCGCTCGCCATGAGCGGCGCTGGCGCACAGCAAACGCTGACGGTGGCGGCGTTTCCGGCGGTCGACGAGATCGTCCGCTCGGCCATCCCGGCCTGGAAGGTGCGCCACCCGAATGTCGAGATCAAGATCGTCAGCCGCCAGTTCATCGACCATCACACGGCCATGACGACGGCGCTGTCGACGTCGAGCCGGCTGCCCGACGTGATGGCGCTCGAGGTGGGCTACGTCGGGCGCTTTGCGCAAGGCGGCGGCCTTGAGGCCCTGTCGCAGCCGCCCTACGACATCCAGAACCTGCGCGAGCGCTACGTGGCCTACGCCTACGCGCAGGGCGCCAGCCGGTCCGGGGCCGTGATGGCCGCGCCCACCGACATCGGACCGGGCACGCTGCTCTACCGCGCCGACATCCTGGCCAAGGCGGGCGTGGGCGAGGCCGAACTCACGAAATCGTGGGACAGCTACGTGGCCGCGGGCGTGCGCATCAAGGCCGCCACGGGCGCCTACCTGATGGCCCATGCCCGCGACATGAAAGACATCGTCATCCGCAGCGGCTTGCAGCCCGGCGAGGGGCTGTACTTCGATGCCGATTCGCGCGTGCTGGTGGCCACCCCGCGCTTCGTGCGCGCCTTCGAATTGGCGCGCCAGGTCAGGCAGCAAAAGCTCGATGCGCGGGTGTCGGCCTGGACCAACGAGTGGTCCGAAGGCTTTCGCCGCGGCACGCTGGCCACGCAGATGACCGGCGCGTGGCTGGCCGGCCACCTCAACACCTGGCTGGCGCCTTCGACGCGCGGCCTGTGGCGTGCCGCGCAACTGCCCGAGGGCGCGTGGGCGGCGTATGGCGGCACGTTCTTCGCCATCCCGCGCGGCGCACCCGCCACCCAGAAGCTGCTCGCGTGGGACTTCATCGGGCTCATGACGCTCGAGCGCGAGGTGCAGATCGGCGCGTTCAAGGCGCAAGACGCCTTTCCGGCGCTGCTCGCGGCGCACGACGACCCGTTCTTCGAGCAGCCCATCGCGTTTCTCGGCGGCCAGAAGGCGCGCTTGATCTGGCGCGAGGCCTCGCAGCACATCAGCGCGGTGGCGGTCCACAAGCAAGATGCCTTCGCCGACGAGGTGATCAACACCGAACTCGACAAGGTGCTCGATCAGGGCAAGGACATCGGTGTCGCGCTGGCCGATGCGCGCGCGCTGCTCGAGCGCCGCGCCCGTCGCTGACACCGCAGCCCACGACCACGCCATGAAGCTGCCCCGATCCGTTCGCCTGTCGCCGCGCTGGACGCCCTACGTGATGCTCAGTCCGTTCGTCATCCTGTTCGCGGTGTTCGGCGTGTTCCCGCTGATGTTCTCGTTGTATCTCGCGTTCCAGACCTGGGAGCCCACGAGCGGCCTGGCGTCGATGAACTTCGTCGGGCTCGACAACTTCGCGTTCGCGCTCACCGATGCGTGGTTCTGGAAATCGCTGGGCAACACCGGCTGGCTGGCGCTGGCTTCGGGGGTGCCGCAGCACCTGGTGGCGATCCCGCTGGCGGTGTTCATCCACTCGTCGTTCAAGCGATCGCGCGACGGTGTGGTGGCGGCCTACTTCCTGCCGTACATCACCTCGACGGTGGCCATCGCGATCATGTTCAGCTCGCTGTTTTCGACCGACTTCGGGCTGGTCAATCTGGGGCTGGCCGCGCTGCGCGAAGTGCCGCTGCTGGGCTCGCTCATGCCCGCCGAACCCATTGACTGGCTGGGCCGGCCCGAAAACATCAAGCCGGCGATTTCGATGATCGTGTTCTGGCGCTACGTGGGTTTCAACGTGGTGCTTTACCTGGCCGCGCTGCAGACCATTCCCAAAGACCTCTACGAGGCCGCCACGATGGACGGCGCCGGGCGCTGGCAGCAGTTTCGCTTCATCACGCTGCCCAGCCTCAAGCCCATGATCTATTTCGGCGTGACGCTCAGCGTGATCGGCGGGCTGCAGCTCTTCGAAGAGCCGTTCATCCTGACCGGCGGGCGTGGCGGCTCGGATCAGGCCGGCATGACCACCGGCATCTACCTGTACCGCATGGCGTTCGACTTCAACGACTTCGGCGCGGCCAGCGCGATGTCGTGGCTGATGTTCGTGGTGGTGGCGGTGCTTACCTGGATCACCAACCGGGCCTTCCGGCCGCGAACCTCGGGGGCCGCGGCATGAGCACCACGCGCGTGTCCGGCCGCATCGGATCCGACCATCTCGCGCCGTGGGCGGCGTACCTGGTGGTGGGCGCGGGCGCGCTGATCATGCTGGCGCCGTTTTATTTCATGTTCGTGTTCGCGACCCATTCGCGCACCGAGATCTTCAGCCTGCCGCCGCCGCTGTTCTTCGGCGACGACTTCTTCAACAACCTGAAGATCCTCACCGAGCGGCTGCCGTTCTGGCGCAACCTGGGCTGGAGCCTTTATGTGGCGCTGGCGTCCACCGCGCTGACGCTGCTGTTTTGCTCGATGGGCGGCTACGCGTTCGGGCTGTTCGAGTTCCGCTTCAAGAACCCGCTGTTCGCGCTGGTCATGGGCACGATGCTGCTGCCGTCGTTCATGAACATGATCCCGACCTTCATGATCATGGACGCGCTGGGCTGGATCGACCAGCCGCGCGCGCTGTACATCCCCGGCGCGGCCAGCGCCTTCGGCATCTTCCTGATGCGCCAGTTCGTGGTCTCGGCGATTCCGCGCGACCTCATCGAGGCTGCCCGCATGGACGGCTGCAGCGAGTTCGGCATCTACTTTCGCATCGTGCTGCCGTTGCTCAAGCCGGCGCTGGGCACGCTGGGGCTGATCACCTTCATCGCCTCATGGAACAACTTCATCGGCCCGCTGATCGTCATGCGCAGCCCCGAGATGTACACGCTGCCGCTGGCCCTGCGCAGCCTGCAAAGCCCGGTCGACACCGAGTGGGGCGCGCTGATGACCGGAT
>CANFXR010000068.1 GCA_947451035.1 Burkholderiales bacterium
CCGAGGTCACGCCGGTGTCGCAAGCCGCCGCGCTGCAAGAAGACCTGCGCCGCGCTCAGATCGAGCCCTACGCCTGGGTGATCAACAAGAGCGTGCTGGCCGCCGGCACCCACGACCGCCTGCTCGCCGCCCGGCTGGCCGGCGAGCGCCAACAGATCGAGCGCATCGGCGCCGGTCTGGCCAAACGGGTTTTCACCCTGCCCTGGCTGGTGCGCGCGCCCATCGGGTTGGAGGCGTTGTCGGCGCTGGTGATCGCGCCCACGGCGGTCGCGGCCGTTCCCGATAGGCCTGCAACGCAAACCCCGGACCCCAGCCAGATCACACCCTGACGCTGCGCTGCCGCGCCCGTCGCCCGTTGCCTTGATCTGTCTCACGGCGTGCCGTGTCGAACCCCGTGAAGATGGCTTTCTCACCATCAAGGGGAACACCATGCTTCAAAACGTCGGCACCTTCGATCGCGTCATTCGCATTGCCGCTGGTGTGGGCCTGATCACAGGCACCGTGCTGGGCGCCATCGGGCCCTGGGGCTGGATCGGTGTGGTGCCCCTGGCCACGGGCGTATTTCGCTTTTGCCCCGCCTACCTGCCGTTCGGCCTGAACAGTTGCGGCATGAATAGCGGCAAGCGCTGATTGCGCCGGAGCCGGAGCAAGCGGGTGGCCACCTGCATGGGCGGCGGCCATTCGCCGTTGTGCACTGCCAGCGCGATCACCGTGCGACGACTGCAGCCGCCGGCACTCCATCTGTGACGAATGCGATCTTGGTCAGGCCCGCGCGCTGCGCTGCGGACATGACCTCGGTGATGCGCTCGTAGCGCGTGGCACGGTCAGCCCGCAGATGCATCTCCGGCTCGGCACCACCGCCGTGCACCACTGCGACGAATTGCTGACCCATGTGAGCAATATCCGTCTGCACACCATCGACAAACAAGCCGCCCTCGGCATCGATGGCCACGGCCACCGTGCGCGGCTTGTCGTCGAGCCGGCTGGCGTCCACCTTGGGCAGATCCACCGGAACGGCCTGCTGAAACAGCGGTGCAGTGATGATGAAAATCACCAGCAGCACCAGCATCACGTCGACCAGCGGGGTGGTATTGATCTCCACCATCGGCTGGCTCAGGGGCAGTTTGTTGCCCTGTTGGTTGAAGGCCATGGCGATCGCTCCTTCAGCGGGGTTGGGCCGCGCGCAGCGGTTTCACGTTGGCCACCGGGCCGTGGCTGTCTAGGCGCACACCGGCCACCAAGTAAGCGTGCAGGCTGTTTGCAAAACCATCGAGTTGCGCCAGCACCAGCCGATTGCCCCGGGTGAGCGCGTTGTAGGCCAGCACCGCTGGAATGGCCACGAACAAACCGGCCGCGGTCATGATCAGCGCCTCGCCTACCGGGCCGGCCACCTTGTCCAGCACCACCTGGGTCGCTCCGGCCAGACCGACCAGCGCGTGATAGATGCCCCAGACCGTGCCGAACAGTCCCACGAACGGCGCAGTCGACCCGACCGATGCCAGAAAGGTCAGCCCGCGCTCGACTCGCGCCTGCGCCAGTACCGTGGACTGCTGCAGCGTGCGTGCGATGAAATCGCTTGCCTCGACACCGGCGCCGATGCCACCGGCCTGCTTTTCCTCGAAGGCCTGCGCGGCCAGAACGGCATCGGTGGCCACCAGCGCGAACACGCCGGAGCGGTCCTCGGCGCGGATGGCTTCCAGCGCCTGCGAGCGTGTGTCAGCCTGCCAGAAGGCCGTCATCGCTCGCGCGATCGAGCCACGGGCGCGCAGCACCGTGACGGCCTTGCCGATCACGATGTACCAGCTGGCTGTGGACATCAGCAGCAGCACCAGCGCCACGCTGTGGATGACGCCATCGCTTTGCGTCCAGAAGTGGGCCAGGCCCATGGATGTGTTCATGCTTGCAACTCCAGGTTGAGGGGATCGGCGCGCCGGGCGGTTCGCATCATCAGAAGTCCACCTTGACCGACGCCACGAAAGAACGTGGCGTGCCGTACACCAGGCTGTTGCCGTCGTAGGGCTGTAAGTCGGTGGCATAGGTCCGGTTGAACAGGTTGTTGACGTTCAGTTGCAAGGTCGTGATTCGGCCCTGCCCTGACTTCATCGCGTACGACACCATGGCATTGGCCACGGCATAGCCCGGCGTCCTGAAGGTGTTGGACTGGTCGGTCGCCGAGTCGTAGGCGGTGACTCCACCACCGACCTTCCAGCCGTGCCACGTGTCACCCTGGAACTCGTACGTGCCGGCCAGATTGACCATGTTGCGCGGCACGTTGGGCATGCGGTTGCCTTGGACGTAGCCACTTCCGGCGGTGGTCCGGGTGACGGTGATGTCGGTGTAGGTGTAGGACGCGATAAGGTTCAGGCCGCGCCGCACCTCGCCCTGGATGTCGAACTCGACACCACGGCTGCGCACCTCGCCAACGCTCACCTGATAGCCAAACAGGCCCGCTGGATCGTGAGGGACATCGGGGGCGCCGATGTCGGTCTTGGTGAGCTCGAACACGGCCAGCGACGACGTCAGCTTGCCGCCGTCGAGTTCGACTTTTCCGCCGAGTTCGAACTGCTGGGCGCTTTGCGGCTTCAACTGCGAACCGTGCCAGTCCTTCCCCGAATTCGGCGAAAAGTTCTCGGCGTAATTGCCGTATAGGCTCAGCCAGTCTTGCGCACGCCACAGCGCACCGACGCGCGGTGTGAAGGCGTAATAGGCGCTGTCGGCAAACCGCTGGATGGAATCATCGCCACCCAAGCCCGCGCCGATTTGCTGCCAGCTCTTGCGGTTGAGTTGCAGCTTTTGCCAACGCAGGCCCGTCAGCAAGTCGACGCCGTGGGGCAGCTTGATCTGATCCTGCGCGTAGGCGCCATAACTGGCATTCACTTGGCCGCCGCTGACATACGTGGTGGGCTCCAGGCTCAAGCCGCCCGGGTTGGCGGGCTTGAGCAAGTCCTGAGTGAAATAGGGTCCTGCGAGGCTGCTGGCCCGCTGGGTCTGCGCCGACTTGAACTGGTGGTAGTCAGTGCCCAGCAACAGCGTGTGTTGCAGCCCGAGGGTCTGGAAATGGCCCAGCAGGTTCACTTCGGTCGAATCCGTCGTGGACTCGGTTTCCACGCCCAGGCGAATCATGTCGGCCGTCCACGAATTGCCGACGTGGTTGGTCCCGAAGAAGCCGGCGTAGTAGCCGTTGTCGTGGGGCGCATTCACCCGGTGGTGCGCGAGCCGCTGGGAGATCTTCCAGCCATCGTTGAACTCGTGCGACCAGTTCAATTCCACCAGGTACATGTCGGTATTCGTGGACCAGTGGTCCACATTCGCCGAGCGCGGCACGCGCACCAGTTTTTGAGTGGTTGGGTCGAACGGGACGTACAAGACGTTCACGGCCGCAGGGTTGTGCGAGTACTCCGCTTCCAGCGTCACCTGCGTTTTCGGGCTGATGGCCCACGTCAGCGTGGGCGCGACGAACATGTTCTCGCCGTGCACAGCGTCCTGCCACGAGCGGCTCGTGTCGTAGCTCGCATTGACGCGGTACAGCACCGACTTGTCGTCGTTCAGCGGCCCCGTGGCGTCGAAACGTGTGACGTACTGATCCCACGACCCGACGAGCTGCTCGAGCGAATACTGTGCCTCTTTCAACGGCTTCTTTGTGACGATATTGACGATGCCGCCGGGCTCGACACGGCCATACAGGATGGCCGCAGGGCCTTTCATCACCTCGACGCTGTCGACGTTGGACAGCGTCTGCGTGCCCATCGGGCTGACGTAGTCGGGGTCGTTCAACCACGCGCCATTTCTCAACACGGTGTTGCTCTGAAAGCCTCGCAGATAAAGGGTCTGCGAGCCAGTCGTCGGAAATCTGTTCGATGACGAGCGAACCCCGCTGACGTTGACCAGCGCTTGATCCAGGGTCAGTACCTTCTGGTCCTGCAGCACCTGCTGCGGCACGACCTGGATGGAAATCGGTGTTTCCATCAGGGGCGTGTCGGTCTTGGTGGCCGCCGAGGCCACCGGCACGGCGTAGCGCTCGGCCGAGGCCGACGCGCCGGCCGCGCTCACGGTGACCGCCCGCAGGCGGACAGGCGCACCGCCCTCGGCGGCCGTTGCCTCGATCGTGACCGCGCCGTCGGCTGCGCTTTCAAATCTAAGCCCGCTGCCGGCCAGCAATTGCGCCAGCGCTACGGCCGGGCTCAGCTGGCCGCGCACTGCGGGCGCCGTCTTGCCGGCGAGCAACTCGGCGGCATACAACGTCTTCACGCCGGTTTGCTCGGCGAAGCGGGTCAGCGCTGCCGCCAGTGGCTGCGCCTCAATATCGATCGAGACCGGCGTGGCGGGCTGCGCGAAGGCAAACTGCGCGGCCAGCAAGGCGGCCGGCAATGTCAGTTGCCAGAAGTGCTTTTGACTCATGGGGCGTAGCGTCATAGTGGTGTGTGGTTCCATATGGGAGGGATCTATCGGATGTGACGGTCGGCAGACCCCGACTCCGTCAACCCGAGTGAAGAATTGAGCGCGTGGGCCGTCCAGGACGGGACTCAACGCTGTTCGCGGCCATGCAGACACTGGTCAACACGCCGGTTGGTCGCCGTTCGCCGCACCGCGCAGCAAGTTGTTGTGACGGACGCGCGCCGCCGCGCGCTTCTTGAGCCAGATGTACACGCCGGTGATCGACAGCATGGCCACGATCAGGCCCACCACGCACAGGAACACCTTGTAGGGCAGTCCCCACAGAAGCCCCATGTGCAGCGCGAAGATCCAACTGTGGACCGTCACCCCGGCGTTGACACCCGTGGGCAGGTTCAGCCCCGCAAACGCACCGGTCGTGCCGTCGAACAGCAAGTAGGTGTTACCGCCCTCGTCTTGCAGGTCGTGGTCGCTGCGAACCAAGTAGATGAACACGCCCTTGCTGGCATCGAACTGCAGGCCGTCCTCTTTCTCGACCGTGAAGCCGTGGGTGCGGGCCTGCTCGGCCATCAGCCGCTGCGCCGTGGCATGCGCCTCACGCCAGCCCATGCCAGGTTTGTCGGGCGCGGGGTCGAGGACAGGCAACTCGCCATAGGGGTCCGGCATCGTAAAGATGGACTTCATCACCGGCTGATAGACCTGCTCGCCGAGGTTGAAGCCCACGCTCGACCAGGCCAGCACCAGCAACAGCAGCCACACCCACAAGCCGCCGGCGCGATGCAAGTCGAAATTCACGCGGTAGGCCGAGCCGCTCCACTTCACCAGCCACGCAGGCTTCCACCTTGACCACCACGACTTGCGCGCCCCGGCCCGCGACTGCGCAGTAGGGCCCTCACGCCGTTGCACGGACAAGGGGAACGTCAGGTAGGCGCTGACAAAGCAATCGATCGTCCAGACCAGCGCGGCGATACCGAACAGCCAGGTGCCGATCTCGCCAGGCACGGCCAGCCGGTAGTGCAATGCGATCACGAAGCCGATGAAGTTTTGCCGGGTGATGGGCCAGATGCCGTCAGGCTCTCTTTGGCGCGAAATCTCGGCGCCGCTGTAGGGGTCCAGATTCAGCGTGAAGGCGCCAGCCCCGACGTGCTGTGGCGCGGCCGGATCGACCCGGGGCTCGACCCGCACGCTGTAGGGCTCATCGGGGGGGCGGTTGAAACGCAGCCCCGTGACCAGCGCCTGCGGCTCCAGGGCCTGCGCGCGCTCGAGCAGCGTCACCTCGTCAAGCCGGGGCGCATCGCGCAACACCACCTTGACGGGCGGGTTCAGCCAGCGCTGGATCTGCGGCGTGAACGTGATGATGCTGCCGGTCAGCCCGGCCACGACCAGGAAAAAGGCCATGTACAGCCCGGCGTAGCGATGCACCAGCACCCAGAAGTGGCGTGTCATGCGGTCGCTCCGTTGGCGCAGATCCCGGGTCCCATCAGAACTCGACCTTCATCGAAGCGGTCACCGAACGAGGCCGGCCCCATAGCAGGTAGCCAGACGTGCCATAGGCCAGCGCGTCCATGTAGTAGTCCTTGTCGAACAGGTTCTGGACGTTCACCTGCGCCGTGGCTTTCTTGCCGTTGATCGTGAATTCATAGGCCGCCATCGCGTCGAACACCGCATAGCCGGGCGTGTCGACCATGTTGGCATCGTCGGTAGCCGAACTGCGGTGCGTGACACCACCACCGAAGGTCCAACCGTGCCCGAGCGTGTCCCTGAAGGCATAGGTTGACCACAGACTCGCCATGTGCCGGGGCACATTGGCCAGCCGGTTGCCTTGCGTGTAACGGCTGCCCGGTGCGCTCTTATCGACGCGCGCATCGGTGTAGGCGTAGGTCACGATCACGTTCCAGTTTTTGGTGATCTCGCCCTGGATGTCGAGCTCAACGCCCTGGCTGCTGATCTTGCCCAGCGACACCGAGCACCCTCCACCACCGCACTCCGGTGCAGGATGGCCTACATCCGCCGACGCCACGTTGACCTTGGTGATGTCAAACAGCGCCACGGTGGCCTGCAGCTTGCCGCCAAAGAGTTCGGACTTGACCCCGACCTCCTTTTGTTCGGCGCCTTCGGGTTTGAGGGAGTGCCCCTGAAAATCGGTCACTCCCGGGTTCGCGCCGAAGTTCTCGGTGTAGTTGGCGTACAGGCTCAACCCATCGAGCGGCTGCCACACGACGCCTAGACGTGGTGTGACGTCGCTGTCGGCGTGCGACTCGCCGACGACTTTCACACGCTGGTAGCGCAAGCCGCCGAGCACGTGCACATGGCCGGGCAGCTTGATCTGGTCCTGCACGTAGAGCCCCGTGCTGTTGGTGGTCGTGGTGGACGCGCCGTAGTTCGCCGGGTCGACCACCAACGGTGGACCGCTGACCTTTTTGGTGAACACATCGATGACAGAGCCGACATTGCTCGAGGAACTCCAGAACGGGGTTTCCAGCCGATAGAAGTCACCACCGACGAGCAAGGTGTGCTTGAGCGGACCGGTATCGAAGTGACCCGTCAGGTCCAGGATCGTCGCGCTCGTCTTGTTGCTGCCGCCCAGCGGCACCAGCAGGCGGTCGGCCGTCCAGGTGCTTCCCGAATGAGTGAATTCATTCAGGACCATCAGACCGGCACCGCGGGTCTGGATGCGATGGTCGTCGTACAGCACCTGATGCTTGATGGACCAGTCGTCGTTGAACTTGTGGGCCCATTTCAGTGCGACATACGACTTGTTGATGTCGATGGGCTCAGAGGGGGTCAGGTTGACATGCTTGGGCAGCCACACGAAGCGCTTGGCATCCGTGTCGTAGGGCAACTGGAGCGTCTCTTCAGTGATGAGCGGGTTGTGGGTGTAGGTACCCTCCACGGTGACCTCGGTCTGGGGGCTGAGGATCCACTTCACGGACGGTGCGATGAACACCTTGCGGTTCCAGACGTCATCGCGGTACGACTCGTTGGTCTCGTAGGAGGCGATGAACCGGTACAGCACGGACTTGTCTTCATTGACCGCTCCGGTGGCGTCGAAGCTCGTCAGGTAGTGATCCCACGAGCCGACCTGCTGCTCAAGCCCGTAGTAGGGCGTGGCCTGTGGCTGCTTGGTCACCACGTTCACCATGCCGCCGGGTTCGAGCCGGCCGTACAGGATGGAGGCGGGTCCCTTCAAGACCTCGACGCTTTCCACGTTCGTCATCGTGGTCATGCCGGGGCTGGCGTAGGAGTCGACCCGGAAGCCGTCGTGCAGCATCGAAGCGGTTCCAGCGAAGCCGCGCAAGGTGATGGTCTCGTTGATGCCGCTATTGCGTGCATAGACGCCACTGACGTTCTTCAGGGCGTCTTCGAGGAAGTTGGTCTTTTGATCCACCAGCACCTTCTGTGGAACCACCTGGACATTCACCGGCGTTTCCATCAGCGGCGTGTCGGTCTTGGTGCCGGTGGACGCCACCGGCGTCGCGTAGCGGTCCGACGCACCGGACAGGCCTTCGGCATTGACGGTGACCGCGCGCAAGCGGGTCGGTGTGCCCTCGCCCACCGCCACCGCCTCGACCATCACCGCACCGTCGGCCAGGATGTGAAAGCTCAGCCCGCTGCCGGCCAACAATTGCCCAAGAGCCGCTGCCGGGCTCAACTGGCCGCGCACTGAGGGTGCTGCCTTGCCCGCGAGCAACTCGGGGGCGTACCGCATTTGAAGGCTGGTCTGCTCGGCGAACCGGGCTAGAGCGGCCGCCAGAGACTGCGACGGAATGTCGATGGGCACCACGGCGGATGGCTGCGCCCAGGCGGGTTGGACCGACAGCAGCACCGCCAGCAGCGTCAGGCGCCGGGCAAGTCTGCGGTTCTTGTGTGTTGGTGTCATGGTCTGAGTCCTTTGCAAAGCCAGGTGGGGCTGATGGATAAGACGGTCGAGTGGCATTCGCTGCGGTCAGTTGGCGGTCGCGCTGTTGGCCACCGCGAGACAGGTGGCCAGCGCGCGCAGCAGGTACCGCTCGACCGTCTTCTTGGAGATGCCCATCTGCACGGCGATCTCGCGCTGGCTCAACCCGTCGAAGCGGTTAAACAAGAAGGCCTGCCGGCATGGCTGCGGCAACGTTTGCAGCGCCGACCAGACCTTCGTGGCCTGCTGCCGTGCATCGGCGATGCGCGCCGGGTCAGCACAGCGGTCGGGCACCGCTTCCACATCGGTGCCCTCGACATGGACGGCATGTCGAACACGGCGGTGATCTGCGGCATCGGATGCCAGGTTGGCACTGGTGTGGTACAGCCACGCACGCGGGTTATTCACGGTCTGGATTCGGCCGGTCTCGATGAGCCGAACGAAAGACTCCTGGACCAGGTCCTCGGCGTCGTGGGCGCCACGCCTGCCGCGCAGAAACTGTCGCAGCTCCCGCGCGTGGCGCACGAAGACCTCGCCCGGACAACGCAGGCTGCCGGGCCGGACGGCAGGCTCGAAGACTTGCGCGCCGCTCATCGGTCGAGCTCGAACACGATCGGCACGATGACGCTGGCAGCGATCGCCTGATCACCCCGACGGGCAGGCACGAAACGCCATTGCCCCACCGCGTCGAGCGCCGCTTCGTCGAGGCGCGGCTTGCCGCTGCTCTGGTGCACCCGCACACGCTCGGCATCGCCTTGCGCCGTCACGTTGACCCACAGCAGCACGGTGCCGTGCTCCTTCATCATCCGAGAGGTCAGCGGGTACTGCGGCGCCGGGTTTTTCAGGTAGTCGGCATCGAATCGCGCCGGCGTCACAACGGGCGCGGGCGGCGGCGCGGCAGCCACCGCAGGCGCGGCTGCGAGGCCCGGTGCCACGGCCGGGGCGCTGGGCTGCGGGGCCACCGACAAGGTCGACGACCCTTCCGCGGTGGTAGCCACCAGGACCGGCAACGGGGTCGGCGCGGCCGGTGGTGAAACGGTCTTCGCCGGCTGGATCTTAGGCTTGGGCGGCGAAGCGGGCGGTACTGGTATGGGTGCGAGCGGTGCCGCCGGGGCGTCGATGGTGCGCACGTCCATGCGGATCGCGGAAACGTCGACCGGCACCCAGAGACCGTTGTGGGTCAAGAACAAGAGCAAGCCCGCATGCGCGCCCAGAATGAGCGCCATGCGGACCACCCGCAGGCTCACCGGCGAGTTGTCGTCATGGACGTCCTAGAATACAGCGCAGGTCATGACAGGTCTGCGGCTCGCACCATCCCAAGATCCAGCTGCTCGGGTGGCTGCGCCCCGTCAACACGAGCTGCCATCGCCGAAGCCTGCCGCCACTCGGTGGGCGCCCCACAGCACGGCGGCTCGTCGGGCGGGAGCGCAGAGGGGCGCTGGTTGGAGTCACGAGACTCAGACGGGGTCGAGTGCACGGGTTTCGGCCAGTCACCCACGACGACCTCATGGCCAGACCACAGAATCCACGCCCCCATGGCAAGCGTGGCACCGATGTTCAGATGCGTCATGGCCCGCATGACGCGTTCAATGGTTTTCAAGAGCTTCTCCTGAGCGCCGGGCAGCGTGGCCCGACAGATGCGGAAAGAGCCCGAATCCGCCTGAAGTGACTCAGGACGAAAGGGCTTCGGTCAGTGCGTCAGGAGAAGAAAGGCGGAGCGCGGGGTTGCGCGCTGACCCACGCGTGCAGCGTGCGCGGGGCAGCGAGAAACGCTGCCGGAACCTCGAAGCTCAAAGGAAGCAGCACGGCCGCGCCACCAGCCCCCGCAGGCAAGGCCAACAGGTCGGCTTGAATCGAACAATACGGACAGTGATCGAACAAGTGAGCGCCCGACTTGCCCGCGGGAGACTGTTCGCTATCCGACGGCTCGGCTTTCACCCACCGAGTCCCGGCGGTGGAACACACCTCCAACCAGGCTTGCCCAGTTACTGGGGCGAGTGCATGCGAGATCGTCGGCGCCAGCGCACCCATCAGGATCGCCAGGATGGCGACCCACGATGTCAGCTTGCGCGCGGCACGATCAAAATTCATGCGACCAATTCTATGCCCCCGCTGCCGAACCGCAGACCGACCACCACCCCGTGCCTTCTTAATGCCCGGTTAAGGTGACTACACCATCCTCCTTGCTCAGAGTCCGCCCATGCTTTCGGCGGCGCAGCAAGGAGAGTTGATGGTTTCGATGGTCATGCGCTCACGCGAAGTCTCGTGCGATCCCGAAGGCGAGGCTGCCATGCCTGCGGCGCCGAAGCTGTTCACCCACACGATTGACGATCCGCGCCGGCGCGAGGTCGAGGCCTTCATCCGCCGCGTGTACGCCGAGCGTTACGGCGCCGACGTGGTGGGCTTCGCGCCCACGCTGGTGAGCCTGCGCGACGACAACGGCATCGTGGCCGCGGCCGGCTACCGCAGCGCGGGCGACGGCACGCTGTTTCTCGAGGGCTACCTGAATGCACCCATCGAATCGCTGCTGGCAGCGCACGCCGAGCGCACGCCAGCGCGTGAGCGCATCGTCGAAGTCGGCCACCTCGCCGCAGGGCGTGCCGGCGAAGGCCGCCGGCTGATCCTGTTGCTGGCGCGGCATCTGGCCGAGCAGCGCTTCGACTGGGTGGTCAGCACGCTGACATCCGAGTTGCGTCATCTGTTCGTGCGCATCGGTGTGGCTCCGCTGGCGCTGGGCGCGGCCGATCCGGCCACGCTGGGCCCGGGTCTCGGCCGCTGGGGCACCTATTACGACCACCATCCCGTGGTGCTGGCCGGTCAGCTCCACCAATCCTTGCAGCAACTGCTGCGGCGCCAGCAGGCCTCGGGGTTGGCGTGAGGTACTACGCCGGCGAGGAGCGTCGCTGGAACGAAAACTCCGCCGAAGTCGCCCTTGACGACGGCGTGCGCAGCTGGGGCCATGCCGAGTTGCGTGATCAGGTGCGGCTGCTGGCCGCGGCGCTGCAAACGCGCGGCACACGGGTGCTGGCCACGCTGATGAACAACTCGCCCGCCTGGGTGGTGGCCGATCTGGCCGCGGCGCAAGCCAGCGTGGTGCACGTGCCGCTGCCGGTGTTCTTCACGCCGCAGCAGATCGGCCACGCGCTGGCCTCGGCAGGCGTGGACACCGTGCTGACCACGCCCGACATCGCCGCGCGCTGGGCGCCACTGCCCCCGCAGCCGGTCGAAGTCGCCGGTACGGCGCTCGCCTGGCTCGGCCTGCCGGCCACGCCGGTGGCGATGCCGGCCAACACCGCCAAGATCACCTACACCTCGGGCACCACCGGTGCACCCAAGGGCGTGTGCCTGAGCGCCCAGGCCATGCGCCGCGTGGCGGACAGCCTGGTGCAGGCGATGGAGCCGCTGCAAGTGCGCCGCCACCTGTGCGCCTTGCCGTTTGCCGTGCTGCTGGAAAACATCGCCGGCGTGATGGCCCCATTGGCCAGTGGTGCCACGTGCATCGTGCTGCCGCTGGAGCAGATCGGCCTGCTGGGCTCGTCGCGCTTCGATGCGCAACGCTTTGCGGCGGCCGTGGTCCGGCACCAGCCGCACAGCGTGATCTTGCTGCCGCAGATGCTGCGCGCCTGGGTCGAGCACCTGACACGCAGCGGCGAGCGCGCGCCCGACAGCCTGAAGCTGGTGGCCGTGGGCGGCGCGGCGGTGGGCGAGCGCTTGCTGCGCGCCGCACGCGATCTGGGCATCCCGGCCCACGAGGGCTACGGCCTGTCCGAGGGCGCTTCGGTGCAAACGCTGAACCTGCCCGGCGCCGATCGCATCGGCACCGCCGGGCGCGCCTTGCCGCACGCCCGGTTGCGCGTGGCGGCCGATGGCGAGATCGAAGTCGCCGGCAGCTTGTTTGCCGGCTACCTGGGCGACACGGCGGCGGCACCCGAGTGGTGGCCGAGCGGCGATCTGGGCCACATCGATGCCGACGGCTACCTGCACATCCAGGGACGCAAGAAGCACGTGCTGATCACCTCCTTCGGGCGCAACGTGTCGGCCGAGTGGGTCGAAGTGGCACTGCACGACCAGGACTCGATCGCCCAGGCGGTGGTGTTCGGCGACGGCCAGCCCGCGCTCAGCGCCGTGCTGTGGCCCCTGCGCGCTGACGCCACCGATGCGCAGCTGCAATCCGGCGTCGATGCCGCCAACGCCACGCTGCCCGACTACGCGCACATCGAGCACTGGGTGCGCGCACGCGAAGCGTTCAGCGCCGAAGCCGGTCTGGCCACGGTCAACGGCCGGCCGCGCCGCGGCGCCATTCTGGAAATGCACGCCAGCGTCCTGCTGGCCAGCGACGCCATGGCGTCGAACTGACCCTTCATTGAGCCACCCACCCAGGCACCCAAGATGAACTTCCACGCCCGACTTGTGCGCATGACCACCCGCGCCCGCCATGGATTGCTGAGCGCTCCGATCATCCAGGGCTGCCTGCGCGGCGAGGTCTCGCTGCCGAGCTACCTGGCCTTTCTGACCGAGGCGTATCACCACGTGCGCCACACCGTGCCGCTGCTCGAAGCGTGCCGCGCCGCGCTGCCCGAGCGCAACGCCTGGATGCGCGAAGCGCTGAACGAATACATCGTGGAAGAGGCCGGCCACGACGAGTGGATCCTCGAAGACATCCAGGCCTGCGGCGCCGACGCCGAGGCGGTGCGCCACGGCCAGCCCGGCGCGGCCACCGCAGCGATGGTGGCCCATGCGTACGAGCTCATCGAAAAAGGCAACCCGCTGGGATTTTTCGGGATGGTGCTGGTGCTCGAGGGCACCAGCGTGTCGCTCGCGCTGATGGCCGCCGAGCAGATCCAAAAACCGCTCGGCCTGCCCGATGCGGCCTTCAGTTACCTGCGCTCGCACGGCACGCTCGACATCAAGCACACCGCCGATTTCGCCGTGGTGATGGACGCGATCGAAGACCGCGCCGATCAGGCCGCCATCGTGCTGGCGGCGCGCCACTTCTACCGGCTTTATGGCAACGTGTTTCGCAGCCTGCCGATGCCCCGGGTGGCTGCGCTGGAGCCGCACGCATGAAGGCCGCTGACGCGCGCGTGCTGCTCACCGGCGCGACCGGTGGCATCGGCCAGGTGATGGCCGCCACCTTGCTGCAAGCCGGAGCCTCGGTGATGCTGGTCGGGCGCACCAGAGAGCGCCTGAAGCTCCTGTGCGACCACCTCACGGGTCACTTGAACATCCCGGCGGATCGCATCACCTGGCAAGCCGCCGATCTGCTGCACCTGGACGACCTCACGGACTTGAGCAGCGTGGCCACGGCCTGGGGCGCCAACGTGGTGGTGCACAACGCGGGCGTGCCGAGCTTCGGGCCGCTGGCGGCGGTCGACACCGGCGAGATCGCCCGCGTGCTGCACACCAACCTGCTCGCGCCGATGCTGCTGACGCAGTCGCTGCTGCCGCACCTGCACCGCCAAAAGCGCGCGCAGGTGATCTGCGTGGGCTCGACGCTGGGCAGCATCGGCCTGCCCGGCTTCAGCGTGTATGGCGCGAGCAAGTTCGGCCTGCGCGGGTTTGCCGAGTCGCTGCGCCGCGAACTCGCCGACACCGCGGTGCGCGTGCAATACCTCGGACCGCGCACCACCCACACCAGTTTCAACAGCCAGCAAGTCGACGACTACAACCTGGCCACCGGCACCGCGCACGACATGCCCGCCACCGTGGCCACGGCGCTGCTGAACATGCTCGAGAGCGAAGCGGCACAGCGCTTTCTGGGCTTTCCCGAAAAACTCGCCGTGCGCATCAACGGATGTGCGCCCTCGCTGCTCGACAGCGCGTTCAACAAGCACCGCCAGGTCTTGTCGAAGGCGCTGGCCGACGCCCTTTCCCCGCCCACCGAAACCGCCATTTCACGGACCACCCCATGACACCTACCGCCCAACCCAAGCCCATGACCACTGCCCTGGCCACGCCTGAATTCGACCGCCGCCGACTGCTGGTCGCGCTGGCCGCCGGCACGCTGGTGTGCGTGGCCGCCATGCTGCCCGGCCGCGCCCGTGCGGCCAGCGTCGAAGAAGCCGTGGCCGAGTTGCAGCACGACTGGGAAGTCATCAAGTACCAGACCGCCCAGGCCCAGCGCGAAGCGCGCTACGAGGCGCTGGCCGACAAGGCTCACGCGGTCAGCGCGAGCTACCCCGGCCGCGCCGAGGCGCTGATCTGGGAAGGCATCATCGTGGGCTCGTGGGCCGGCGAAAAAGGCGGCCTCGGCGCGCTCGGTCTGGTCAAGAAGGCCAAGGTGATGTACGAATCGGCCATCCAGATCGATGGCAACGCGCTCGACGGCTCGGCCTACGCCAGCCTGGGCGTTTTGTATTACCGCGTGCCCGGATGGCCGCTGGGCTTTGGCGACAAGGCCAAGGCGCGCGAGCTGCTGCAAAAAGCGCTGACGCTCAACCCCAAGGGCATCGACCCCAACTTCTTCTATGCCGAGCTGCTGGTCGAAACCAAGCACCCCGACGAAGCCGTGACCTACCTCGAGCGCGCGCTGCAAGCGCCACCACGCCCCAGCCGCCAGATCGCCGACACGGGCAGGCGCGAGGAGATCCGCGTGCTGCTGGAAAAGGTCAAGTCGCGCTGAGCGCGCGGCGCAGCACGACCTTCACGCCGCGGCCATCGTCGCGCGTGCCGAAGTCCACCGCCAGCGCGTGGATGGCGGCAATGCGCTGCACGATGGACACGCCCAGGCCGCTGCCGAACTCGTTTTGACCGTCGCGCCGGTGGAAGCGCTCGCCCATGCGGGCGAGTTGCTCACCGGTCAGAGCGTCGCCGTCGTTTTCGACCTCGAGCCGGTCGTGGGCGAAGCGCAGCGTGACCAGCGTGCCTGACGGCGCGTAGCGCACCGCGTTATCGAGCAGGTTGCGCAGCAGCACGGTGAGCAAGTTCTCGTCGCCGGTCAGCGGCATGGCGTCGCCTTGCTCAGGCCATTCGCACGACAGCTCGATGCCGCGCCGCCCGGCCATGGCCAGGCAGTCGCTCATCGCTTGCTCGACCACGTTCGGCCAGTGCACCTCCGTGGCGTTGGGCAGGGCCTGCGGCGATTGCAGCGTCGAGTCCAGGCGCGACAGCGCGAGCATCTGCGTGACCAGGCGATCGAGCCGGTCGAGGCTGCTGCCCAACCGGGCCTCGGCCGGCTGGCGCTCGGCGTCGCTGCTCGAGCGGCGCACCACGTCCCACTGCGCGCGCAGCGCGGCCAGCGGGGTGCGCAACTCGTGCGCGGCATCGGCCGTGAAGCGGCGCTCGCGGTCCAGGGTTTCTTCGATGCGGCCGAACAGGCCGTTCATGGCAACCACCAGCGGCTTCAACTCGGAGGGTGCCAGGTCGTCGGGGATGCGCTGCAGATCGTTCGCGTGGCGCCCTTGCAATTCGGCCGCCAGGTGATGCACCGGCGCCATCGCACGGCGCACCGCCCAGGTCATGGCCAGCAGCAGTGCGGGCAGCACCAGCAGCCACGGCACGCTCTGGCTGGTGGTCAAGGCACGCACGAGTTCGTTGCGTTCCTTCGTGCGCTGGCCGGCGGCCACGAGCCACGCGCCGGTGGTCGATTGCAGGTAGTACACGCGCCACGGTTTGCCGTCGAGCGTCGAATCGACGAAACCGGCCGCACCGGACAGCCGCGGCAACTGAACGCCTTCGCGGTCGTTCATCAGCAACTCGCCTTGCGCGTCCCACACCGCCAGCGCGAAATCGCGCGAATCGGCCTCACCGTGCTCGGTGGTGAGCCGGGGCGGCGGGTCCTCGAAGGACGGTGCCGGGCGGTTGCTGCGCAGCTCCGAGCGCAGCGTGGACTGCACCTGGCGCGCCAGGCGGATCAGTTCGCCGTCGTAGATCTCGTTGACCTCGTAGCGTGTTTGCTGGATCGAAACGAACAAGGCCACGCCCCACACCACCGGGGCGCAGATCAGCAGATAGATCAGCAAACGCCGCTGCAAGCTCATGAGGTGACCTCGGCCGAACCGAGCGCATAGCCCACACCGCGCACGGTGCGCACGATGGCCGGGTCGATCTTGCGGCGCAGGTGGTGCACGTGCACCTCGAGCGCGTTGCTGGCCGGATCGCTGCCGCTCCAGTCGTAGAGCATTTGCTGCAGGTGGGTCTTGGACAGCACGCGCTGCGGGTGCTTGAGCAAGGCTTCGAGCAGCGCCATCTCGAGGCCGGTCAGCTCGATGGCCTGGCCCTTCCAGCGCACCATTTTTGTGGCCGG
>CANFXR010000069.1 GCA_947451035.1 Burkholderiales bacterium
TCGAACGGCTCGCGCACGAAGCGCGTCAGGTCGATCGAGCCCAGGCAGCAGCAGCCGTATGGCGGCAGCGGTTGCTCGGCGCACGGGTTGGTCGCGGCGATGTGCTCGCAGTACGCCAGGTTGTTGTCGTGGTTGATGTGATCGAGAAACAGCACCCCGGGCTCGGCGTGGTCGTAGGTCGACCGCATGATCTGCTCCCACAGCTCGCGCGCGGGGCGCCGGCGGTACACCCACAGGCCGCCTTCGGCCGGCGTTTGCTGGTAGGCGCCGGCCTCCTTGTGCGCCACACCGGGCTCGGCGCGGTGCACGAGTTCGATCTCGGCATCGGCCTGCACGGCACGCATGAAGTCGTCGGTGATGCCCACCGACAGGTTGAAGTTCTTCAGGTCGCCGGTGTCCTTGGCGCGGATGAAAGCCTCGATGTCGGGGTGGTCGCAGCGCAGCACGCCCATCTGGGCGCCGCGCCGCGCGCCGGCCGACTCGACTGTCTCGCACGAGCGGTCGAACACGCGCATGTAGCTCACCGGGCCCGAAGCGCTGCTCTGGGTGCTGCCGACCCACGCGCCGCTCGGGCGGATGCGCGAGAAGTCGTAGCCCACGCCGCCGCCGCGGCGCATCGTCTCGGCCGCCTCGGTCAGCGCCGTGTAGATGCCGGGATGACCGTCCTCGGTCTGCGCAATGGAGTCGCCCACCGGCTGCACGAAGCAGTTGATCAGCGTGGCGGCCAGGCCGCTGCCCGCGGCCGACTGGATGCGACCGGCGGGCACGAAGCCGGCGGCCAGCGCCGCGGCAAAGCGCGTCTCCCAGTGGGCGCGCCGGTCGGCCGGTTCGGCCTGCGCCAGCGCGTGCGCCACGCGGCGGTTCACGTCATCGGCGCAGCGTTCGTCGCCCTTGGCGTATTTCTCGAGCAGCACATCGGCGCTGATCTCCTGAGGCGGCAGGTTGTGCAAGGTGGGGGGCGCAGAGTCTTCGATGGGGTGCATGGCGGGAGTTCGCTGGGGGTGAGGCCGTCACGTTAGGCAATCCGAGCGCTGCGCCACTTGATGTTCATCAAACCCGGAGAGCCCGCCTGCGGGTCGCGCAGAAATACTGGCCGCGGCTCAGCCCGGCCGACCGTCGATGCGCGGACGCACGAACCAGTTGCCGTAGCGCAGTGCCCACGCCACGGTCGAAGTGGTCCAGGCCAGCGCCGCCAGCAGCGTGAACGGCGTGGCGAGCGCCGGCCACAGCGCGGCCACGATGCGCAGCAGCACCGCGGCTTGCAGCAGCCAGTACAGCGCCCACGCGATGTCGTCGACGGCGAGCGAGCGCCCGCTGTGGCCGCTGCTCACGCGCGTGGCCATCGCCAGCAGCGTGGCGCCCAGGTAGCCCATGGTCAGCGCGTGCGTGGGCGCCAGGCCCAGCGACTGTTCGCCTGCGCTCAGCGCCATCAGAGCGTGCGACACGCCCGCCAGCACCAGCGCCGCGCCCAGCCACACGAAACCGCCGTGCAGCATGGCCAGCATGCGGATCTTCAGGCTGCGCACGGCACCCCAGCGCGAGGCCAGCCACAGCAGCACGACACCCGCCGGCAATTCGATCGCCACCTGCGTCCAGCGCAGCGCCTCGGGGAGCGCGCCCCAGAGCAACGCCGCCACGGCGCCGAGCGCCTCGAACCACAGCACCGACACCATCAGCCACAGCATCCACATCGGCCGCCAGGCATCGAGCATGGGCAACGCGCTGGCGCTGAAAAACGGAATCATGCGGTGCGACACGGTCGCGAACATGGTGGCCACGAAGCACCACAGCGCCACCTGCGTGGCCGCGCGCAAGACGCCGAGCGAAGCGCAGGCCAGCGCACCGGCGGCCACCCACATCGTGAGCGCACCCACCACGCAGGCCAGCGCGATCACGCTGGCGTGCACGCGATCGGGCATCCGGCTGCCGAGCACCAGGCGGGCGAAGTGCCAGCACAGCGCGCTCCAGCCCGCGGCCACCCCGGCCATGCCGGCTGCGGCCAGCTTCGCGCTCAGGTGAAAGCCCGCCATCACCGCACACCAGCCGATCAGCATCACCAGCAGCGGCGCGAGCAGGCTGCGCGCGGCCACCGCCGGCTGGTTCAGCCACTTCGGCCCGGCGGTGAACAAGAAGCCGGTGATGAACAGCGGCACGAAGCCCAGGGTCATCAGCAGCGCGTGTGCTGCCGGCGGCGTGAGCGTCCAGGCCGGCGAGTAACCCGCCGCACGACCCAGCAGCACCGCGCTCCACCACAGCGCGCTGGCCGCCAGCATCAGCGCCGCGCAGAAAAATCCCAGCCTGTGCGGCGCGTCGAGCAAGCGGCGCCACTGCCAGCCGCTGTCCACGCCGCCCCCGGGGCTGTCTTGCGGCGGCGCCGCCACCTTCAACGCAATGACCTTCATGCGGGCTCGACGGGCGGCGCGCTGGCACTCGTTTGCGGCGTGAGCAAGCGCTCCATCAGTTCGCGCACGCTGACGATGCGATCGCCAAACGGCAAGGCCCCGACACCGCGAAAGAACAATCCCTTCTTCTCGTCGCCACGCACGGCCGCAGCCAGTTGCGTGTCGATGCAGAACTGGCCCCAGCCGGGGCGCCCGTCGCGCAGCCCGCACTGGATCAGGCAGTCGAACGCGAGCGTGCAGCGCGGCTTGACGTGCGCGACTTCCTGCAGCTTGGGCTCGGCCTTGAGGTAGCTCTTGAGCCAGTGCGTGGCCACGGCGCGCGCCGGCAAGCCTGCGCCGCTGATGAACTCGACCAGGTCCTCCTCACGCGCTTGCGTGAGCACGCGCTTGTAGGCGTCGGACGCATCGCACTCGTGGGTGGCCACAAAGGGCGTGCCCAGCTGCACCGCCGAAGCGCCCAGCGCCTGCACGCGCGCGATGTCGGCGTGGCTGCGGATGCCGCCGGCGGCGATCAGCGGGATCTCGCGCTCGATGCCCGCCTCGCGCAGGAACGCCAGCACCTGCGGGATCACGTTCTCGAACTCGAAGCGCGGGTCGTGGAGCTCCTCGACCTTGGCCGCGCCGAGGTGGCCGCCGGCCAGGCGCGGGTTTTCAAGCACGATCGCGTCGGGCAGGCGGTTCTTGCGCATCCACTTGCGCACCAGCAACTGCACGCCGCGCGCGTCGGACAAGATGGGCACGAGCAGCGCGTTCGGATGGTCTTGCGCCATGTCGGGCAGGTCGAGCGGCAAGCCCGCACCGACCACCACCGCGTCGATGCCGCACTCGAGCGCGAGCTTGACCGACGGGCCGTATTCGCTGACCGCGCGCATCACGTTGATGGCCAGCAGGCCGCGCCCGCCCGCGAGCACCCGCGCGGCGCGGATTTCGCGCTCCAGCGCTTCGAGGTTGGCCGCGTTGATGGCCTCCTTGGCGGCCAGCGTGGCCGCCTTGCCGGGTGCCAGGCGGCTGGTGCGCTCCATCAGGTCGGGATGCAGCCGGCGCAGGTCGACCGACGAGATGGTGCCCACGCCGTCAAGGGCTGCCACGCTGCCGGCCAGCCGGTGCGCCGACACGCCCACGCCCATGCCACCTTGCACGATGGGCAACAGCGTGCGACCGCCCAGACGCAGCGGCACGAGGCCGCCGGCGGCGAGCAGGCTCATCAGATCCACGGGCGCGACGGCTCCCCCGGGCAACGCATCGGCGCCGGCCTCCCGGGGCGGCACCTCGTGCAGTCTGTGTGTCGAAGAATCTTCAGCGGCGCGCATCAGTGAGGTGCCCAAGTGGCTCAAGGATGGAACTTAGGCGATGCACGCCGCTTGGGCCTTGTTGCCGATCAACTCCGTCGCATCGGCCGCACAGATCGGCGGCTTGCGCAGCCAGGACGCCAGGCGATGGCGCCAATGCCAAACTCCACGGCTCAAAGGAGTCGCTTCGTGACCTATTGCGCCGGCTGGAAATACAAGAACTCGGTGTGCCTGCTGGCTGATGCGGGCGCCGTCAATTACGTGGCGAGTGCCGCGCGCAGCGCGGTCGAGGTCGAGGCCGATGGCGATAGCGAATCGCCTGACGACATCAACGGCCACGTCGCGGCCTCGCCGTTGCGGCTGGTGGCGCTGGCGTCGGGTGTGGCGGTGGCCTACGCGGGCGACGTCGAACTGGCCACGCAGCTGCTCGATTTCTTGCGCGAGCACCAGGCGCAAGCCGCGGGCCACCGCGAGTTGCTGTGGCTTCTGACGAGCGAGCTGGGCCCGTTCGATGCCGGGCGCGAGGTGGCGCTGCTGCTCGCGGCATCCAGCCCCGAGGGCGAGGCCGAGCTGCTGCACTGGACCACCGCAGACGGGCTCGACGCGAGCGCAGCCGACTACCACCAGATCGGCAGCGCCACGCCGCACCACGAGGCGCTCACGCCCGAGCTGCGCGGCGCGCTGGCGGCCGGCGACCTCACGCCCGACCGCTTGCTGCCCATCCTCACGGCCGTCGTGCAAGCGCATGGCGAGCACGATGTGGCCAAGGGCTTGCAGGTGGGCGCGCTGATCTTCGGGCTGCGCACCGAGCAAGGTGCGCTGGCCTGGCAGGACGACACCCACGTCGTCATCTACGACCCCGATTTCGCGTTCAGCACCCATGTGTCGGTGCGCGCGCGCGACCACGCCATCGCCGCGCATTCGGCGTTCAACAACGAGGTCAGCGTGTTCGCCCCGCCGGCGTTCGCGGCCAGGCCCGCGGACACCCGGCGCCTCGACGCGTGGCGCCGCGCCGTGCACGCCGCACGCGACCCGGACCGCTTTCGGCACTGGGTGTTCATCAGCGCGGGCGAGAAGGTGGTCACGCTCGTCATCCGCAACGAAGTCGAGCGCGAAAGCCGCCTGGTGCGCGTGGCCGGCATCAACCGGGGCAAGTTCGACCTGTCGCTCAGCCCCGAGCTGACCGCGCTGCTGCTGCGCCCGCTGCACAACCGCGAGCAAGGCCCCGTGCCGCTGCACCTGAGCGTGCGCGAAGACTGAGCGGCGCGGCCCGTAGACTGCGCGCGCCGGTGGGTTCTTCCGGCCCATTCATCGCCCACGCGGGCAGGAGTTTTTCGATGCAGATCCAATGGAAATGGGTGGCCCTGAGTGCCGCGGCGTTCATCGCCTCAGCGGCCGGCGCGCAAGAGCTGGTGGTGCGCATCGGCCATGTGGCGGCCACCAGCGGCAACTGGGCCTACTGGGGCCGCGACAACGAGATGGGCGCGCGCATGGCCGTCGACGAGCTCAACGCGCAAGGGCTGCTGATCGGCACGCGCAAGGCGCGCTTCGAGCTGCTGAGCGAAGACGATGCCGGCGACCCGAGGCAGGCCACCGCGGTGGCGCAAAAGCTGGTCGACTCGGGCGTCAATGGCGTGGTCGGGCACCTGAACTCGGGCACCTCGATTCCGGCCGCGCGCATCTACAGCGATGCGGGCATTCCTCAGATCGCCCCCGGCGTGACCAACCCCAAGTTCACCCGCCAGGGCTATGCGACCACCTTCCGCGTGGTGGCCGACGACGTGCAACTGGGCAACGCGCTGGGCCGCTACGCCGCGCTCACGCTGCAAGGCCGCGCCATCGCCGTCATCGACGACCGCACGGCGTATGGCCAGGGCCTGGCGCAGGAGTTTGAAAAAGGCGCCCTGGCGGCCGGCGGCAAAGTGGTCTCGCGCCAGTACACCACCGACAAGGCGACCGACTTCAGCGCCATCCTCACCGCCGCAAAGGCCGCCAAGCCCGACATCGTCTTCTTTGCCGGCGGCGACGCGCAGGCCGGCCCGATGCTGCGGCAGATGAAGCAGCTTGGCCTCAACGTGAAGTTCATGGGCGGCGACGGCGTGTGCACCACCGACCTGCCCCGGCTCGCCGGCGGCGCGATCGCTGACAACCAGGTGGTTTGCGCGATGGCCGGCGGCGTCGAAGGCGCGCAGAAAAAACGCTACGACGAGTTCCGCGCCGCCTTCAAGGCCAGGTTCGGCGTCGAGGTGCTGGCCTACGGGCCCAACGCCTACGACTCGGTCAAGCTGATCGCCGCGGCCATGGCCCAGGCCGGCTCGGCCGACCCGGCCAAATACCTGAGCACGCTGGCGCGCACCGAGGGCTACGCCGGCGTGACCGGCGTGATTTCGTTCGACAGCAAGGGCGACCTCAAGAACGGCGCGCTGACGCTGTTCACCTTCAAGGGCGGCAACCGCGTGGAGCTGGCCATCGTGCGCTGAGCAGCGCTGTGCGCCGCGGCGCAGGGAACGCTCGAACCACCACGCAAGGCCGAGGCAATCCCGATCGCGCAGACGGCTGATCGGGCCTAAGATAGGCCTATCATTTTGATAGGTTGCTGGTGTGGTCGATCCATCGGACAGGCAGTTAGAGCGTCATGTGCACGACAGCTCCAAAGACACCGGCAACGTGATCTGGACAGCCCATGCCGACGACCGCCTCAGGCAGCGCAAGCTCACCAAGCCCATGGCGCTACAGGTGCTGCGTTCGGGACGCCTGGTCGGCGCCCCCGAACCCGACATCAAGCATCGCGGGGTGAAGTGCCAGATGCAGCAGTTCGTGGCCGGCGTGACGATCAGGGTGGTGGTGTCGGTGGACTACCCCGAGCCGGATCTGGTGGTCGTGACCGTGATTGACGTGAAGGCGTAGCGAAGATGTATCAGTTCAAGGACGGTGGCTTGAAAAACGTGTGGCTGCTCAACGGCTACACGATCAAGAGCACGCCTTATGGCGAGGGTGTTGCCATCCATGATCTGGATGGGTTGACGCAAGCGATCTGCCGCGCCTTGTCGCAAAAGCAGGGCCAGTTGACCGGCGTCGAGCTGCGCTACCTGCGCTCCAGCGGCATGCTGATGTCTCAGCCGGCATTCGGTCGATTGATGGGCATCGACGGGCAATCGGTTGCCCGGTGGGAAAAGAGCGGACGCGTCCCGCGCTGGGCCGACAAGCTGGTGCGTTTGCTCTACGCGGCCAAGAGCGACGGCAACGAGCCCATCTGCCAGGCCGTCGAGCGGTTGCAAACCGTGGATCGCCTCATCCATCACAAGATCATCATTCGCGAGGGCAAGCAAGGCTGGCAGCCCGAGCTCGTCGTGGATGAGGCGCCGGAGTTGACCGCCGCGTAGGCAGGCCGCGGGCTACAGCCGCACGCTGGCCTGGCCGATGCGCTCGAAGGCGACTTCGACCTCGTCGCCGGATTGGGCGTGCAGCAAGCCGCACCAGGTGCCGGTGGTCACCACGCTGCCGGCGGGCACCACCGCGCCGTGGCGGGTGGCGTGGCGCAGCCAGGCGCTCAGCACGAAGACCGGGTCGGCCACCGGGTGTGTGCCGCGAAACACCTGCACGGGTTGCGTGCCGATGCGCACGCGGCAGACCTGGTCCGGCCAGTCGCGCTGCGCATCAAAGGCCACCCAATGGCCGAGCACCAGCGCGCCGTGCGAGAGCACATCGGCCAGCTTGGCCAGCCGGTTGGCCTGCAGCCGCTCGGCCCAGCGCGAATCGACGATCTCGATCGACACGCACATCGCATCGACCAGACCGCGAGCGCCCTCCAGATCGAGCGTGGCGGCACGCGCGGCATCGACCGGCTCGCCCAGGCGCAGCGCGATTTCGGCTTCGATGCCGCGCAGCGTGAAGGGCCAGGCCGAGGCATCTGCCGGGCTGGCCCACACGCCGGCCGGCGGCAGCGCCGCGTGAAACGCCACCGCCTCGCGCGAGGGCCCGCCCGACTTCCAAAAGCGTGGCGTGCCGTGGCCAAACCAGCCCAGCTCGCGCGCCAGTTGCTCTTGCGCCGCGTAAGCGGCATCGGCATCACTCAGCTCGGGCGCACTGGGGGCCGGCTGGCCTGCGCGGGCTTGCCGCAGGCGGGCAACGGCGATGTCGATGTCAGTCATGGCTCGAGCGTACGCCCCGGTGGATGCCACCGGTCAACGCCTACGGCGCGGGCGGCTTGATGTCGCCACGGTAAGAGCTCACCGTCGCGCTGTGGCCCTTGACGACACCCGTGGTGCCCACGGAGACGATCAAAAACTTCTGGTTGTGGGTCTCGAGGAAGACCGTGTCCGTGCCGCCCGTCGGGCCCACCGACTGCAGCACCGACAACGCCGGGTCCTGGTGCAGCTTCTTGAGCTTGTGGTCGGAGCCATCGGGCCACACCATCGTCGGGTGCTTGGACGTCAGCCCGGTGATGGTCAGGTGCGCGCCGACCAGCTTGGGGCTGTCGGGCGATTCGGTGAACACGCCGTTGATCGTGTTTTGCTCTTGAGCCATGGCGCCCACGGCGGCGATGGCCAGCAGACAACCCCATGCAATCGTCTTCATGTGCTTGCTCCGGATGTGGGCGCCCTGAGGGCGACTTACTCGACCTTGTCCTTGGCCTTGGCGGCCTGCTTGGTTTGCCACTGCATGTTTTGCGGCTGGTCGGCACCGCCGCGCTTGAGCGCGACCTTGTGGTCGATCACGTAGCCGGGGCACGCTCCCGTGGACTTGCCGGTGGCCGGGCACGGGTGTGACTTCTTGAACGCCACCTTTTGCTCGGTCGAGCGGGCGAGCTTGCCGTGGGCGTCGCGCTTCGCACCGGCCACCGCCTTCTTGTCAGCGTGCTTGCCGTGGGTGGGCGCGTGCTTCTTGGCCGGGTGCGCGCTGTGCTTGGCATCCGCCGGGGCGACCGCCTTGTCGGCTTGATGGGCCTTGTCAGCCTTGGGCTTGGCCTTGGCCTTCTTCTTGCCCGCCTTGTGGGTGGTGCCGTCGTGCGCCGCCTTGTGTGACGGCTGTGTGCCGTAGTGGGTGGGCTGCGCGGCGGGGTCGGCCACGGCGGCCTGGGCCATCGCGGGCTGAGCCATCAGTGTGGCCAGCGCCACAGCCACGGCTGAAAGGGATCCGAAAAGTCGGGTGGAAAGGGTCATGAGAACGCTCGTTGGTGAGAACCCCGAGATTGTCCACGCCCCGCCGACCCTTGAGGCTGCGCTCAGGCCTCCAGCACCTCATTGAGCACCCGCAGCGCGTTGAGCGTGCGCGGGTAGCCGATGTACGGCAGCAGCTGCGTGATCACATCGACCAGCCGCGCGCGGTCGTTGCCCACGCGCAGGTTGGCCGCCACGTGCAGCTTGACCTGCGGCTCGCAGCCGCCCATCGTGACGAGCAGGCTCAAGCTGAGCAGCTCGCGCATGCTCGCGTCGAGCCCGCTGCGCGAGAGGTTGTCACCAAAGGCATGGGCCGCCACGTAGTGCTGGATGTGCACCTGATCGGCCGGCGCCGCAGCAAAGAAGTTGTCGACCGTCTCGCGGCCAAAGTTCTGCTGCTCGAGCGCGAGACCGGTGTCGGCGCGGTCGGCCCGCGTGGTCGTCGACTGCGCCGGCAGCGGCAGCGCCACGCCGCGTTCAGTGAGCACCTCGTTGGTGGCGTGGATGAAGTCGAGCGCGCGCGGCAGGCCCACGTACAGCGCCGCCTGATAAACGACCTCTTTGGCCTCAACGGGCGTGACCCCGGCCTCCAGCGCCGCCCCCAGCAGCGCGGGGTATTCGCGCAGCGCCGGCAACGCGATCAACGCCGCGAGCTGCACCATCAACCGCACGGGCGTGTCCAGAGCGCCATGCCCCAGCACCTCGCCCAGCGCGAACCGCTCGAACGTGTCGACCAGCTCCGGATCGGTCACCGCCAGCGCGGCCAGTTGTGCGGGCAAAAACTCATCGCGGCGCGTGCGCGCCAGGTCGTCGGGGGACATGGGGGTTCTCCTTGGGGGCGGTGGGGTGGCCCGGACGGGATTGTCGGTGCCGTGGACCGCGGCGATTGACTTCAACAGACCTTCTTACTTCCATTCGGAATCTATTTCCTGCCTCGATAAAATGCTGACCTCTTTGGCCGTCCCGAGGCAGGGGCATTCATGTCCGGTTTTTTGGGTTTATTTTCCCAATTAGAGCAACACAACCAAATATCCATAAAAAGCCCCCAGAGGGGTGAAATAATTTCCAATGGTCATTTCTCACTCAAAAAACTTCATCATGTTTTTGCCGTGGAAAACGGCCAGCCAAACCATCGCAGAGCGGCTTTCAGGATTTAACGAAAGCACGTACAACAGATTTTTCCACTTCAACGAAAATCTGAACCGGGTCATTCATCAGCACCTGACTTGCGCCGACTTCCTGGGCTTGCCAGAAGCCAAGCATGGGTATTTCTTGGCTTCGTTCGTTCGGAACCCTTACGACAGGGTTTACTCTGGATTTGCCCAAATCAAGAGAGATATTGGTCATCAGCCGAACTTGAAATTTCACAAGCGTTGGGTGAAAGATCTCGTGATGACCCAGCTGAATGAAAATCACGAAATGCTCAAAAGAGCAAACCATGATTTTGATGACTGGGTTGACCTGCTCAAGGAACATCAAATCCACGAGCAAGGCAGAAACACCAACCTGCCCCTGCACCCCGCGCATTACTGGACGCACATCGCTGGAAGTCAATTCGTCGATTTCATCGGCAAGGTGGAAAATTTTGAGTCAGACATCGGCGCATTTGGGGACCTTGTGGGGATTGTGGGTCTACCAAAAACAAACAGCAACGTGACCGAGATTGACGCCCAGTCAACGAATGGCCCCAAGGGCTATCGATATACCGACAGAATGCGTCCATCCTCCATTCGAAAAATCAATGCCCTTTTCGAAAGAGACTTTGAACTTTTCGATTATCAAAAAATTGCCGTGTGATTGAAGATGGAATACGGTGACCGTTGCGACCGATCACAACCCCCGCCCACGGCGGCGCAGTGATCACCTCGGCCGCTGACAAGTCCATCAGCGGCAGCTTGAGCGTGACGGGCATGGAGTCCACCATGGCCCATGTCCACGAGGCCAAGATGTCCAACGGCAACGGCCCGGTCATCATCAGCCTGAGCAAGACCGGCGACAACGAGTGGTCGATCCCTGCCGACACGAAGCTCACTGACGATCAGCTTCAAAGCCTCAAGAGCGGCAACCTGTACGTCAACGTTCACAGCGCCACCTTCAAGTCGGGCGAGATTCGTGGACAGTTGAAATAGGACGCCCGGTACTGAGCCCACGTTCAGGGCTGTCGGTACCGCTTGGGTTGGCCGCAGAGCATTCCCGGTGCCGTGGCGACCCTCTGCGACCCAAAGAGGCCCGTGATGCCCGAGCAGAACCTGCGCCAGCGCCCGCAGGCCCGCGCTGTGCGGGACTCAGAAAAAAAAGAGCCCTTCACTGGGAAGGGCTCGGTCTGACTGGAGGAGAGGGAGTCCGTCGTATATCAAGCATTTATGAGGATCTTCGAGCCTATTTGTAATCCTACCCACCATGCGACCCGCCATCCTGAAAACGCTTGTCAGAATGTATTTCCGTTCGCTCATTGCCCCTCGCGAACTTTCCAAGTCCAGCCGGGCAGGGCTTCAAGTCGGGCTTTTCTGCCTGGAGGCATCGTCGCCTGATTACCACGTTGAGTCACTAACCATTGCCCAAGGCCGTACCCGTCTGCGAGCCTTCGTTTTGCTTGCACCAAGCAGTCACCAGTCATGGCGGCGTATTCGGACAGGCGCTTGAAGCCCGTTTCCCAAGCCTCGTCTCGCGCGTTCCACGACCAACCATTCAAGGCTTCAAGGCGGGCTTTTCTCTCAGGAGAAATCTTCGCCTGAGTGCCGCGTTGTCTAGCCACCCAAGCACCGAGTCGAAATCCATCTGGAAGGATGTGCGCTTGTGAAACCGCGCAATCACCAGTCTTGAACGCATAGTCAGCTAGATGCTTGAAGCCAGTTTCCCAAGCGAGATCGAGAGGGTTCCAATCCCAACAGGGCAACGATTCAAGCTGGGTCTTTCTATCGGCCGAAATCGCCGACCGATTGCTTCGCTGAACGCTTACCCAAGTCCCTAGGCGGTATCCGTCTGAAAGCTTGTGCGTTTGTGCAACCAAGCAGTCACCAGTCATGGCGGCGTATTCGGACAGGCGCTTGAAGCCCGTTTCCCAAGCCTCGTCTCGCGCGTTCCACGACCAACCATTCAAGGCTTCAAGGCGGGCTTTTCTCTCAGGAGAAATCTTCGCCCGCTTTGTGCGTTGCGTTATCACCCACATGCCAAGCCGATGCCCGTCTGCAAGCTTGTGTGAAGCCGGCACCGAACAGTCACCGTTCGCCGCAGCGTATTCAGACAAATACTTAAAGCCAGTCTCCCAAGCATCATCGTGCGGGGCCCAAGTCCATCGCGGCAAGGCTTCAAGGCGAGTCTTTCGCTCGGTCGAATTCGTCGCCCAGTTCGTTCGTTGCGTACTCACCCATGCACCGAGCCGATAGCCACCCACCAGCTTGTGTGATCGCGGCACCAAGCAGTCCCCATGCTCCTCCGCATACGCCTGCAACGCCCCGAACCCGAACTCCCACGAATCGGTCACACGCTCGACCAGATACGCCCGCAGCGCCTCGCCAAAGCTGGCGTCCACCGACGCCGGCAGGTCGAACTGGATCCGCGACAAAGCATCCGACCCGACCGTCGATCCGGGCCTTTTGCCCAGCCCAGTGCGAATCTGATCGAGCTGCGCTGACAGCACCTCGTCGTGTGCCTTGAGGGCGTTGAGCACGTCCCAGATGGGCTTGAAGTTGCTGGCCTCGATGGAGGCCACCGGGTCGGCGCCGTCTTCGATGAAGACGGGCAGCACGATGGTGCCTGCGGTCTTGCTGGGGCTCAGGCGGATGGCGCGGCCCACGGCCTGAATGATGTCGATCTGGCTGGAGCGCGGGTCGATGAAGGCCACGCCGTCGAGCGACGGCACGTCGACGCCTTCGGACAGGCAGCGTGCGTTGGCCAGCAAGGCGCGCTCGTCGCCCGCCAGCGCCTTGAGCTGCGACAGCTTGACGCGGCGCCGGTCGGTGGGCATGGCGCCCGAGACGAAGTCGGCCTTGAGCGTGCCGCCAGCGCGGTGTTCGGGGCCCACCCAGCCGGCGACTTGCACGAGGTCTTGGGCGAACTGCTCGGCGCGGCTGACGCGGCTGTGAAAGCTGATGACCCGACGCAAGTCGTAGTCCTTGTAGGCCTTGAGCAGGCCGATCTGCGCGGCGAGCGATTCGGCATCGGTCTCGATGCCCGACGCCGTCTGGAGCAGCTCTCGGTTCTCGATCCACGCGGCGATGGTGGGGTTGTCCACGCCGATGATGACCACGCGGTAGTCGGTGAGCAGCTCGCGCCGGATGGCCTCGCCAAACGGCAACGCATAGGCCACGTGGCCGAACACGGCGGGGTCGTCCATGCCAACCATGTCGGTGCCACGCTCGCCGGCGGCCTTCTTGACGTTGGTGGAATAGGTGCGCGGTGTGGCCGTGGCAAACAAGCGCTTGGCCGCGCGGATGCGCTGGGCATCAAGCACCGCAGAAAAGTCGCTGCCCGCCTTGCCGGCGCAGCGGTGGGCTTCGTCGGCAATGGCCAGATCAAAGGGCGGCACCGCAGCGTCGAGCTGCACCTTCGCGATCAGCGGCGACGACTGGTAGGTCGAGAACACCACCTTGGGCCCGGGGCGCAGCAAGAACTCGCGGATGTCGCCGGTGGCCGAGGTGACCGGAAATGCCACGTCCGCCACCGAGTGCACGGCCTCGTCGCCGCCGCGCTTGGCCACGGTGTCGTCGGAGCACACGCACAGCACCTCGAACGGCTCGTTGGCCGCGAGCGTCCATTCGTGCAGCGTTTGCGCGAGCAGGCCGAGCGACGGCAGCAGCACCAGAGTGGAAGCCGATGCGAGCCGCTCCTTGATCCACAGCGTGGTGAAGGTCTTGCCGGTGCCGCAGGCCATGATGAGCTGGCCGCGGTCTGCGGCGCCAAAGGCGGCGGCCACGGCGGCGATGGCTTCGGCCTGATGCTCGCGCGGCTGCGGCTTGGCCTTGCGCGCAGCCACCGGCAGCTCGGCCATGGACGCCGGGTAGTCGACGCTGGCGCCCTCGAAGTGGGCCAGCAGGTAGCGCACCACGGGCTTGTCTTGCGCGTCGCAGACCTGCCGGGCGTTGGCGCCCATGCGGTCGGTGGTGGCGATCAGCAGCCGCTTGGCGATGCCCGGGCGGTTGGACTCGCTGAGGAACTTGTCGACGTCGTGCTTGGTGATGTCGTGGTGCGCGGCGTAGCACTTGGCCTGCACGGCCCACGTCTCACCGCTCTTGTGCCGGAAGACCAGGTCAATGCCGCAATCCATGCCCCAGCGGCCGGGGTATTCGTGCCACAGCCAGACCTGATCGACCTGCGTGGCCCACCCGGGATCGTGCTGCAAGAACCATTTGACGAAGACCTCGAACTGCTTGCCACGCCGCAGGGGATCGGCATCCAGGCTGGCAATGAGTTCGGAAAAAGCGGCCATGGGGGGGTGTCAGGGCGGGGGGGGCAGCAACGGGGTGGTTATAAGCCGGTGGGTGCCAAGGCGACGCACGGTACCGCCTGCCACTGGCCTCATTGGCGATGGCTTGATCTGACGCGTCTTGACCGCATGTCAGCAGTGCGCCGAGACACGGCGCAAGTTGTGCCGGGGCTAGGATGCCCCTCACCTCACCGACCGGAATCCACATGCCCTGCTGCCCCCGACTGACCACCCTCTTGCTGGCTTGCGTCGGCCTGTTCCTGAGCGCTTGCCATGTGCCCGATGCCACCGCTCACAGCGTGCTGCAGATCTCGGCGGCAGGGGCGCTCACGCTGGACGGCACGCCGGTGTCAAACGAGCAACTGAGCCAGGCGCTGGTGGCCCGGCAGAGCGCCGTGCCGGGCGTACTGGTCGAGCTGCGTGCGTCACCCCAGACCGATATCGCTCAAGTCAAGGCGGCGGTGGCAGCGGTAGAACTGGCCCATGCGCGCGTGGCCTTCGCCGGAGAGCGTGGCCAGCAATGACACGGTGCGCGCCGATGGCTGGCGCTCGCTCGCACACCGGGACATCGCCGCATGGCGGTGCCAGACCCGCAGTTCAAAACACAGGAGTTTGAAGACATGTCCGAAGACGGAATTCACGTACACGGCCCGCACGACCATGCGCTGGAACACGCCGCCACGCATGGCGCGGGCGACTCGTTTTCGGGCCGCATCGCGGTCCTGACGGCGATCCTGGCCACGCTTGGCGCCATGATGGCGTACCAGGCCGGCGCCACCCAGGCCGAGGCCATGATGCGCAAGAACGAGGCCGCCATCAAGAAGACCGAGGCGGCCAACCAGTGGAGCTTTTATCAGGCCAAGGGCCAGAAGCAAAACCTCTCGGAGCTCGGCGCGGCACTGGCCACACACCCGGAACAAGCCGCCAGGTTCGCCGATCAGGGCAAGCGCTATCAGCTCGAAAAGACCGAGATCAAGCTGCAGGCCGAAGCGTTCGAGGCCAAGTCGAAAGA
>CANFXR010000070.1 GCA_947451035.1 Burkholderiales bacterium
ATGTTCCACACGCTGGTCGCCATGAAGGCCCAGGGCTACAGCGTCGACCTGCCCGACAGCGTCGACGACCTGCGCGACGGCATCCTCAAGGGCAACGCCGCCCAATACGGCGCAGACGCCAACGTGCACCACCTGATCGCCACCGGTGACCACGTGCGCCGCGAGCGCTGGCTGTCTGAAATCGAGGCCCAGTGGGGCCCGGCGCCCGGGCGCCAACTCAACAATGGCAGCTCGATCTTCGTGCTCGGCAAGCAGTTCGGCAACGTGCTGGTCAGCGTGCAGCCCGGTTTTGGCTACGAAGGCGACCCGATGCGGCTGCTCTTCGAGAAGGGCCACACGCCAACCCACGCCTTCTCGGCGTTCTACCGCTACCTGCGCGAGGATTTCAAGGCGCACGCCGTGCTGCACTTCGGCACCCACGGCGCGCTCGAATTCATGCCCGGCAAGCAAAGCGGCATGAGCGGCGCTTGCTGGCCCGATCGTCTGATCGACGACCTGCCCAACATCTACCTCTACGCCTCGAACAACCCGTCCGAAGGTGCGATCGCCAAGCGCCGCTCGGGTGCCACACTGGTCAGCTACCTGACGCCGCCGGTGAGCCAGGCCGGCCTGTACCGCGGTCTCAACGAGCTCAAGGGTTCGATCGAGCGCTGGCGCGGCATGGAACCCGGTGCAGCCGACCGCGGCGACCTCGCAGCGCTGATCCAGTCGCAAGCCGCTGCGCTCGATCTGACCGACGCCGAACCGGCCTGGGTGGTGGCGCCCGATGCACACTCTGCGCACACCGTCGACGCCTGCGTGGCCCGCCTGGCCGAACAGGTGCTCGAACTCGAATACACGCTCATTCCGCACGGCCTGCACGTGGCCGGGCGCGCGGCCAGCCCCACCGAGCGCGTGGACATGCTGATGTCGATCGCCGATGCGTCGCACGGCATGCGCCTGGAGCGCGCCACGGTCGAAGCCCTGGTGGCCGGCGACAGCATCGAGCGCGCACTCGACACCACCGGTCTCGCGCACGATGACGCCACGCTTGAGCTGATGCGCGAACTCGCCCGCATCGACACGATCCTGACCCAGGAAACCGAAGTCGCCGGCCTGCTGCACGCGCTCGACGGCCGGTTCATCCGCCCGGCCCCCGGCGGCGACATCCTGCGCACGCCGGCCGTGCTGCCCACCGGGCGCAACATTCACGGCTTCGATCCGTTTCGCATCCCGAGCAGCTTCGCCGTCAAGGATGGCGCCAAGCAGGCCCAACTGCTGCTCGAGCGCCACATCGCCGACGGCAACCCGCTGCCCGAGTCGATCGCCATGGTGCTGTGGGGCAGCGACAACCTCAAGAACGAAGGCTCGCCCATCGCCCAGGCACTCGCGCTGATGGGCGCGCTGCCGCGCTTTGACAGCTACGGCCGCATCGCCGGCGCCACGCTGATCCCGCTGGCCGAACTGGGTCGTGCGCGGGTCGACGTGGTGATCACGCTGTCGGGCATCTTCCGCGACCTGATGCCGCTGCAGATCAAGCTGCTGGCCGAAGCCGCCTTCCTGGCCGCCTCGGCAGAAGACGAACCCCTGGAGCTGAACCACATCCGCAGGCACGCGCTGGCTTACCAGCAGGAGCACGGCTGCACGCTGGAAATCGCCGCGCTGCGCGTCTACGGCAACGCCGAAGGCGCCTACGGCTCCAACGTCAACAGCCTGATCGAAAGCAGCCGCTGGTCCGACGAGGGCGAACTGGCCGAGACCTACTCGCGGCGCAAGGGCTTTGCCTACGGACGCACCGGCCGCGCGGTGCAGCAGTCGGCCTTGATGCAAAGCATGCTGGCCGATGTGCAGCTCACGTACCAGAACCTCGATTCGGTCGAACTCGGCGTGACCACGGTCGACAACTACTTCGACACCCTCGGCGGCATCACGCAAGCGGTCAAGGTCGCCAGCGGCGGCAAGACGCCACCGGTGTACATCGGCGACCAGACCAAGGGCGACGGCGCCGTGCGCACGCTGCGCGAGCAAGTCGCCCTCGAAACGCGCACCCGCATGCTCAACCCCAAGTGGTACGAAGGCATGCTCGAGCATGGCTACGAAGGCGTGCGTCAGATCGAAGCCCACGTCACCAACACGATGGGCTGGTCGGCCACCACCGGCCAGGTGCAGCCTTGGGTCTACAAGCAGCTGACCGAGACCTTCATGCTGGACCCCGAGATGCGCGAGCGCCTCGCCAAACTGAACCCCACGGCATCGGCCCGGGTCGCCAACCGACTGATCGAAGCGTCGGAGCGCAATTACTGGCAACCCGACGCCCAAACGCTCGAAGCCCTGCGCCGCGCAGGCGAAGAACTCGAAGACCGTCTCGAAGGCATTTACGAAGGAGTACCCGCATGAGCACCACCACCATTCCGGTTCCAGACATCAAGAACCCCGGCGTGCGCAAGAACCTGCGCCTCGATGGCGAGGGCAGCGTTCAGGTCGAACTCGACCCCAACCTGAAGATCGGCACGGCCAAGGTCTTCGCCATCTACGGCAAGGGTGGCATCGGCAAGAGCACCACCTCGAGCAACCTGTCGGCCGCGTTTTCCAAGCTGGGCAAGCGCGTGCTGCAAATCGGCTGCGACCCCAAGCATGACTCGACCTTCACGCTGACCAAGAAGATGCTGCCCACCGTGATCGACGTGCTCGAAACGGTCGACTTCCATGCCGAGGAACTGCGCGTCGAAGACTTCGTGTTCCCGGGCTACAACGGCGTGATGTGCGTTGAAGCCGGCGGCCCACCCGCCGGCACGGGCTGCGGCGGCTACGTGGTCGGCCAGACCGTGAAGCTGCTCAAGGAGCACCACCTGCTCGAAGACACCGACGTGGTCATCTTCGACGTGCTCGGTGACGTGGTGTGCGGCGGCTTTGCCGCGCCGCTGCAGCACGCCGACCGCGCGCTGATCGTCACCGCCAACGACTTCGATTCGATCTTCGCGATGAACCGCATCGTGCAGGCCATCGGCGCCAAGGCCAAGAACTACAACGTGCGGCTCGGCGGCGTGATCGCCAACCGCAGCCGCGAAACCGACCAGATCGACAAGTACAACGCGAAGATCGGCCTGAAGCTCGCGGCGCACTTCCCCGACCTCGACGTGATCCGCCGCAGCCGTCTCAAGAAGTCGACGCTGTTCGAGATGGAGTACTCGCCCGAACTCGAGGCGGTGCAAAACGAATACATGCGCCTGGCCGCCTCGCTGTGGCTGGGTACCGAGCCGATGAACGCCGTGCCCATGAAGGACCGCGACATCTTCGACCTGCTGGGTTTCGACTGATCCCTCGCCACCCCTTGACGGACAACTGCATGGATCCCATCAGCTACACCGAACGACGCAGCAAGATCGAGGACTATTTCGATCGCACTGCGGTGCAGGCCTGGGCGCGCCTGACCTCCGACGCGCCTGTGGGCCGCATCCGCGCCACCGTGCGTGCCGGGCGCGACCGCATGCGCAGCACCCTGCTGAGCTGGCTGCCCGCCGACATGACCGGCATGCGGCTGCTCGATGCCGGCTGCGGCACCGGCGCGCTGGCGGTCGAAGCGGCACGCCGCGGTGCGCACGTGCTGGCCATCGACCTGTCGCCCACGCTGGTCGATCTGGCGCGCGATCGGCAACCCGCCGAGCTGACCAGCGAACACAGCGTGGGTCGCATCGACTTTCGCTCCGGCGACATGCTCGACGCCGCGCTGGGCGAGTTCGACTACGTGGTTGGCATGGATTCGCTCATCCACTACCAGACGCCCGACGCTGTGCAGGTGGTGGCCGGGCTCGCCAAGCGCACGCGCCGCGGCTTGCTGTTCACCTACGCGCCGAGCAATCCCGCACTGATCGCCATGCGTGCGGTGGGCCGGTTGTTTCCGCGCAAGGACCGCGCGCCGTGGATCGAGCCGGTGGCCGAAGCCACGCTGCACCGCCTGCTGAGTGCCAACCCCGAGTTGCAGGACTGGCAGCGCGGGCGCACCGAGCGCATCGCCAGCGGTTTTTACACGTCGCAAGCGCTGGAGCTGCTTCGCAAATGAAATTCTTCGGTCTGTTTCGGGTCCGCGCCCAGCAATGGATGAACGTCGCGCCCGAATTCCTGCCTTTCGCCGACGCCGCCACCGACGACCTGCCGCTGAGCCGGTTGCTGCGCCTGTCGTTGTTTCAGGTGACAGTGGGCATGGCCAACGTGCTGCTGCTGGGCACCTTGAACCGCGTGATGATCGTCGAGATGGGCATGGCCGCCTGGATCGTGTCGCTGATGGTGGCGCTGCCGCTGGTGTTCGCGCCGTTTCGCGCGCTGGTCGGCTTCAAGTCCGACACACACCGCTCGGTACTCGGCTGGAAGCGCGTGCCCTACATCTGGATGGGCTCGTGGCTGCAGTTCGGCGGCTTTGCCATCATGCCGTTCGCGCTGATCTTGCTGTCGGGTGATTCACGCGCCGGTCCGTGGCTGGGTCAGTGCAGTTCGGCGCTCGCCTTCTTGCTGGTCGGTGCGGGCTCGCAGATCACTCAGACCGCCGGGCTGGCGCTGGCCACCGACATCGCCCCCGAAAAAGCACGCCCGCGCGTGGTGGCGCTGATGTACGTGATGCTGCTGCTCGGCATGGTCGTCAGCAGCCTGATCTTTGGCGCCTTGCTGGCCGACTTCAGCCAACTGCGCCTGATCAAGGTGGTGCAAGGTGCGGCCACGGTCACGCTGGTGCTCAACCTGGTCGCGCTGTGGAAGCAGGAAGTGCGCAACCCGGCGGGCACTGCGGCTGGCCTGGAACAGCCCGACTTCGGCTCGAGCTGGAAGGCCTTTGCCGGCCAGGGACGCACCGCACGCTTCCTGTTGGCGGTGGCGCTGGGCACCGCGGCGTTCAACATGCAAGACATCATCCTCGAGCCCTACGGCGGCGAGATCCTGGGCTTGAGCGTGGGCTCCACCACCTCGCTGACGGCGCTGCTCGCCGGCGGCGCGCTGGCGGCCTTCGCACTGGCAGCGCGCTGGCTGGGTCGCGGCATGGACGCGCACCGCCTGGCCGCCTTCGGCCTGCTCATCGGTCTGCTGGCGTTTTCGGCGGTGATCTTCGCGGCACCTCTGGGCTCGCCCATGGTCTTTCGCATGGGCGCCTGCCTGATCGGACTCGGCGGTGGCCTGTTCGCCGTCAGCACCCTGACCGTGGCGATGGGATTGGAGCGTCCGGGGCAGATCGGGCTGGCGCTGGGCGCCTGGGGCGCGGTGCAAGCCACCGCCGGCGGTCTGGCCGTGGCCATGGGAGGCGCCTTGCGCGACCTCGTCTCGAATCTCGCCACCCACGGCGTGCTGGGCTCCGTGCTGACCGATGCGTCCATCGGCTACAGCGTGGTCTATCAGCTCGAAATCGGTTTGTTGTTTGCCACGCTGGTCGTCATCGGCCCGCTGGTGCGTTTTGCGGCGGAGCAGGAAAGTCCGCGCGCCAAGTTCGGACTGGCCGAATTCCCCGGCTGAAACATCTGTAAAAAAGAGGAGACCACACCATGGGTACTGGAGCCATCACCGGCTATGTCGACGTCGCACAGATCGTTCTGTATATCTTCTGGATTTTCTTCTTCGGTCTGGTGTACTACCTCCAGATGGAGAGCAAACGCGAGGGCTTCCCGCTGGAAACGGTGCACCCCAGTGGCGCCACCGATTACAGCCCGGGGTTCGTGATGAAGCCCACGCCCAAGACCTTCAAGCTTGAACACGGCGACGAGGTCTCCTTCCCGAACGACAAGGTGTCGCCTCAAACCCTGCACGCCCAGCCGCTGCACCGCTACGCGGGCGCGCCGCTGGTGCCCACGGGCAACCCGATGCTCGACGGCGTGGGGCCGGGAGCCTACGCCGACCGTGCCGATGTGCCCGATGCCATGTGGCACGGCGAGGCCAAGATCGTTCCGCTGCGCGTGGCTGAAGGATTCGGCGTGGCCGCCAACGACACCGATCCGCGCGGGCTGGAGGTCTTTGGTGCCGATGGCGAAGTCGGCGGCACGGTGGTCGATCTGTGGATCGACAAGATGGAAATGATGTTCCGCTACCTCGAGGTGGCCGTGAACGCCGGCGGTGTGCAGCGCACCGTGCTGCTGCCCATGAATTTCTGCCGCATCAGCCCGAACGGCGTGAAGGTCCGCTCGATCCTGAGCCACCAGTTTGCGCGCGTGCCCGCCACCCGCAGCCCGGTGCAGATCACGATGCTCGAAGAAGAAAAGGTGATGGCCTATTACGGTGCGGGCACGCTGTACGCCGAGCCATCGCGCCAGGAGCCGCTGGTATGAAGGTCAACTACGACGGTCACGAGCACGAGCACGAACTCGAGCCGGCGTACGGCCTTCCGGAAGCCCTGCCCGCCCATGAGCGGGTGCTGTGGCAAGGCTCGCCCGATTGGCGCGACCTGGCGCGTCGGGTGTTTTTCGTTCGCACGCTGACGATCTACTTCGTGGCCATCCTCGCCATCCGCGCCGCCCTGGTGCTCGTCGATGGCGGCACCGGCATGGCCGCCATGAAGGCGGTGCTGCTGGTCGCACCGCTGGCGGTGCTGGCGATCGGCACCGTGCTGGGCCTGGCCGTGATGTCGGCGCGAACCACCGTGTACACCATCACCGACAAGCGTGTGGTCATGCGCATTGGCATCGTGCTGGGCGTGACCTTCAACCTGCCGTTCGCTCGCATCGCCACCGCGGGCTTTCATGACGCCGGCCACGGCATCGGTGACATCACGCTGGCGCTCGCGGGCACCGACCGCATTGCCCTGTTCCACCTGTGGCCCCATGCGCGGCCTTGGCGACTCGCCCAGCCTGAACCCATGCTGCGCTGCGTGCCTGAAGTGCAAGCGGTCGGACAGCTGTTGGCCCGGGCGTGGAGTGCCTCCACCGGTGTGGCCGTCGGCGTCGCCACACAAAGCGCTGAATCCGTCCAGCCATCGGCTTTGGCCCGGCCAGCCCCGGCGCACGCAGCGTCATCGGCCACGGGCTGGGTCAGCCGCGCCGACTCCGGCCTGACGCAAGGCGCCTGACCATGGAAGCTGCCATGGTCGACCCCGTTCTGCCCCGCCGCGCGCTGATCGCCATCGGCGGCGTGCTGCTCGCCACCGTGATCGGCGTGGCCGCCGTGCGGCTGTCAGGCACCGACATCCGCACGCCAGACGCCCCCGTGCTGCAAATGCGCGAACTGCGCTTCGAGGACCGCGCCGATGGCAGCGTCGACGTGATCGATGCCGCCACGCAGTCGGTGATCCACAACGTGACCGGCGAGAACGGGTTCTTTCGCGGCTCGCTGCGAGGGTTGGCCCGCGAGCGCAAGCGCAACGGTCTGGGCTCGGAGCAGCCTTTCCAGTTGATCGGCCACGCAGACGGTCGCCTCACGCTGCTCGATCCGACCACCGGAACCCGCGTCGATCTGGGTTCGTTCGGACCGACCAACGCCGCCGTCTTCGTGCGCTTCCTGAACGACCCGCCAACGCCGCGCTGAAACCCAAACCCCCATTCGACACGGAGCCATCCATGACAACGATCGCCCAACGCGCACCGAACGAAGCAACCACCACCGCGTTGCAGAGCACGATGCTCACGCCGCGCTTCTACACCACCGACTACGACGCGATGGACCGCATGGACGTCACGCCCGTGCGCGCGCAGTGGGACACGCTGATGGCCGAGTTCCGCTCCGACTCCAACGTCGACCACTTCCAGCGCCCGGCCGACATGATGGAAAACTACTCGCAAATGCCGCCGGCGCTGCACAAGGAATTCACCGAGTTCATGATCAGCTCGGTCACCTCGGAGTTCTCGGGCTGTGTGCTTTACACCGAGATGAAAAAGCGCGTGACCAACCCCGACATCAAGGAACTGATGTCGCTGATGGCGCGTGACGAGAGCCGGCATGCCGGCTTCATCAACCAGTGGCTGAAAGACTTCGGCATCGGTGTCGATCTGGGCTTTCTGGTCAAGGCCAAGAAGTACACCTACTTCCGTCCGAAGTTCATCTTCTACGCCACCTACCTGTCCGAGAAGATCGGCTACGCACGCTACATCGCGATCTACCGTCAGGTCGAGCGGCACCCCGAACTGTGCTTCCACCCCATCTTCAAGTGGTTCGAGCGCTGGTGCAACGACGAATTCCGCCACGGCGAGGCCTTCGCCCTGCTGATGCGCGCCGACCCCACGCTGCTGACCGGCGTCAACAAGCTGTGGATCCGCTTCTTTGTGCTGGCGGTGTACGCCACCATGTACGTGCGCGACCACCAGCGCCCCGAGATGCATGCGGCGATGGGCCTGAACCCGACCGAATACGACTACCAGGTGTTTCGCATCACCTCCGAGATCACCAAGCAGGTGTTCCCGCTGACGCTCAACATCGATGACCCGCGCTTCCGTGCGGGGCTCGAGCGGCTGCGCAAGATCTCGAATGCCATGGATGCCGCCACGGCCGAGGGCGGGCTGGTCAATGGCATCAAGAAGCTGGGGCTGCGCCTGGCCGCTGGTGCCACCTTCGCACGGCTGTTCTGCCTGCCCACGCAAGCCAATGCACTGCCGGTCGACATCCGGGTGGCACCCGCCTGGTGAGTGAGCACGGCCGGACCCTGTCCACCGCACCAACACCATGACCCGGTACGTGCTGCCGCTGCTCTACACGCTGTTTGTGTGGTGGTTCAGCACGGGGGTCATCCTGTTTCTCAACGGATTGCCACGGCGGACCTTCAAGTGGACGATGCTGGGCACGACCGCCTTGCTGGTGGCCTCACTGATCGGTCTGGCCGTCACGCGTGACGACACGAGCGTGGCCGGTGCGTACCTGGCTTTCACCTGGGGCGTGCTGGTGTGGGCGTGGCAGGAAGTGGCGTTCTTGCTGGGCTACGTCACCGGGCCGCGCCGCACGCCTTGCCCTGCCGCTTCGTCGGGTTGGAACCGGGCCGGCCATGCCCTGATGGCCGTGCTGCACCATGAACTGGCGTTGGTGGTGCTCGGCGTTGCGGTGTTGGCCGTCACCTGGGGTGGCGACAACCCGACCGGCTTGTGGACCTTCATGATCCTGTGGGTCATGCGGCAAAGCGCCAAGCTCAACGTGTTTCTGGGTGTTCGCAACCTGAACGAGGGCTTCTTGCCCGTGCACCTGAAGTACCTGCAGACCTACTTCACCCGACGGGCGATGAACTGGTTGTTTCCGGTTTCGGTGATCACGTCCACCGTCGGGGCGGTCCTGATCTGGCAGGCTGCAGGCGCTGTCGATGGCAGCGCGTTCAACACGACCGCGCTCACCTTCGCGGCCACCTTGATGACGCTGGCCGTTCTGGAGCACTGGTTTTTGGTGTTGCCACTGCCGTTTGAAGCCCTGTGGAACTGGGGCCTCAAATCCCGCGAGATGACAGCCACCAAGGGTGTGGCGGTTCCGGCCGAATAGGCCGTTCACACCACACCGCGGCTGACGAATCAGCCGTTATCGCGACGCCTTCTTGCGATCGCTTTCACGCAGGTGGCGCTTGCGCACGCGGATCGACTTCGGCGTGATCTCGACCAGTTCGTCGTCATCGATGAACTCCACGCCGTACTCGAGCGTCAGGTCGATCGGTGGCGTGATCTTGATCGCGTCTTCCTTGCCGCTGACGCGGAAGTTGGTCAGCTGCTTGGTGCGTGTGGCGTTGACCACCAGATCGTTGTCGCGGCTGTGGATGCCCACGATCATGCCTTCGTAAACCGGGTCGTTGGGCTTGACGAACATGCGACCGCGGTCGTCGAGCTTGCCCAGCGCGTAGGTGAAGATCTCACCGGCGTCCATGCTGATCAGCACACCGTTCTTGCGCCCGGAGATGTCGCCCTTGTGCGCTTCGTAGCCATCAAAGATGTTGCTGATCAGGCCCGAGCCGCGCGTGAGGTTCAAGAACTCGTTGGTGAAGCCGATCAAGCCGCGCGCCGGAATGCGGTATTCCAGACGCACGCGACCGCGGCCATCGGGTTCCATGTTGACCAGTTCGCCCTTGCGCTCGCCGAGGGCTTGCATCACGCCGCCCTGGTGCTGCTCTTCCACGTCGGCGGTGACCAGCTCGATTGGCTCGTGCTTCTCGCCGTTCACGTCGCGGAACACCACCCGCGGCTTGCTCACGGCCAGCTCGTAGCCCTCGCGGCGCATGTTCTCCAGCAAGATGGTCAGGTGCAGTTCACCGCGACCCATCACCTCGAAGATGCCGTCTTCGTCGGTCTCGCTCACGCGCAGCGCGACGTTGGATTGAAGTTCCTTTTGCAGCCGGTCCCAGATCTGGCGGCTGGTGACGTACTTGCCTTCACGGCCGGCCAGCGGGCTGGTGTTGACACAGAAGTTCATCGTCAGCGTGGGCTCATCGACCTGGAGCATCGGCAGCGGCGCGGGGTTGATCGGGTCGGTGACAGTCACACCGATGCCGATTTCCTCGATGCCGTTGATCAGCACGATGTTGCCCGGGCCGGCCTCGGTGACCTGCACACGGTCCAGGCCCTGGAAGGTCAGCACCTGGTTGACGCGGCCGTTGACGGTCTTGCCGTCGGGGCCTTCCATCACGGCCACGCTCATGCCTGGCTTGATCGTGCCCTGGCTGATGCGGCCCACGCCGATGCGACCGACGAAGGTCGAGTAGTCGAGTGCCGAGATCTGCAGCTGCAGCGGCGCGGCCGGATCACCACTTTGCGCCGGCACGCACCTGAGGATGGTGTCGAACAGCGCCGACATGTCAGGGCCCCACTGCTCACCCGGCGCGCCTTCGACCAACGACGACCAGCCATTGATGCCCGAGGCGTAAACCACCGGAAAGTCGAGCTGCTCGTCATTGGCGCCCAACTTGTCGAACAGGTCGAAGGCGGCGTTGATCACCGCATCGGGCTTGGCACCCGGCTTGTCGACCTTGTTCACCACCACGATGGGCTTGAGGCCCAACGCCAGCGCCTTCTTGGTCACGAAGCGCGTTTGCGGCATCGGGCCTTCCTGGGCGTCAATCAGCAGCACCACACCGTCGACCATCGACAGCGCGCGCTCGACCTCGCCACCGAAGTCGGCGTGGCCCGGGGTGTCGACGATGTTGATGTGGGTGTCTTTCCAGCTGACGGCGCAGTTCTTGGCCAGGATGGTGATGCCGCGCTCGCGCTCGATGGCGTTGCTGTCCATCACGGTATCGACCACCTTCTCGTGCTCGGCGAAGGTGCCGCTTTGGCGCAGCAGTTGGTCGACCATCGTGGTCTTGCCATGGTCCACGTGGGCGATGATGGCGATGTTGCGGATTTGTAAGCTCATGCTGGTTTTGCTTTCACTGATGCTGATAACTGAAGATCAAAGGCCCGCGCCGGTGATGACCGGCTGGCGTGGCGAGCGGTCACCGTCTGCGGCGACCTCGGCTGTGTCGAGAAGGCCTTGCACCTCCAATGGGCTCAGGAGCCTTGACGAAATCAGTTCGCCGCCGGCGATGTGGCCGCTGCCCAGGAACGCCCGGGCCTGAGGTCCGTACACGCGCACACGCGGCGAATCGGGCAACTGCAACCGGCGACGCACACCGCTCAGAAAACGACCCGCGCCTTCATCGTCCAGGCGCACCACCGGCCAGTCGGCGATCAGACTGTCGGCCGGCAGCAAAAGTTCATCGCGCGCGGCCTCGGTCATCTCGCCCAGCGATTCGAGCGTTTGCGCGCTGGCCAGCGTGAGCGGCCCGCTGCCCGTGCGGCGCAGCGCTGAAAGATGTGCACCGCAGCCCAGCGCGCGGCCGATGTCTTCGGCCAGCGTGCGGATGTAGGTTCCCTTGCTGCAGCGCACGTCGATCGTCCACAGGGCTTCAGGCACGGGGTCGTGGCCCGGATGTTCGCCGCCCACGATGTCGATCTGATGAATCGTGACGCGGCGCGGCTCGCGCTCGAGTTCGATGCCAGCGCGCGCATAGGCGTACAGCGGCTTGCCATCGCGCTTGAGCGCCGAATGCATGGGCGGGATCTGCTCGATCTCGCCGGTGAAGCGCACGCAGACCGCTTCCATGTCGGCGCGGGAGACACGAACCTCGCTGCGTTGCAGCACCTCGCCCTCGCCATCGCCGGTGGTGGTGGTCACGCCCAGCGTGAGCGTGGCCAGGTAGCGCTTGTCGGCCTCGAGCCCGATCTGCGAAAACTTGGTCGCCGCGCCGAAGCACAGCGGCAACAACCCGGTTGCCAGCGGATCAAGCGTGCCGGTGTGACCGGCTTTTTCAGCGCGGTACAGCCGCTTGGCGCGGGTCAATGCATCCTGGCTCGACAGACCGATGGGCTTGTCGAGCAGCAGCACACCATGCACCGCACGGCGCGGGGTTCGCGCGGCGCGCATCAATCCTTGGCCCGCGTGGCGTTGGCTTGCGCGATCAGCAGGCTCAGTTCGGCAGCACGCTCAGTGGTGCGATCGAAGTGGAAGTGCAGTGTCGGCACGGTGTGGATCTGCAAGCGTTTGAACAGGCCGTTGCGCAGGAATCCAGCCGCTTCGTTGAGCGCCAGTTCGCACTCCAGCGGATCGCCCACCAGCACCGAAAAGAACACTTTCGCGTGGGCGTAGTCGGGCGTGACCTCCACCGCGTGGAGCGTGACCATGCCGATGCGCGGATCTTTGAGATCACGAATGAGATCGGCCACATCCCGCTGGATCTGGTCGGCCACCCGGAAACCCCGGTTGGGTATCGAACGCTTGTGTTTCATATTTATTCCTGGCGGTCGCCGCGGCTTCCTGCAAAAGCAAACCCCGCCCTCTTTTGAAGGGCGGGGTCAGCTCCGAAAAGCCTGGTTTACAGCGTACGCGCCACTTCCTTGATCTCGAAGAACTCCAGCTGGTCGCCCTCGGCGATGTCGTTGTAGTTCTTGAGCTTGATACCGCACTCGAAACCGGATGCGACTTCCCTGACGTCGTCCTTGAGGCGACGCACGGACTCGACTTCGCCGGTGTAGACCACCACGTTTTCGCGCAACAGGCGGAAGCGAGCACCCCGACGCACCAGTCCGGCCGTGACCATCGAGCCGGCCACCGTGCCGATCTTCGATGCCACGAACACGGTGCGAATCTCGGCCGTGCCGATGGTCTCTTCGCGTTGTTCAGGTGCCAGCATGCCGGCCATCGCGGCCTTCACATCATCGACGGCGTCATAGATGATGTTGTAGTAGCGCAGGTCGACACCGTTGTGCTCGGCCAGCTTGCGCGCGCCGGCATCGGCTCGCACATTGAAGCCGATGATCACGGCCTTGGAGGCAATCGCGAGGTTGATGTCGCTCTCGCTGATGCCGCCGACCGCACCGTGCACAACCTGCACCTTGACTTCGGCGGTGCTCAGCTTGAGCAGCGACGAGGCCAGCGCTTCTTGCGAACCCTGCACATCGGCCTTGATGATCAGTGCCAGGCTCTGCGCTTCGCCTTGTCCCATGTTCTCGAACATGTTCTCGAGCTTGGCGGCTTGCTGCTTGGCCAGTTTGACATCGCGGTACTTGCCCGAGCGGAAGGTCGAGATCTCACGGGCACGGCGCTCGTCAGACAGCACCATGAATTCATCGCCAGCACGCGGCACCTCGGTCAGGCCCTGAATCTCGACCGGAATCGACGGGCCCGCCTCGGTGGCGGCCTTGCCGTTCTCGTCGAGCATGGCGCGCACGCGGCCATAGGTGGATCCTGCCAGCACGACATCGCCGCGCTTGAGGGTGCCGGACTGCACCAGCACGGTGGCCACGGGGCCGCGACCCTTGTCGAGCTTGGCTTCGATGACCAGTCCCTTGGCCATGCTGGCGCGCGGAGCGCTAAGTTCAAGCACCTCGGCCTGCAACAACACCTGCTCGAGCAGTTCGTCGATGCCCTGGCCGGTCTTGGCCGACACCGCCACGAAGGGCGACGGACCACCGAACTCTTCAGGCACGACTTCTTCGGCAACGAGCTCGCTCTTGAGCCGCTCGAGATTGGCGCCCGGCTTGTCGATCTTGTTCATCGCCACCACCAGCGGCACGCCGGCGGCCTTGGCGTGCGCAATCGCTTCCTTGGTCTGCGGCATGACGCCGTCATCGGCAGCGACCACCAGGATCACGATGTCGGTGGCCTTGGCACCACGGGCTCGCATCGCGGTAAACGCAGCGTGACCCGGGGTGTCGAGGAAGGTGATCATGCCGCGCGGCGTGTCGACGTGATAAGCGCCGATGTGCTGCGTGATGCCACCCGCCTCGCCAGCGGCGACGCGGGCGGTGCGGATGTAGTCGAGCAGCGAGGTCTTGCCGTGGTCGACGTGACCCATCACCGTCACCACAGGCGCACGTGGCAGCAGCTCGTGATTGGCATCGGCTTCGGTGTCTTCTTCCAGGAAGGCATCGGGGTCATCGAGCTTGGCCGGAACGGCCGTGTGGCCCATTTCCTCGACCAAGATCATGGCCGTTTCCTGATCGAGCTGCTGGTTGATGGTGACCATCTGACCGAGCTTCATCAAGTGCTTGATGACCTCGGAAGCCTTCACGCTCATCTTGTGGGCCAGATCGGCCACGCTGATGGTTTCAGGCACGTGGACTTCCTGGACCTGCTGCTCGACCGGCGCCACGAACGTGGACACCGAACCGTCGCTGCGCTCGCCGCGGCGACCGCCACGCGGCGCACGCCAACCGGGACGGGCGCCAGACGGCCCATCCGTGCGGGCCTTGAGGCCACGCTTCTTGGCGGCGTCGTCAGCCCAGCTGGAAGACAACTTCTCGGACTTGACCGACTTCTTGTCGCCGGGCTTGGCCACGGTCGCAGCAGGTGCGCCAGGTGCCGCTGCGGGCTTGTGTATCGTTCCCTTGATGCCTTCCTTGCCAGCTTCGGGCTTGGGCGGCTCGGCAGGTGGCTTGGCCACCATGGCGGACTTCTTGGGCGCGGCCATCATGGCGCGAATCGCAGATGCTTCGTCTTCGGCAGCCTTGCGGCGCTTGGCCAGATCGATGGCGCGCTGCTTGTCCTCGTCGACAAAGTCAGCGGCCTTGATCACGCGCAGCAACGACTTGACCGGCTCGACGGGCGCCGGAGCGGGCGCTGGCTCGATCACCGGCGCAGCGGGTTCACCCGATGCGGCCAGGCGAGCGGCCTCTTCGGCAGCAGCCTGGGCAGCCACTGCCGCGGCTGCGGCGGCCGCTTCAGCCTCGATGCGGGCACGTGCTTCAGCCGCCTCGCGCTCGACGCGTTCGGCTTCTTCACGCACACGCTGGCGTTCGGCGAGCTCAGCCTCTTGCTGGCGCAGCAGTTCGGCCTGCGCTTGGGCTTCCTGCTCAAGGCGCACCAGTTCCTGGGCGTC
>CANFXR010000071.1 GCA_947451035.1 Burkholderiales bacterium
ACCAGATGGAACGGGCCGTCCAAGGCGAGGTCAAGTGCCGCGGTCAGGTCCAGTTCGCTAAAGCCCGAAGCCAGGCCCCAGTTGGTGGCCGTGTCGCCCGCCATGTCGCTGTTGATGCGAAACAGCGTGTTGCCGCGCTGGCGATAGCCGGATCCGTACTCCGAGCGCACCACATAGTCACGCACCAGGGTCTTGTCGGTGGTGGTCTCCTTGATGCCTTCGATGCCGCTGTAGTCATACAGCGCCACGGCCATCTTCAAGGCATTGGGTCGGGTGCCGAACTGCCAGTCCACGCCGCCCTGGATCGCCGTCAGGCTGCGCTGGCTGGACTGGCCCGGCGCCTTGAACGACAGAGGGAACCATCCGGCGTTGGCGAAGCCTGACCACTGGCTGTCGAGCGGCATCTTGTAGGACGCGGCGAAGCCCTCGAAGTTCAGGTCGTCGGCCCACACCAGATCGGTGCCCATGAAAGGGTTGGCAAAGCGCCCGCCGCTCAAGCGCAGCCCGTGCAGCGGCTCCAGCGCCACAAAGGCCTTGTCCACCGTCAAGGCGTACTTGTTGAAATAGCCCGGGGTCTGTTTGTCGCCCGTGGCCATCGTCTGGTTGGTCGAGGTCGGCCCCGTGACCCCGCCGGTGGACAAGGTCAGCCCGGCCGTGACCTGTTCGGTGACCGCAAACTGGAAACCCAGCCGGGCGCGAACACGGGTGCGATCCAGATCTTCCCGGGTGTTGGCATTCGGATCGGCCCAGGCGTCGGCCGCACGGGTCAGGTCAGGATGGCCGGTGCTGTAGGCCAAGGCCGGGGTGTTGCCGGAGCCTTGCTGGATGGCCTCGCCGCGCAAGCGGATGTCGCCGGAAATCTGCAGCCGACTGCCGGCCTCGGTCACGCCAGCCGAGGCGCCATCAACCGTGCCGCGCGTGCTGGCCAGCACCTCGGCCTTGATCTGCTCGCGCATCTGGGTGCGCACGGCCTCAGGCACGTAGGGCACGCGCACGATCTTCTTGCCGTCAGGGCCGATATCGGGAGGCGGCGCCGCGGCCAACTGAGCATCCGCGGCACGCTGCGCGTCGCGCATCATCGCGTCGGCCTGGTTGCGCGACATCACGCCGTTCTTGACCAGCGTGCTGATGAGGCCGAGCACGGTGGCGCGCAGTTTTTCGAGGTCCTCGCGCTCCTGCGCTTGAGCGATCTGGGGGCCGGCCATCAGTGCGGCAATCAGCAAGACCACGAGTCGCGTTTTGGGCAGCGAAGAGGGGGAGCGTTTCACGGTCGTTTCCATCCAAGTTGAAAGTGGTTCTGGCAGCGTCAGCTGCTGGTGCTGATGCGCAGCCGCAGCGGCTGCGGCATGTTGTTGGGCAGCGCCTGCGACAGCGCGGGCAGCGATGCCAGGGCTTGCGACACGGCCTCGTCGGTTTCCTGATCGCCACTGCCGCCGGCCAGCTCGAAGCGGCTGACGGCTCCGTTGGCGCTGACCCACAGGTGAACATCCAGGGAATAGCGGCGGCGGCGCAGCGACGCGTTCTTTTTCAGGTGACGCTGCAGCTCGCCCTTGGCGAGGTTCATGTAGTTGGCGTACGGGTCGAACATGCCCGTGCCGGTGCCCGAGCGCTCACCGGTACCGAGCTTGCTCAGGTCCTCGCTGCTGACCTTGCCTGCGCCGAAGGCACTCGGGCCATTGCCCGCAGCGCCTTCCATCTTCAATTCCGGCGAGGGGGGCGGGTCGTCTGGCTTGCGCTCGGGCTGCGCCATCTTGACTTCCTGCTGCTCCTTGGGCGGGTCCGGTTTTTTCTCGAACTTCGGAGGCGGCGGAGGCGGCGGTGGCGGCGCGGCAGGCGTGACCAGGGCGATCTTCGGGGCCTTCTTCTTGACGCCCGACTTGCCCATGCCCATCACCATGTAGGCCCCTGCCACCATGGCGGCCAGCGTCAGGACGGCGATCGCGGCGATCCACCAGCGCCGGCTCATTCAGCTTCCGATCCGTGCGGTCACCAGACCGACGTTGGAGATGTTCAGGCGCGCGGCCAGGTCGATCAGATCGACCACCATCGCGTAATACGCCTGCGGGTCGCCCTTGATCACGATCGACGCAGCGGCGTCGCGGGCACGGGCCTGCTGCAAGCGCTGCTCGAGTTCGGCCATCTCGATGGACGCGCCATTGAGCAGCAGCCGTCCGTCGGCCTGGATCTGGATGATCCGCACTTCCTTCTTCTCGGTGGCCGGCTGGTTGCTCGGCTTGGGCAGGTCGATCTTCAGGCCCTGCACCGAGGCGGTGGTCATCAGGATGAAGATCACCAGCAGCACATAGGCCAGATCCAGCATCGGCGTGACGTTGATCGTGTCGTACGGCTTGGCTTCGCTTTGGACTTGCATGTCAGGCCGCCCGCCCGGTGACCAGGCCGATGTCGGTGATGTCGGTCTTCTTCAGGATCTCCAGCACCTGCATCACCTTCAGGTACTGCGCGCGGGCGTCGCCCTTGATGACGATGGGCTGCGAGGGGTAAACGGCCTTGAGCTGCTGCAGCCGTGTCTCGAGCTGTTCCATCGTGACCGGATAGGCGTCGAGGTAGACATCGCCCGCCTCGGACACGGTGATCGCCTTGAGGTGCGACTTGGCCAGCGCGGCGCTCATCTTGGCGCGCGGCACGCTGACGCGCACCCCCTGCACCGAGGCGGTCGTCATGATGATGAAGATCACCAGCAGCACGTACGCCAGGTCCAGCATGGGCGTGACGTTGATGTCGTCAAATGGCGCGTTTTCTTCCTGGACCTGCACGGCTTCGCTCCCGCGCTCAGTCGGCGTACATCTCGGCCGACTTGGCGACGAACTCGTCGACAAAGACCGAGGTGTTGCCCGACAGGTTCTTGATCTGGCTGGCCAGCCAGTTGTAGCCAAACAGTGCGGGAATCGCGACGGCCAGGCCGGCCACCGTGGCCACCAGCGCCGCGGCAATGCCCGGGGCGATCGAATTCACGTTGACCTCGCCGGCGGCGGCGATCGCGGCAAAGGTGATCATCACGCCGACCACGGTGCCCAGCAGGCCGAGGAAGGGGCCGCCGGAAATCGCGATCGTCAGCAGCACGATGCCGCTGTTGAAGCGCTGGTTCTCGCGCATCATGGCCGCGTCCAGCGCGGTGCGGATCGCCTGCAGCCCGGCGCTGCTGAGCCTGCGCGGTTGGCCGGCCTCGTCCAGCGGGTTGAAGCGTTGCGTCACCTCATCCAGGCCGATGGCATAGAGCCGATAGACCGACGAACGTTGGCTGCGCGGGTCCTCCACCACCGGCGCAATGTCGTCGTGGCCTGGCGTGAGCAGCGCGCGGGACTTGGCCTTGAAGCTCGCTAGGAACGCGTCATTGGCCCGGCCGACGGTGCGCAGCATGACCGCCTTGGTGACCATCACGTAGACGCTGACCACCGCCATCACCGCCAGCAGGCCGATCACGATCCAGCCGTCCAGCGTGACCGAGCCGATCAGGATGGCGAAGTAGGACACCTCGCCGCCGCTGGCGCCTTCCTCGTCGGTGCTCAGCAGCGGCGAGTCGGCGGCCTGGCCCAACGCCTGCAGCGTCACATAGGCCGGCGAGCGGCTGGCCGCGATCAGTGCCACCTCATCGAGTTCGCCGCCAAAGCCGCGGCCGATCAGTGCGTCGCCGGCCACGTCGGTGAGCGCCAGGTTGCCGGCGCCGGTTTCCACGCCATCGACATACAGCGTGACCTTGCCCCCATTGGCCACCACCGCCACGTGCTGCCAGACCGCCGGCTTGAGCGGCAGGCTCGCGCTGACCGACGCCGCGCCCAGGGCGACTTCCAGCTTGCCGGCCACCAGACCGATGCGCAGCCCGTTGCCCGAAGCGGGCAAGGCCAGCAAGCTGGCGGCCGCTGCGCTCACGTCAGTGGGTTTGACCCAGGCGCTGAAGGTGAAGCCCGCACTGGCTGGCAGTTTCAATGCAGGCGATGACGCCAGCGCGATGCCGGCGCCACCGTCGAGGGCGACCGCAGCACCGATCGGGCCGGCCGCCACGGACTTGGCCGTGCCGCTGGTGGCCGCAATCGCATTGGCCGTGCTGTCCTTGAGCCCATCGGCCGCAGCGAAGTGGAAGGTGAACACCGCTGCCGGGTCCTGGACCTTGCCGCCAGCGGGCGCAGCACCCGCCTTGTCACCGCCCCAGGTCATCACCAGCGGCGTCTTGCCCGCGGCGGCCACCTTGGGCATCAGCAGCCACACGTTGGCCAGTTCGTTGGCGGCGTCGAAGTTCTCGATCTGCGCGGGCAGCGCTGTCTTGCCGTCCGCGGCGAAGAAGTGCAGGTCCGAGCCGTCGGGTTGGGCTTCAGTGAAGGTGAAGTTGCCACTGTGCAAGCGCAACAGCACCGGCACTTGCGTCAGTTCCTCCTTGACCTCGACGCCGCTGGCCGTGGTGTCGATCACGAGCTTTTTCTTTGGGCCGCCATCGGCCGCGTTGACGAGCGGCGCGGCGCACAGCAGCGCCAAAGTCAACATCGCCGAGAACAGTCGGGGCACGGTACGGGTCTGGGTCATGGCAGAGGATTCGTTGGGGTGATTCATCGCTTTTTCTTCTTTGAATTGGGGCCGTCGGAGCTGTCGTCCTCGGCATCGCCGAATCCGATGGCCTCGACCGTCAGCACCAGTGAACCGGCGGCGGATCCGTTCGGATTGGCGGCCGCCTTGGCCGTGTCGTCGGATTTCTGTGAGGCACTGGCAGGCGCGGCAATGGCGCCGAGTGACGGCGCGGCCACACTCACCTGGGCGCCGGAAATCGACCCGCCCGCGGAGATGTTGTCGGCGTTGCGCACGACGGGTGCAACCACCTGGACCGAGCCGCTCGAGCGCACGCCGGCGTCGCCGGCATCGAACACGCCGCGCGGGGCGATGGCGTACACGTCGCCCGGTTCCGCGTCAGCGCGTGTCTTGAGCGTGGCAATGCCCGAGCCGCTGATCGAGCTGGCCACATCGACCGAGACGCGACCGTCCTTGTCCACGGTGATCAGCGGCGGCGGTGCCGAGGCAGCAGTCTTGGCCCCCTTGCCGGCGTCGATGTTGGCCCGCTGAGACACCAGCGTGATGTCGCCGCCGCCCAGCGTGAACACGCGTCCCTTGTTCACCAGAAAATCGTCACGCACCAGGCCGCTCACAGCACCGCCGCGCACCGTGAAGATGCCGGTGTCGGCCTCCGAGGGCTTTTGGCTGTTGCCCGCCGTCAGGCCGGCGAACACCGAGCCGGCCGGCGCGTACAGCGTGACCGCGCCACCCTGCTCGGTCTTGAACTGACTGCCGAAGTTCGAGATGTCGCCGCCGGGTGACGCCGCGGCCTGCGGGAACAGGCTGGCGATCACCGCATCGAAGCTGTGCAAGCTGTCGTCGATCACCTTGCCGTCGTCGGACTTGCGCCCTGCGTTGCCGGTTTCCACCAGCAACGCGAAAAAGCGCGCATCCAGTTGGCCTTTGTCCTTGCGATCCAGCGCGCCGGCCAGGGCATCGGCCCGCAGGGTGATGCGTGCGGCCAGTTCGGGGTGATCGTCCAGGTAGAGCGATTGCGCATCGTCCGGCAGCGCGCGGAACGCCGCCCAAGCCTGAGCGGCCAGTGCCGGATGTTGGGTCATGTACTTCGACTGGTCCGCAGCAGGCAGCGCCTGGAAAGCGGCCCAGACCTGCGCTGCGGTGGCCTTTGCGGGCAAGGCCTGACCTTGCGCACGCACAAACGCATCCAGAGCCGCCACATCGACCGGCCCGCCACGGGCGCTCACGAACGTGGCCAGCGCGGCCAGGTCGGCGCCAGCGGCCAGATCGGCGGCCGAGCCGTAAGCCCGGGCAAACGCCTCAAAAGACTTGTAGTCCGGTGGAGCGCTGCCCGCGACCACACGGATCGCGGCGCCGCCGTCGGGCAGGTAGACGTTGTCGAGGTTGCCGCGCGTGACCACGCCGTTGCCGTTGCCCAGGTCCACATGGCGACCGGCGCTCAATACGAGCTGCCCCGGACCGCCCAGCACATGCGACACCACGCTCGGGAAGCCGCCCTGCCCGTTCGACTGCGTCGTGTCGACCACGTCGCGGCCGGCTTGCAGCACGGTCTCGTCGCTGGCGGCCAGCTGCTGAATGCGGAAACCCAGGTCAACGATGTCGCGCCCGGCGGTGATGACCGCAGCCTTGGGCAGCGACAGTGAATTGGCAGCGCTGGCGTCGCCCTGCACGTCACCGTAGACGGCCGTCAGGCGTGCCGCGACCTTGTCGGCGCTGTGCAAACCTGACGATGCATGAGCCTCCAGCGCCGTCGAGCTCCCGTCCAGGATCTCGGTATCGGCTTTGGACAGCACGCGCGGCGCTGCGGCGGTCGACATCCCGGCCGGGCTGTTGTCCAGCATGCGCAGCGGTCCGGTGCTGCCGTTGTTCAGCCGGATGGAGCCTGACGCCAGCAAGTCCAGCTGACCCGCGGCCGCCGGGGCGAGCGTCACGCCATTGGCCAGAACCACATCACCGCCCATGGACGCGGCCAGCAAGGTCGACGGCAGCAGCGCGTACAGGTTCGCAAAGCTGCCCGCGCTGCTCTGGTTCTGAAAGCGATTGGGGATCTCGCTGCGGCCTGCATCGGCCAGCGCGGTGGTGTCGGCGGACAACCGCACATCGCCGCCCAGTGCGGTCAGCTCCAGCGAGGAGGCGGCTCCGTAGGTGCTGAAGTTGCTGAACTGCGCGTAGGTGGTCCGGAACTCCGCCTTGGGCGCATAGCTCGGGTCCCAGTTGCCGTTGGGCGAGTACAGCGGATCGGGCGCACCGGGCAGGTTGTTGACGCTCTGCTCGGTCATCGTGGGGTTGTAGGCCGTGGCCAGCGCCAGCGTGCGACCGGCCACCACCTTGGCCGTCGCATCGCCCAGGGCCAGCACGGGCGCGAAGGTCTGTGCACCACCAAGGTCGCTGGCTGGGGCCAGTCCACCGGCGCTCAGCGAACCGTCGGCGCGCAGCGAGAGGTCGCCCTTCTGAACGTAGAACACACCGCCGGCAATGTCGCCACCGGAGCGCACACGCAGGTCGCCGCCGCCGTGCTCCGCGGCGGCCGTGCCGGCCACCTCGACCTGGCCGTTGCCCGCCGCACTGACCGACAGGTTGCTGATGCTGCGCCCGGCCGTGACCGTCACGTCGCCGCCGCCCAGGGTGGCGATGCCTTGATCGAAGTAGTCCGTGCGCACCCACCAGGCGGTGTTCAGCGTGGTCGTCTGGTCGGCCAGCGTCTCGAACACCACGCTGCCGTCGGCCGCCGTGGTGCTGCGGCCCTGCCGGAACAACCAGTTGTTGACCATTTGCGGCACCACCCGCGGCAGCGGCGCGATGCTGCCGGGCACGCCCGGCGAGCCCGGATCCTTCGGCTTGGCCGTGGAGTCACCCTCGACGGGGTCGGCGCCATCCCAGTTGCGGATGTACCAGTTGGCGCTGTTGTTCTGCGGCCCGACGATGTCCCGACCGGCATTCACGGTGATAGCCCCACCCGCGTCGGCGAAGGTGGCCGCCACCAGCGTGCCCTTGGTCGCGCCGTAGTGCGTGTTCAGCGCGTTGCGCGGTGCCACCACGCTGGCGTCAGGGCCCAGCGGCGCGCCAGCGGTGTACAGCGACGCACCGTACAAGGTCTGGCTGAAGGTGTAGTCGCTGTTGCGCTTGTCATAGACCAGCGGCTGGTCCAGCGTCTCGTCGGGCTCGGCGCTGACGTAGACCTTGGCCATGGCCAGGGTGATGTCAGCGGCCGCAGCCACATCGATGCGTCCGGTGCCCGTGCGCACCACCGCCACCGGCGCGTCGGTGGACGTCACCGGCGCATCGAGGTTGGGCGTCACGAGGCCGGTGCCACCGGCCTCTTTCATCTTCGGGGTGTACATCACCGGGTTGTCATCGGCGTCGACCATGGGCTGGAAATAATCATCCAGCTTCTGGCGCTTGACCGGCACCGGGGTGCGCGCGGCAAAGTCCAGCGTCAGGCTGCCCTTGCCGGCAGCCAGTTGATCGGCGCTCAGCAACGCTGTCGTGCTGGCCGCCCCCAGGTCGGCACCAGCCACCAGCTGCAAGTCGGCCGAGGCCCCGCCGGCCAGTGCCCACAGCGGCATCGCCAAGCGGCTGTCGCCCGGCTTCACGAAGCCGTCGCTGATCGACCCGGCCACCGTCAGATTGCCCGCAGCCCGCAAGGTCAGGTTGACCGGCTGGCCGTCAAAGTGCCAGGCGTTCAGGTCCCAGCCGCGGTCGGCGGCGTTGGCCGCGAACTCGTTGACCGACACCGACAGATCGCCGTCCGAGCGGATCTCCACGCCCGCGCGCACCGCCACATCGCTGCGTTGCAGGCGTGCTGCGACCGCGGCCTGGCGCGAGCCGAAGGCCTGCGCATCGATGTACATCTGCCCGCTGGTCGTGGCGTCGAGGTGGGTGGCGCTGTCGGCCTGTTCGCTGACGGTGCTCGCCCGGTAGACCTGGACACCCTCGATCACCGTTGTCGCGCCCGGCAAGATGGTGGTGTCCAGCACGGCCACCGCCACGTCGCTGCCGTCGGCCAGACGCGGCGCGCGCAAGGTCACGCGGCCATCGCGGCGCGCAGCGCCGCCGGCCGCCGGCGCGCCGGACACATCGATGTGCCCGCCCGCCAGGTGCAAGCTGGCCTCTTGATCGACACCGTTGGGCGCAGCACCGTCGGCCGTCATGGTGCCGATCAGCACTTGGCCGCCGCGGCCTACAGCGCCGGCCCCGGCGTCGCTGGTGGCCGAAGACTTCGCGTTCAACTCCGCTTGGTCGCGAACCGTCACCCGGCCAGACACGCCGCCATCGGTGGCCTGCGCGGCCAGCAAACGGATGCTGCCACCGGCCAGGCCCGACGCGACGATCTTGCTGCCGCCCGCCACGGTGATGCTGCCCTGATCGGTGGCCAGGGTGACGTCGTGCGCCACGATGCTGTCGTGACCGGCCATGGCCACATCGCCATGGCGGAACCGGAAGTCGCGCGCGCCGGTGAATCTCGCCTGGTTCAGCGTCTTGTTCAGGGCCCCGAAAGCACCCGCCTCACCGGCGCTGTCGGTGTCCAGCGTGAACTGACCCTGCACCGGCAAGCCCAGACCGGCCACCGGTTTCGCCTCACCACGCAGCTGCGCACCGAAGCTCACCGAGCCCGTGCCATCCGCGGCGGTTGCGTTGATCGTCAAATGGCCGGCGTCCGCCGCGGTGGATGACACATCAAGCGTGGCCTGCTCGCCCAGGGTGATCTGCGGTGCCTGCAGCACCAGGTTGCCACCCGGCCCGTAGGCGGCGGCACGGTTCTTTTGCAGCTCCGCGCCGGCGACGCTCAGCACCCCCGACTGAACCGTGATCTCGCGCGTGGCGGTCATCGTGATCGTGCCCGAGGGCGCCTCGATGCGCGTGCCCGCATCGATGGACGCCGCCTGGAAGCCCAGTTGCCCGCCGCCGCCTGGTGGCGTGGACTGCGCATCGGTGCCGCTGGCCGCGCCCGTCAGGTGCAGCTCGCCGGTCGTCTGGAACAGCCCGCTGGCACCGGGCGCCACCGTGATGCGCGGCGCGTCCAGCGTCAGCGTGCCGTCGGCCGCCAACACCCCGCCTTGTCCGGTGGCGCGCACCGCAGTGCCGGCTTGAAGCGTGGCCTGCGCAAACCCTTGCAGGGCCATGCGGCCGGAGCCCAGCGCGATCGTGTCGCCTTGCACCGTGAGCGATCCGCCGCTGGTCGAAGTGGCCGGCGATTCGCTGTCGGCACCGCCGTTCAGCACGACGTGGGCGCCCTGAAACACCGCCTGCGCGGCATCCTCGCCGCCTGCCACGATGCCGCTGCCCGACAGGGTCAGTCGCTGCGTGGCGGCACTGCCGACTTGAGATGCGCCGTACACCGTGATCGAGCCTTGTCGGCTGTTCAGGCTGATGCTGTCCAGCGTGGACAACGACGCCAGCGCCGAGCCGTCCAACGCCAGCGTGGACGCGGCCACATCCTGCGGGATCGCATCGCCCAGGCTGATGTCGGGCGCCGCCGCGGTGAAGGCGCCGCCAGCGCCCACCCGGATCACGCCCGCGTTGACCGCGCTGCCCGTGACATCGATCTGCACGGCGCCCTTGCCCGACACCACGGCACCCGCAGCGATGGACAGCACGCCACCGCCGCTGGCCGCTGTCTCGCTGCGCTGCACACCGATGGCCGCACCGCTGCTCACCCGCAACAGCGCGCCCGATGAAGGCAACAACAAATCGGCGGCGGGGCCGGCAACACCAGACTCGGCCAGCACCGTGGCATAGGCTTCCAGCCGCAGCGTGCTGCTGGCCGCCAGCAGCACGTCAGGCGCGCTCAGCGGGTGGGCCGCGTCGTTGCTCAGCGTCAACTCGCTGGTGCGCACGTCGAGCTGCTCATGGCCGTCCACAGTCTCGTGCAGCGCGCCCAGCGTCAGCGCGCGGGCATGCCAGTCTGCCAGCTGGCCGGCGGACAGCGCCACCACACCGGCGGCCCCCGTCGTGCTGTCAGACGTGATCTCCATCTTCGGTGCGGCCACGTCCGCCGTGCCCGCCAGCGCGCCTGTCGCAGCGCCCAGCAGCACCTGGCCTTGCAAGCGCAGCGAGGTGTTGACCGCGTCCTGGCTGGCGAAGGCCACGTGGCCGCCGTCACCGGGCAACTCCGGTGCGGCCACGCCGGCGGCTTTCGCCTTGTTGGTGAAGTAGCTGCCCGCGTCGTAGACGGCGTATTCGGATTGGCGCTGCACCACCGAGCGCGGTGCGACGACAAAGCCCTGGCTGCGCGGGTCCGCCGACCCGTCGGCGGCATTGGCGAGGTGGCCCGACACCAGCCAGGCGCCATCGGTGCGCAAGCGGTTGGCGCTGGCCACCATGTCGCGGTAGCCGGGGACGACCGTGACGCTGTAGGCGCCGGGCAGCAGCGCGTAGTGCGCCGGCAGCAAGGTGTACATGCCGGCCTTGAGGTCGCCCGCGCCCGACAGCCACACCGCATCGCCCACGCCCAGCCCGCCGTCAATGCCGTACAGCCCGTCCACCGGCGCGAGCTGGCTGGTGTAGCCCGGCACGATGGCAAACACCGTGGTCTTGGCCGCCGCGGCGGTGCCCAGGGTGTTGTTGGACAGCACGTCCTTCGATCCGCCCTTGCCGGGCGTGAATCCATAGGCAAACAAGCTGCCGCCGCCCGACAGGTCGAGCACCGATCCCGTGTCGGTGGTGATGCTGCCGGCCAGCGAGGTGATCGCCTTGCCCGGCAATGCACGTTGCGGGCTCAGCGCATCGGCGCTCGGGTTCTGGCGGAACGACACCTCGGTGCCGTCGGACAGCAAGGTCGCCCAGTTGCTGGCGGTCGGCACGCTGCCGTTGGACACCGTGCCCAGCGGCACCGGCCCCTGGCCCGCCACCGAGGTCACGCTGCCTGCGGCGTAACGCAACTCGAGCGTCAGGATGTCCGACACGGCCGCGTCGGTGTTGCCCAGCGTGATGCTGCCGAACGGGGCCACCAGCCGCCCGGCCTGCACGATGTGCGGCGCCCAGGCGGTGATCGACCCCCCGGCCGACAGCGGCGCTTGCGGCGTGAGTCCGCTGGCGGCGAAGCTCAAGCGCCCGGAGCCGTCGAGGTCGCTGCCAGCCACCGCGAAGGTGAAATCGGTCAAGGTGGTGGGCAGCACTTGCGCACTGGTCAGCGCCAGCGAGCCCTTCATCCAGAACGAGCCGCGTTGGGTGCCGTCAAAGCGCCCGGTCTGTGCGTCAGACCACGCCACGCCGAGCAGGCGCACGTCCTGAGCCGCCTCCAGCGCCGCCGTGCCGAAGCCTTGCAATGCGCTGTGGCCCTTGAGGTCGATGTTCGACGCCTTGACCTTGAGCACCGAGTTGCCAGCCATCGCCACGCGCGGGGCGTCTTCGTCGGGCAGCACGACCAGCGGATACACCGTCTGCTCTGCGCCACTGTTGCCCAGCTGCACATACGGCGCTTGCAGCGTCAGCGTCGCAGGCGTGTCCTGCAACAAGACGCTGCTGGAAAGGCGGGCGCTGGCCAGTGGGGCAGCCGCCTCGGCCAGTTCGTCGGTGGTGCGCTTGATGCCGGCCAGTTTGTCGGCGGCCTTCAGCTCAGTGATCGCGGTCTTGAGCAGGCCCTTGTAGACCGAGGTGCGCAAAGACTGGTCTGCCAGCAAGGTGGGCGCGTCCAGCACGATGGCCTGCGATGCCGTCAGCGTTTGGTCTCCGGTTTCCAGCGAAAAGCCGAGCGCCCCCGAACTGCGCAGCTTCAGGCGAGCAAAGCCGCCGTCGGTCAGGCCACTGGCCAGCACCGTCGCGCTGCCGGCCGTACCCCGATAGGTGCTGGCGCTCTTCGCGTCCTTGGCGGTGGTGCTGCCCACCGGAGCGCCTGACTTCACCACGTTGAGCACGGCGTCGGTGTCGCCCTCGAGCGCCAGCGTCAGGCTGCCGGCGCTGGCACCGACACCGGCGCCGCCCAGGAAGCTGCCGTAGAGCTCCATGCCCAGCGACGAGCGGATGTCGATGCTGCCACCCGCGCTGGTGAGGTGATCGACCGTGGTGGTGCCGCTGCCCGACTGGAAAGTCAGCGCGCCCGCCGACACGCCGCCGGCACTGAGCGTCGCACCCGGCTGGATCACCACATAGGCATACGCGGGGTTGAGCACGCTGTTGCCGTCGGCGGTCTTGTCGGTGCTGCCGCCCAGGGTGATGCTGCCGCCGCCGAGCAGCTCGCCGCTGCTCACGCCCTGGCCGTTGGTGTACAGCCGCGCAGCGCTGCCGTCGGCGCGCAGCGTGGCCGCCGGGCCCAGCCACAGGTTGTGCAAGGTGCTGTCGGTGGCGAACGGCGTCAGCCCCAGCGCGATGCGCCCGCCGGGGGCGTTCAAGCTGCCGTAGACCTCGAGCTGACCGGCCGAGCGCAGGTTCAGCGAAGCACCCGGATCAAGCTGCACGCTCGCCCCATCGAGCACGCGCAAACGCCCGGCGGCGGCGCTGCCGTCGGGCGGCGCCGGGCTGACCGAGGCGCGCAGTGTGAGGTTGGTGGATTGGCGCACCAGTCCGGGACCGGCCAGCGGCGACAACTGTTCGAACGTCACATCGCCCGGCCGGCCGCTGTGTTGGCGTTCAGCGTTGTTGTCCAGCACCCGTTGGCTGGCCATCGGCCGCACCGAGGTGCCGGCGGCCACGCTCAGGTCGCGGTTGGCCCCGATGTCATAGCTGGTGAAGCCGCCCTGCTGGAAAAACGCCGGCGACAGCACCAGGTCACCGACCGATTGCTGCGCCACAGGCACATCGCCGAGCACGACGTCGCGCCCGACCAGCTTCAAGGTGCCGCCGCTGCCAAACCCGTACCCGGTCAGCCGCAGGTCACTGCCCCACCCCAGCGTGGCCAGATTCATGCTCTGGGCTGTGGCGTCCAGCGGCTTGACGACCATGGCGATCGAGCCGGCCTTGCCCTTGTCGACGCCGCCCGTGGCCTGCAGCCAGGCACCGGCCGAGACATCGATGCTGACGTCATCGCCGAGGTGTATGGCCGCGGCACTCAACGACACCGAACCGCCGGCCTTCACGATCGCATCGCTCGGGTTGCCGGCGGCATCGCGCCCGGGGTTGGCCAGTGCGCGGTCGTTGGTCCACAGGCCAGCCACATCGAGCGTGACGCCGTCGCTGACGTCGATGCTCAGTGCCTTGGCGCTGAAGCTGCCGCCGGCCATCGTCACCGAAGCGCCCACCGTCAACTTGCCGCCGTCGGGCGGTTGCGTCTCGCCTTCGTTAGGGGTAACCCGCTGCGACGCGTCAAGCTGCAGCACGCTGCCCGGCGCCAGCGTCAGGGCCTGCGTGATCTCGATGTTGCCGCCGGTCTGCGCCGACACGGCGGTGAAACCCGCGTCTTTCAACGCGTGCATGTTCAGCGTCAAGGTGTCGGCCACCGCGCTGGCCAACGGTGCACCCACCGCGGGCAGCACCGGTGCGTCAGCAGCCGAAGCGCTCAACTGCAACAGCCCCTGGTAGCGGAACTGGCTGGCGTAGCCCGCGGCCCGCCCGCCATACCAGCCCAGCCCGTAGTCACCATCGGCCGGCCGACCGAACCAGCCCCAAGCGAAGCTGCCTGATTTGGGATCATCGGCCGACACCTTCAAGGTCGGCACCGGGGTGTTCACCGAGGTGTCAGACAGCGTGCCGATCTCCAGCCGGGCGGCCAACGGGTAGGCCGCAGCACCCGGATCGCGCTGGTACATCCCGCGCTCGACCTGGCCGCTCAGCGCGCCCTGCTGCACGATGACCGGCGCCGAGAACTGCACCATGCCCGCGCTGGCGCCCTGCCGGTAACCTTCCTGATACTTGGCTGCGCTGTCCGGCAGGTTGACCACCTCGTCGTAGACCACCCCGGCCTTGGCCGCGCCGATGTCCACCAGCGTGTTGCCCAGGCGCAGCTGGCTCGTATTGACGCGACCGCCGGCCACGTCCACCCAGCCGCCGTCCACATCGATCTTGCTGTCGGCGCGCTGGATGATGGCCGAGCCGGCCACCACGCTGACCGTTCCCCCGTTGGCATTGACCTCGCCCAGGCCGAACTGGCGCTGCTTGAGCCAGCCCGACACGTCGCCCACGGCGGTGCCCTTGCGCGCGTCGATGCGCACCTTGGATCCGTAG
>CANFXR010000072.1 GCA_947451035.1 Burkholderiales bacterium
AGCCCTACTTCCGCATCTTCAACCCGCTCAGCCAGAGCGAGAAGTTCGACCCGACGGGCCGCTTCATCCGCCGCTACCTGCCGCAACTCGCCGCGCTGCCCGACGAGTCGCTGCATGCGCCGTGGACAGCGCGACCGGTGGATCTGGCGGCCGCCGCTCTGGTGCTGGGGCGCGACTACCCCACGCCCGTGGTGCAGCACGACGTGGCGCGGGCGCGAACGCTCGAGCGCTACGCCGTGGTCAAAACCGCCGTGTGAGCCTCAGGCGCCAGACGCTGCGATCGGGCGGCCGGTGCAGCGCGCGATCAGCGCGAGCAGGTCTTCTTCCGAATAGGGCTTGCCCAGGTAGTGATTGACGCCGAGCTGCGCCGCATGGTCGCGGTGCTTCTGGGCGATGCGCGAGGTGATCATGATCACCGGCAGGTCATGCAGGCGCGGATCGGCGCGCAGGTTGCGCACCAGATCGAAGCCGTCCATGCGCGGCATCTCGATGTCGCTGAGCACGATGGCCGGCCGTTCCTGCGCCAGCCGCTCCAGCGCGTCGATGCCGTCCTTGGCCAGCGTCACGCGATAGCCCTCTCGCAGCAGCATGCGCTCGGTGACGCGGCGCACGGTGAGCGAGTCGTCGACCACCAGCACCAGCGGTGCCAGCGGCTGCTCGACCACGGCGGCCTGAGTGGCGCCATCGGCGCTGGCGGCCTGCGTCGCGCTGCGCGCGGCCTCGCCGTACAGCGCGGCCAGCGCCACCGGGTTGTAGATCAGCGCCACGTCACCGCCGGCCAGCAAGGTCATGCCAGCCAGCCCGGGCATGCGCGACAGTTGCGGGCCGAGGTTCTTGACCACCACTTCCTGATTGCCGATCACGTCGTCCACGTGCACCGCGATGCGCTGCGACGCGCTGCGCACGATCAGCACTTGGCTGGCGCGCGCGGCCACCTCGGTGCTGCACGCGCTGGTTTGCAGCAAGGCGCCCAGCCAGAAGAAGGGCAGCACCTCGTGGTCCACGGTGAAGCGGCCGCTGCGCGCGGCCACGGCCACCTCGTCTGAGGGCACCCGTCGCACCGTGTCGACCAGGGTCGAGGGCACGCCCACCTTGAGCTCGCCGCAACGCACCATCACCACCTGGGTGACGGCGGTGGTCAGCGGCAGCAACAGCTTGAAGTCGGTGCCCTGCCCTGCGGCGGTGGCGGTCTCGATGCGTCCGCCGATGGCATCCACCTCCGAGCGCACCACGTCCAGCCCGACACCGCGCCCGGCCAGTTCGGTCACCTTGTCGGCAGTCGAAAAGCCGGGGCGGAAGATCAGCTTGGACAGTTCTCTGACGTCGGGCGTGTGGCCCGCAGCGATCAGACCGCCCGCCTGGGCCTTCTCCAGAATGCGCACCAGGTCCAGGCCGCGACCGTCGTCGCGCACCTCGACGCTCACCTCGTTGCCCGACTGGCTCACGGCGACGACCACCGAGCCGGTGGCGTCCTTGCCGGCGGCGACGCGCACCGACGGTGCTTCGATGCCGTGCGTCACGCTGTTGCGCAACAGGTGCTCGAAAGCACCCGTCATGCGATCGAGCACGCCACGGTCGATCTCGATCGACCCGCCCTCGATGTCCAGCCGGACCTGTTTTCCCGTCTCCTTGGCGGCCTGTCGCACCACGCGGTGCAACCGCTCCGACAGGCCCTCGAACTCGACCATGCGCGTGCGCAGCAGGTCGTCTTGCAGCTCGCGGGTGAGCCGGCCCTGCGCGGCCAGACCATCCTCGGTGCTTTGCAGTGACTTTTGCAAGGTGCGCTGCACGGTGGCCACGTCGTTGACCGACTCGGCCAGCATGCGGGTGAGTTCCTGCAGCCGCGTGTAGCGGTCGAATTCCAGCGGGTCGAATTCTTCCGACGCCGACCGGGCCGCTTCCATGCGCGAGCTGATCTGGGTCTCGGCCTGGATCTCGATGTCGTGCAACTGGCCACGCAAGCGCTCGAGGTTGTCGCTCAGATCGACCAGCGAGTCCTTCATCTGATTGACATCGGACGCGATGCGCGAGCGGGTGATGCTCACCTCGCCGGCCTGGTTGACCAGCCGGTCGAGCAGCGGCGCGCGCACCCGTACCGCCGAGAGCGACGCGGCGTGCGCAGCCACGGCCGGCACCTCATCAGACTGCGCCGTGGCACCGAAGCGCGACCAGTCGATGTCGATGGCCACCGGCGCCGGCTCGCGGCCTGCCCCGACCATCGCGCCGGCGACGTCGTGTGCGTCGGTGGCGGCAGCCGTGGCCAGGGGCTCGGCCTCGACCGCGTCGGCGCGCAGGGCGACGGACTCCACGGCCCGTGGCGCGGGCTCGGCCACTTCGGCCAACACGCTTTGCCGCAGGGCTTCGAACACCTGTCGCAAGGTGTCGCAGCGCGTCAGCAAGGGTTCGATGTCGTCGCTTGAAACGGCCGATTCAGCCAGCACCGAGGTCAGGTTCTCGATGCGGCTCTCGAGCCGGTGCAGCATCTCGCCCAGACGCATCGCGCCGGCCAGCCGGGCCGCGCCCTTGAGCGTGTGCAGATCGCGCATGGCACCCGCAGCGTGCCGGGCATCCTCGGGGCTGCGCGACCAGTCCTGCAGTCGGCTGGCCAGCCGGCCGAACAGCTCCTCGGCCTCTTCTTCGAAGATCGCAAACAGCTCGGGCTGCAGCGCATCGATGGCGTCGATGTCGTCGTCGGTCTCGGCAGGCCGCGGCTCGGCGGCCCCTGCAGCCACGCGCTCCTCGTCCACCGTTTCTTCAGGCTGGTGGCTGGCGACGTCCAGCGGGATGGCGCCGGAGTCCAGCAAGGCGCCGGCATCGAGCTCGGCCACCACCGACTCCAGCCGCTGCGCCGACGTCAGCTCGTGCTCGGACAAGCGCACCAGCAATTCCTCGGGCGGGCTCTTGAGGAAGCCGGCAGCAAACTGGTGCAGCAAGCTGCGAATCTCGTCGGCGGCATCGCGAAACAGCTCGGCTTCCAGCGGTGTGGCGGCACCCAACGCACGGTTGCGCTCGAGCGCGTGTTCGAGCGCGCGCGCCAGCTCCGACAGTTCGGCAAAGCCCACGGTGGCCGAACTGCCGGCCAGCGAGTGCGCCAGCGCCACGGCGGTCTCGCCCACCGGCTGCTCCAGATCGAACGCCCATTCGGCGATCTCGGTCACGAGCAGCCTGGACAACTCGTCGGCCTCGTTGAGATAGATGTTGAACAGGGCCAGGCTGATGCGCAAAGGGCCGACCCGCTTGAACTCCTCGTCGTCCGACGGCGCCGGCTCCTCGTCAGGCCCGTCGGGCTGCGGCTGAGCCGCTTCGGTTTCAAACGGCTGCGTCGCGACCGGCGCGTCCAGATCGAGATCCAGATCAAGGTCAAACAGATCCGGCGGGGCACCCGCGTCTGGCGCTGACGGCACCGCGCTCCCGGCGGCCTCGTCCCCGGGGGGCATCGGCCGCGTGGCCTCGATGCCCAGCGGGCCGAACATCGAGCCGAAGTCGAGCAGCCCCAGACCGTCGGGCGGCTGTGGCGTCTCGATGGGTGCGCTGGCCGGCAACTCGCCGGCCGGAACCGACAAGTCGAGATCGAACACGGGCTGCGCCACGGGATCGGACGCGAGCACCGCCGTGGGAGAGGCAGCGTCGACCTCGCTCAGTTCGAGATCGAGATCCGGCACCTCGGCGAGGTGCGGTACCAACTCGGTCAGTTCCAGATCGAGCTCGGCCGCCTCCAACGCGTCCATCCCGAGGTCGGGGAACTCGTCCAGGCTAGGCGCCACCTCGGCGACTGCGGGCCGCGCTGCGGCCTCGAGCTGACGTGCCGCCTCGCGGATGCGTGCGGCGCTGTGGGGCGTGTCGCGAGACGCTGCAATGTCGTCCACCCAGCAGCCGAGCTGCTCGAGCGCCCAGCCCGTGAACTCGAGCAGGGGCGCGCCGGCGGGGCGCTGTTCGGACAGAAGGGTGTTGAAGAGCTGCTCACACGCCCAGGCTGCGTCGGCGAACTCGGCCAGCCCCACCATGCGTGCGCTGCCCTTGAGGGTGTGGAAGGCGCGCCGCACGAGGGTGATGCCTTGCAGATCGTCGCTCGCATGCGCCAGATCGACACAGGCCTGACGTGCGCTGTCGAAGACCTCGCGCGCTTCCTCGAGGAAGACCTCGCGCATTTCGGGGTCGCTGGCGGCCTCATCGACGGGAACCGTCGGTGGCCCAGCGGCCGCCAGCGCTCGGGCATCGCCCAGCGGCGACTGCACCGGCGCGGCAGGGGCCACAGGCGCGCCAAGGACCACCGGAGTGCGTCCGCTGCGGCCCATGACCGGCGACAGGCTGCCCGACGGCTCGTCGTAGACGAACAGCGTCTTCGCCAGCGCGGGTTGCACGGCCAGCATGTCGATCAGGAAGCCGAGCGCGCCCAGGTTGTTGGCGAACCGGTCGAACACGCCGGCTTGCGCGACGCGCGCGATGTCGATCTCGGTGGATATCAAGCCGTCGAGTTCGTCGCGCATGCGCAGCAAAGCCGCCACGGCGTGGTCCATGCCCAGCACCGACAGCACGCCGCGCATGGCAGCCAACTGCTGGGGCACCGGGATCAGCACCGTTGAATCGGCCGGATTGCGGAAAAACAGATCGACCTGGCGCTCGGCTTCGGACAGGGACGCTCGCAGTTCACGCACCACGCTGCCCATGGTCTGGCGGTCGGACACGCGTCGATACAGATCCTCCATCCAGCCCTCGAGCGGCTGTGGTGGCGCGCCCTCGCGCACCGCGGCCATCCGCTCGGACAGTCGCTGCGCGCGCGCACCGAGCTCGGGGTGGTCAAAGTCGCCGTCTTCCAGGCAAGCCTCGACGTACAGCAAGCAGGTGGCGACTTCCATCGCCAGCGCGGCCGAGGGTGCAGCGCCCGACTGCTGCGCCTGGGCTGCGGCCAGATGCAGCGCTTCGGCGAGCGCATCGCCAAAAGGGAACAAGCGCTTGAGCGACTCGCCGACCAGCGTGAACTGCTCGCCCAAGCCGTGCAGGCGGTGCATTTCGCCTGCGGCCACGCCCGACCAGGACTCCTTCGCCGCGGCAACTCGCTTGAGCGCCTGTGCAATCAGCGCCGGATCGAAACGACCCAACGGGCTGCTCTGGTAATCGGTGCCGACGTGGCGCTCGAGCCCGTAGGCCTGGCGCACGGCGGCCAGCCGGGGGGCGCTGCCGGCGTCGCCGGGCCCATCCGCCTGAGCGCAGAAAAACAGCAGATCGCGAGCGAGCAGTTCGGGCACCTCGGCGGCACCCCGCTCGAAACTGCGCAGCACCGCCAGCAATCGTGAAACCACCCGCGTGCTGAAGACATCGGGCTTGAGCAAGCCCTGCGACTGAGCCTCGAACATTGCCGCGGCCAGTTTCCACAGCGTGGCCGCGCGCTCATCCGACGCACCCGCGCCCAGCCCGGCGAAGATGTCGATCATCTGGGTGGCTGCGGCGGCCGCTGCGCCGCGCATCAGCGCCAGCATCTTGCTTTCGACGGCTGAGCGGGCAGTCGCATCGGGCTCGCGTGGCTGCGCCTGGGCGTCATCGGGCAGCGCCATCCAGCGCCACTCGAAGTCCCAGAGGTCGGCCGGATGCACACGCTCGGCACCCGCGAGTTGCTGCACCGCCTGGTACTGCGGAAACATCGACAGCGGCGAGACCGCCTTGACCGCCAGCACGCGCTCGAGGTAATCCAGCAACGCGAACAAGGCCCGCTCGAGGGTCTGCGCGGCCTGCGCGTCAAACAGCCGCGGCTTGCCGACAAAGCGCTGCACGGCGGCCTCACAGGCACGCAGCACGCTGGCGCCGGCGGGCAAGCCAGTCAGCTCGAGCGCGCCCACGCCATGGTGCAGATGCTGGCGTGCGGCTTGCAGTTGGGCGGGGTCGACCAGACCGTCATCGGGCCCGGCGCCGGCATCCAGTTCCCTGGCATGCCGGCGCAAGGCCTTGAGGGCCAGTTCGATGGACCGGCGCAACTCGTCGTGCACCCACGACAGCGCGCTCAGGTCGCTCGGACCTTCAGGTTCGGCACCGCGGCTTTCTGCCGGAGGAGGGTTGCGCAAGCTGTCCATGCAGTGCCTTGTGGTTGGGTGCAGCCGTGTGGCCAAGCGCGATGGCGATCAGTCGATTTTGAATCGAGCCACGGACTGCTTGAGTTCTTCGGCCGTGTGCGAGAGCTCACGCACCATCTGCGCGGTCGAACGGGTGCCCTCGCCGGTCTGCTCGGTCACCGCAAAGATGTGCTGGATGTTGGTGGCCAGCACGTTGGCCGATTGCGCTTCGCCCAGCGCCTGGCTGGAGATGTGCATGATCAGATCGGCCAGCTGGCGCGAAACGCGGTCGATGTCGCCCAGCGCGCTGCCGGCCTTGTCGGTGAGCCGCGTGCCCTCGACCACGCCCTGGGTGGAGCGCTCCATGGCCGCCGCCGCGTCCTGGGTGTCGGTCTGGATCGCCTTGACGAGCGCGGCGATCTGCCGGGTGGCATCGGCCGAGCGTTCGGCCAACCGCTGCACCTCTTGCGCCACCACCGAAAAGCCGCGACCGGCCTCGCCAGCTGACGCGGCCTGGATGGCGGCATTGAGCGCCAGCACGTTGGTCTGCTCGGTGATGTCGGAGATCAGTTCGGTGATCTCGCCGATCTCCTGCGACGACTCGCCCAGCCGCTTGATGCGCTTGGAGGTTTCCTGGATGTGGTCGCGGATGGCGTGCATGCCGCCGATGGTGTCTTGCACCGCGCGCAACCCGGATTCGGTGGCGCTCAGCGACTGGCGCGCGACCTGCGCCGTTTGTTGCGCCTGCGCCGAGACTTCATTGATGCGCCCGGCCATCTGCAACACCGACTCGCCGGTGTCACGGATCTCGCGCAACTGCTCGCTCGAAGCGGCCAGCAGTTCGGTCGAGGTCAGGTCCACCATCTGGGTGGTTTCGGTCACCCGGCTGACCGCGCCTTGCACCTGCGCGACCAGCGTGCGCAGCTCTTCGACGGTGTAGTTGACCGAGTCGGCGATGGCGCCGGTGATGTCTTCGGTGACGGTCGCTTGCTGCGTGAGATCGCCCTCGGCGACGAGTTGCAACTCGTTCATCAGGCGCAAGATGGCGGCCTGGTTGGCATCGTTGATGCGCTTAGATTCATCGCGCTGGCGCTGGGCCTCGATGCGCTGGCCGTCGAGTTCCAGGGCGCGCTGCGACTCGTCGGCCGAGATCCGCTTGCGCTGGCCGAGCACCCCGACGGCGCACAGCAGCACCGACACCAGCAGGCCCAGGCTCGCGGCACGCTGAGGCAGCACGATCCCGGGGGCGACGAGCGGCAGCAACGCGATCGCCAGCACGCCGCACAGCCCGACGAGCGTCAGCCCGGCCAGCCAGGGCTGCGCAGGCTTGCCCCGCAAGGCAGCGGGTTGCGTGTCGTGGGGGCTCACGGTGGAGTCGCGCGAACGTGAGACATCGAACGCCACGCGATCGGACGGCGGCGCCTCGGCAATGATGGAATGCGCGAAGTCGCTGGCTCCGCTCTTGCCGGAGCCTTCAAGCACCACGGTGCGCTCCATGTCGGTGTTCATCTTCATCTCCAGGGGCAAACGCTCATGCGCGCAGTCCGGCGCCGCATCAGCCCAAGATCTTCAGGAAGGCCTCGTGCCTGACCAGTGCGCCCAGGTGGATTTCCTGCCAGACGCGCCCGTCGACATCCCGCAAACGCTGACCCACGAACGCGGGAGCGGCGGCGGCATCGCCTTCCAGCGAAAAATCAGCCTCGCCGCGCAAGCCGGCCAGCCGATCGACCCGCAGGGCCGCGTTGACCTCGAAAGCGCTGTTGAAGGCCACCAGCATCGTGGGTTCGCGCACGGACTCGGACGCCCCCAGCCCCAGGAAACGGCCCAGATCGACCACGCCATGCAGGTGCCCGCGCAGGTTGGCCACGCCGAGAAACCACGCCTGCGCATGAGGCAGCGGCATCAACGGCACCATCGGAAAAATTTCGCCCGCCTCGGTCAGCGGAAACAGGAATCGATGCCCGGCGCTCTCGACCGCCAGCCAGGAGCGCCCTGGCGAGGTCGACGCGGCCGGCTGGACCTCATCGCCCACGCGCGTGGGGAGCTCTCGAAGGGCTGGCTGGCTGGACATGGGGTCGGGCTGCTCGGGGATGGGGGAGAAAAGCCGGGGATCGCAGCGCTCGGCGATCAGCCTATGGCGCGGATCTTCGCGGCCAGCTCATCGGGATTGACCGGCTTGACGATGTAGTCGCGCGCGCCCTGGCGCATGCCCCAGACCTTGTCGGTCTCCTGATTCTTGCTGGTGCACATGATCACCGGCACGTTCGCGTAACGCGGGTCGCGTGTGATGGTGCGCGTGAGCTGGAAACCGTTTTGTCCGGGCATCACCACGTCCATCAGGATCAGGTCGGGGATCTGCTCTTCCAGGCGGCGCATGGCCTCCTCGCCGTTTTGAGCGGTGCGCACGTTGTAGCCCTGCCTGAAAAGCAACCCGGAGACGTAGTGCAACTCGGTTCTCGAGTCGTCCACCAGCAAGATGTCCTTGATTGCCATGCATCGTCCTTGCAAGAGTCGCGCTCAGGCGAGCGACTCGACCACGCGCATCAGTGCGCCAAAGCCAGCACACCCAGGTGCTGGCGCACGGCGTCGAGCAGTTGATCCTTGGTGAACGGCTTGGTGAGGTAGCCCTGGGAGCCAACCATGCGCCCGCGCGCCTTGTCGAACAACCCGTCCTTGGACGACAGCATGATCACCGGCACGTCGGCGAAACGCGCATTGCGCTTGATGATGGCGCAGGTCTGGTAGCCGTCCAGGCGCGGCATCAGGATGTCGCAAAAGATCAGCGACGGCGAGTGGTCGTCGACCTTGGACAGCGCATCGAAGCCGTCCTCGGCCAGAAACACCTCGTAGCCGCCTTGCTTGAGAAAGATTTCGGCGCTGCGACGGATGGTGTTGCTGTCATCGATGACCAGCACCCTGGCCCTGGGCGCTGCCGCCGCGGAGTCTTCGTTCACTGACTTCTCCCTATCAGCACGCGAACATCGCGTCCCGCCTACGGCTGTTATCGGTCAGATCTGCACCAACTCAAAATCTTCTTTTCGGGCGCCGCATTCGGGGCAGGTCCAGTTCATGGGGATATCTGCCCAACGGGTGCCCGGGGCGATCCCGTGCTCCGCATCGCCGACAGTTTCGTCATAGATCCATCCGCAGATCAGGCACATCCAGGTTCGCGCTTCAGTCACAGTGGCATTGGGGCGTCATTACAATCTGTGCAATTCTACCGACGCCGTTTTGGTGCAGCCTTGAGCCTGCGCGGGCGGCGGTCCTGAGCAGTCCTGTCGTTCCTTTTTTCACCCGAGCCTTCCTCCATGACTGCACAGACCCAACCGGCTGCCGACGCCGCTGACGCGTTGCAGGAAGCCCCCTCCCCGTCCTGCGTGATGAGCTTCAACGCCACCGACGCCACCGGTGCGGGTGGCGTGGCGGGCGACGTGGCCACCATCGCCGCCATGGGCGCGCACGGCCTGCCCATCACCACCTCGATCGTGATGCGTGACACCGCCGAGGTGTTCGACTTCCATGCGCTCGATCCCGACGTGATCGCCGAGCAAGCGCGCTGCGTGCTCGAAGACATCACCATCGCCGCCTGGAAAGTCGGCTTTCTGGGTTCGGCCGAAGGCGTGGGTGCGGTCGCCGAGATCTTGTCCGACTACCCCGACGTGCCGCTGGTGGCCTACATGCCCAGCCTGTCGTGGCTCGATGAAGACCAGCAGCAGTCCTACGCCGATGCGTTCCGCGAACTGGTGCTGCCGCAAACCGAGGTGCTGGTGGGCAGCCACCAGACGCTCACCGACTTTTTGCTGCCCGACTGGGAAGCCGACCGGCCGGCCTCGCCGCGCGAGATCGCCGTGGCGGCCGCCGAGCATGGTGCCAATTTCGTGCTGGTGACCGGCGTGCTGATGACCACCAGCAAGAACCCCGAGCAGTTCCTCGACAACGTGCTGGCTTCGGCGCAAGGCGCCATCACCGGCGAGAAGTTCGAGCGCTTCGAAGCCAGCTTCAACGGCGCGGGCGACACGCTGTCGGCCTCGCTGGCGGCCTTGCTCGCCACGGGCAGCGAATTGCAGAACGCGGTGGGCGAGTCGCTCGCCTTTCTCGACCAGTCGCTCGACGCGGGCTTTCGCCCCGGCATGGGCAACGTGGTACCGGACCGGTTTTTCTGGGCGCTGGCGCCCGGTGAAGAAGAAGACGGCGGCGCCGAAGGCGATGGCGCCGACACCGACACCCCGGGCACCCGACACATCCACTAACGCGCTGACATTCGCCCCGCAGCAAGCGCGCACTCCGGCCTGACATGACTTCCACCAACGCACAACTTTTCGAACGCGCCCAGCGGGTCATCCCCGGCGGCGTCAATTCACCCGTTCGCGCCTTCCGCGCGGTCGGTGGCACGCCGCGCTTCATCGCGCGGGCGCAGGGCCCGTACATCTTCGACGCCGAAGGCACGCGCTACATCGACTACATCGGCTCGTGGGGCCCGATGATCCTGGGCCATGGTCACCCTGCCGTGCTCGAGGCGGTGCAAAAGGCAGCACTTGACGGCTTCTCGTTCGGCGCACCCACCGAGCGCGAGATCGAACTGGCCGAAGAGATCCTCAAGCTCGTGCCCAGCATGGACCAGGTGCGCCTGGTCAGCTCGGGCACCGAAGCGGCGATGAGCGCGCTGCGCCTGGCGCGTGGCGCCACCGGTCGCAACAAGATCGTCAAGTTCGAGGGCTGCTACCACGGCCACGCCGACGCGCTGCTGGTCAAGGCCGGCTCGGGGCTGGCCACCTTCGGCAACCCGACCAGCGCGGGCGTGCCCGAAGACGTCGTCAAGCACACCGTGGTGCTCGAATACAACCACCTTGGTCAGCTCGAGGAAGCCTTCGCGCTGCACGCCGCCGACATGGCCTGCGTGATGATCGAGCCGATCTGCGGCAACATGAATTTCGTGCGCGCCAGCGTGCCCTTCATGAGCCGGCTGCGCGAGCTGTGCACGCAACACGGCGTGCTGCTGGTGTTCGACGAGGTGATGACCGGTTTCCGCGTGGCGCTCGGCGGCGCGCAAAGCGTCTACGCCAAGCTGATCCCCGGCTTCGCGCCCGATGTGAGCGTGTTCGGCAAGGTGATCGGCGGGGGCATGCCGCTGGCGGCCTTCGGCGGCCGGCGCGCCGTGATGGAGCAGCTCGCACCGCTCGGACCGGTCTATCAGGCCGGCACGCTGTCGGGCAACCCGGTGGCCACGGCGTGCGGTCTGGCCACGCTGCGTGAAATCCAGAAACCCGGCTTTTTCGAGGCCCTCACCGCCAGCACGCGGCAGCTCGTCGAGGGCTTTGACGCTGCGGCCCGGGAGGCCGGCGTGCCGATGGTCACCGACAGCGAGGGGGGCATGTTCGGCTTCTTCTTCGCGTCGCAGCTGCCCCAGCAGTACACGCAGGTGCTGGCCACCGACAAGGCGCGCTTCAACCATTTCTTCCACGCCATGCTCGACCGCGGCGTCTACCTGGCGCCGGCGCTGTACGAAGCCGGCTTCGTCAGCGCAGCGCACCGCCCCGACGACCTCGCTGCCACGATCGAAGCCGCCCGGCAGTCGCTCAAGCTCGCGCTCTGAACGGCCCCTGATCGTCCGGCGCCGCGCGCTCACGAGTTGAGCGTGCCGGCGCTGGCCCGAAAACTGCTGAATCCCCCCATGCACATCCACATCCTCGGTATTTGCGGCACCTTCATGGGCGGCCTGGCGGCACTGGCGCGCGAGGCGGGTCACCGGGTGACCGGTTGCGACGCCGGCGTCTACCCGCCGATGAGCGACCAGCTGCGCGCGCTGGGCATCGAGCTGATCGAGGGCTGGGGCGCCGACCAGCTCGCGCTCAAGCCCGATCTGTTCGTCGTGGGCAACGTGGTCTCGCGCGGCAACCCGCTGATGGAAGCGGTGCTCGATGCCGGCGCGCCTTACACCAGCGGGCCGCAGTGGCTGGCCGAGCACGTGCTGCAAGGCCGTCATGTGCTGGCGGTGGCCGGCACCCACGGCAAGACCACCACCACCTCGATGCTGGCCTGGGTGCTCGAACACGCCGGGCTGCAGCCGGGCTTTCTGGTCGGCGGCGTGCCGCTGAACTTCGGCATCTCGGCGCGGCTGGGTGCGCCGGTGTCGACCGATGCCGGCGCGGCGCGCCCGCCCTTCGTGATCGAGGCCGACGAGTACGACACCGCCTTTTTCGACAAGCGCAGCAAGTTCGTGCACTACCGCCCCCGCACGGCGGTGCTCAACAACCTCGAGTTCGACCACGCCGACATCTTCGACAACCTGGCAGCCATCGAGCGGCAGTTTCATCACCTGGTGCGCAGCGTGCCGGCGCAAGGCCGGCTGGTGGTCAACGCGCGCGACGAGTCGCTGCAGCGCGTACTGGGCATGGGCTGCTGGAGCGATGTGGTGCGCTTTGGTGCGCGCCGCGAGACCCCCGGCGAGTGGCGCACCCGCGGCGAGCCGCACGCCTTCGATGTGCTGCGCGGCAGCATGAAGATGGCGCGCGTCGAATGGGCGCTGGCCGGCGAGCACAACCAGCTCAATGCGCTGGCGGCCATCGCCGCGGCCGACCACCTGGGCGTGCCGGCCGAGGTCGCGGCCAGCGCGCTGGCCAGCTTCGAAAACGTGCGCCGCCGGCTCGAGCTGCGCGGCAGCGCAGCCGGCATCAGCGTGTACGACGATTTCGCGCACCACCCCACGGCGATGCACACCACCATCAACGGGCTGCGCCGCCAGGTCGATGCGCGCTGGAGCCCGTCGCAGCCGCGACCGCGCGTGCTCGCGGTGTTCGAGCCGCGCTCCAACACCATGAAGCTCGGCACCATGAAAGCGCAGCTGCCGTGGGCGCTCGAAGAAGCCGACCTGTCGTTTTGCCACAGCGGCGGGCTCGACTGGGACGCCACGCAGGTGCTCGCGCCGCTGGGCAAGCAGGCCGTGGTCAGCACGACCATCGACCAACTGGTCGCGCAGGTGGTGGCCGCAGCCCGGCCCGGCGACCATGTGCTGTGCATGAGCAACGGCGGCTTTGGCAACGTGCACGCCCGACTGCTCGACGCGCTGGCCGCGCGGGCACGCTGAGCGCGCGTCGATCCCCGAGCCGCCGATGAACCCGTCGGTGTCCGATGCCAGCGCGATGAGCCCCGACGGCGCGGTCACGCACCTGCTCTACCTGCACGGATTCCGGTCCTCGCCACACTCCACCAAGGCGCGGCAGTTCGCCGATTGGGTGCGCGAGCACCGCCCCGACGTGACCTGGTGGTGCCCGCAACTGCCGCCCTCGCCCAGCGAGGCGGTGGCGCTGCTGGAACACGGCTGCGCCGGTTGGCCCAAGCAGCGCACCGTGGTGATCGGCAGTTCACTGGGCGGCTTTTACGCCAGCGTGCTGGCCGAGCGCTGGGGCTCGCGCGCGGTGCTGCTCAACCCCGCGGTGAACCCGGCGCGCGACCTCAGCGCGCAAATCGGCGAAAGCCGCAGCTGGCACGACGACGCGCCGTTTTTCTTCCGGCCCGAATTCATCGACGAGTTGCTGGCGATGGCGCCGGCGGCGATCACCCGGCCCGGGCGCTACCTGGCCGTCATCGCCGAAGGCGACGAGGTGCTCGACTGGCGCGAGATGCACGCTCGCTACGCCGGCTGCGCGATGCGCGTGCTGCCGCGTGACGCCCAGGGCAGCGACCACGCGCTCAGCCGCTTCGAGGGTCAAATGCCCGAGGTGCTGGCGTTTGCGGGGCTCAGCGCGCGGTGATCACCAGGTGAACAGCGTGTGCAGCACGCTGCCCCAGATCTCGACGTTGAACCACAGCAGCACCAGCGCGAAGGCCCAGTGGCGCAGCATGCGCGAGCGCAGCAGCCACAGTTGCACGTTGGAGGCGATGAACAGCGCAAACGACGCGATGCTCAGGCCGCCCGTCAAGACAACCCCGCTGCCGATCACCCAGCGCAAGACCTTGACGATCACCATGCCGGTGCCAGCTCGGCCAGCCCGGCGGGCGCCAGCGAGGCGTCGTCGAAGCTGACGATCTCGTAGGTGCTCGGGTCGGCCAGCACCGCGCGCACCAGCTTGCTGTTGAGCGCGTGGCCCGACTTGAAGGCGCTGTACGCGCCGATCAGTGGATGGCCGATCACGTACAGGTCGCCGATGGCGTCGAGGATCTTGTGCTTGGCAAACTCGTCGGCATAGCGCAGCCCCTCGCTGTTGAGCACCTTGTAGTCGTCGACCACCACCACATTGTCGAGGCTGCCGCCCAGACCGAGCCCGCGCGAGCGCATCAGTTCCACATCGCGGGTGAAGCCGAAGGTGCGCGCGCGCGCGATCTCGCGCTTGTACTGGCCCGAGCCCATGTCGAACACCACGTGCTGGCCCGTCTGGTTGACGGCCGGGTGATCGAAGTCGATCTCGAAGGTCAGCCGGTAGCC
>CANFXR010000073.1 GCA_947451035.1 Burkholderiales bacterium
GGTGTCATCGGGGGCAACCTTCGATGCCAGCGTCGCGCTCACGGACACGCGCCCCGTGATGACGGCTGCGGCCTGCGACGTCGTCGCGGGAGCCGACGCTGCCGCGGCCACACCGTCCGGCGTCGCGCTTTGCGGCAGCCCCGCACGCTGGCGTGCTTCGGCCAGCGCGGCTCGCAGCTGCCGGGTGAAATCGCTGGCGGGATCGCTGGCCGAGATGGCTTTTTGCCAACGATCGGCGGCCCCGGTGAAGTCCGCCTTGTCGAATGCGATCGTTCCGGCCAGCGAAAGCGCCTTCACGTTGTTCGGATCGAGCAGCAGCGCTTGCGCCACCAGCTTGGCGGGTTCGCCGCTGAGGTTGTGCTCATGCGCCGAAGCCAGGCCGTCGGCATAGTCGGCCAGCGCCTGCGCATCTTGCGGGTGCAACTCCACGACCCGTTTGTAGGCCGGCAGTGCTTCCTCGAAACGACCGCGCGCCGAGTACGAGCGCGCCAGCATGCTCCAACCCGCGGCATCGTCGGGCTCGGTCTTGAGCCGATCGGCGAGGTGCTGGAGCATGGACTCGATCTGGGCCTCGTCCTGGTGACCTGCTGCGGGGTCGACCGCGGCTGTGGGCACCGCCTGGCCCGGAGCGCTGGCCAGCCCGGTGAAGTTGCCACGCCAGGCGTAGCCCACGCTGCCGAACACGAGCACGAAAGCCACGATCCACAGCATCAGCGTGCGAGTGGACATGGGCGCTCGCACGGGGGGCAAACCTTCCGGAACCTGCGGCCGCAGCACGGCGTTGAGGACTTCGCGTTCGATGCGCTGGCGCGTCGTGCGAGCCGCTTCGTAGGTGATCGCGCGGTGCGCGACCAGGTCGTCCAGGTCGGCGAGCTGGCGCTTGAGATCATCAATGGAGGGCGGGGGGGTCTTGTTCATCAACGGTCTCCGGGTCGAAGGCTTGCGCGTCCATGCGCAGGCGGCGGCGCAGCATCAGGTACAGCGATGCGAGCGCCACGATCATCAAAATGGCGGGCCCGAACCACAACAGCGCGGTGCTGGTGTTGAGCGGGGGCTTGTAAAGAACGAAGTCGCCGTAGCGGTCGGTCATGTAGTTGCGAATCTGCGCGTCGGTCATGCCGCGCGACAGCATTTCGCGGATCTGCTGGCGCAAGTCGATGGCCAGATCCGCGTGCGAGTCGGCAATCGTCTGGTTCTGGCACACGAGGCAGCGCAACTCGCTGGAGATGTCCATCACTCGCGCCTCGAGCGCGACATCGTTCGACGCCGGCACGGCTTGCTTGGCCCCCGCCGAGGTCCACCCCAGCAGCACCATGAGCACGATGAAAACGGTGCGTTCAAACATCGAGCTTCCTCAGCAGCGGTTCGATCTCGTCACGCAACACCTCGGGCGTCAGCGGGCCGATGTGCTTGTAGCGAATCACGCCGGCGCGGTCGATCACGAAGGTTTCGGGCACGCCGTACACGCCGAAGTCGATGCCCACACGCCCGTCGGAATCGGACAGCGAATCGTCGTAGGGGTCGCCGCCTTGCCTGAGCCACGCCAAGGCCGCCGAGCGAGCGTCCTTGTAGTCCAGCCCGTACATCGGCACAGCTTTGCGGCGCGCGAATGCCACCAGCGCGGGATGCTCCTCGCGGCACGCGGTGCACCACGAAGCCCACACGTTGAGCACCCAGACCTTGCCGGCGAGGTCTTGCTTCTGAATGAACTGCTCCGGGCGCGGCAATGACGCGAGGCGAAACTGCGGCGCCGGTTTGCCGATCAGCGGCGAGGGCACTTCGCGCGGATCGAGCTTCAAGCCGAACCCGAGAAAGCCCGCCAGCACGACGAAGATCGCCAGCGGCCAGAAGTAGCGGTTCATGCGGTCACCGCCGCGGTGGTGACCATCGCCTCAGGCGTGTGCTCCAGCGGCGCGGGGCGTTTCGCCCGGTATCGGCGATCGCTCGCGGCCAGCGTCCCGCCCAGCATCATCAGCAGGCAGCCGCCCCAGATCCACGAGATGAACGGCTTGTGATGGACACGCACGATCCACTCGCCACTGGGCAGGCGCTCACCCATCGACACATACAGATCGCGCACCGCGTTGCTGTCGACGGCCGCCTTGGTCATCGGGTTTTTCTGCACGCGGTAGACGCGCTTTTCGGGATGCAAGGTCGCCACCGCGTGGCCGTCACGCGTGACCTCGATCAGTCCTTGCGTGGCCATGTAGTTCGGCCCTTGCACATCGCGCACCGACACCATGCGGAATTCATAGTCTGCGATGCGGGTCGTGTCGCCCGGCCCCATCTTCACGTCGAGTTCGGTCTCGTAGGTCTTGACCATCGCCACGCCGAAGGCGAACGCCGCGATGCCCAGGTGCGCGGCCATCATGCCCACGACCGAGCGCGGTAGGGCGCGCGCACGCTCCACGACACGCGCCGGTGAGGCAGTCGGCGCGAGCAGCCGCTGCTTCAAGTCGACCACCAGCGAGGCGACGATCCAGCACGCCATCGCCAGGCCGCCGGTGGTCACCAGGTTGATGCCGCCGGCGAGCGCGCCGATCAGCAACGCGGCGCCCAGCGTTGCCGCCGCCGCCCATCCCAGACGGCGGGCCACCTCGGAGAGCTCATCGCGCTTCCAGCGAACCAGCGGGCCGATGCCCATCACGAACACCAGCGGCAGCATCAGCAGCCCGAACACCTTGTCGAAGTAGGGCGGGCCGACCGAGATCTTGCCCAGGCCCAGCGCATCGAGAAACAGCGGGTACAGCGTGCCCAGCAGCACCGCGGCACAGGCCACGGCGAGCAGCACGTTGTTGACCAGCAGCAGCGACTCGCGCGAGAGCAAAGCAAAGCGTTGCCCCAGCCCGACCTTGGGCACGCGCCAGGCGAACAGCAGCAGCGAGCTGCCGATCACCACCACCAGGAAACCCAGAATGAACAGGCCGCGCCGCGGGTCGGTGGCGAAGGCATGCACCGACGACAGCACGCCCGAGCGGACCAGGAACGTGCCCATCAGCGACAGCGAGAACGCGAGGATGGCCAGCAGCACCGTCCAGCCCTTGAAGCTGCCGCGCTTTTCCGTCACGGCGAGCGAATGAATCAGCGCCGTGCCGGCGAGCCACGGCATGAAGGACGCGTTTTCCACCGGGTCCCAGAACCACCAGCCGCCCCAGCCGAGTTCGTTGTAGGCCCACCAGCTGCCCAGTCCGATGCCGAAGGTCAGGAAGACCCAGGCGGCGGTCGTCCAGGGGCGTGCCCAGCGTGCCCACGCGGCATCCAGATTGCCCCCGAGCAAGGCCGCGATCGCAAAGGCGAAGGCTACCGAGAAGCCCACATAGCCCATGTAGAGCATCGGTGGGTGCGCGACCATGCCCGGGTCCTGCAGCAAGGGATTCAGGTCGCGACCGTCCATGGGGGCCGGCAACAGGCGATCGAACGGGTTCGACGTCAACAGCAAGAACAGCAAGAACCCCGCAGCCAGCAAGCCCATGACGCCGAGCACGCGCGCCACGAACGCCTGTGGCAGCCGGCGGCTGAACCGTGCGACCGCGACGCTCCACACGCTGAGCATCAGCAGCCACAACAAGAGCGAGCCTTCATGGCCACCCCAGACGGCGGCGACGCGGTAGTGCAGGGGCAGCGCCGTGTTCGAGTTCGACGCGACGTACAGCACCGAGAAGTCATCGCGCACGAACGACGCCACCAGGCACGCCATCGCGGCGGCCACCAGCACCGCCGTGGCCACGGCGGTGGGCCGGGCCACCGCCATCCAGTCCGTGCGAGCGCGTTGCGCACCGAGCATCGGCAGCACGCCTTGAATCAGCGCCGAGCCGAGCGCGAAGATCAGCAGCAGATGGCCGAGTTCGGGAATCATCGCGCGCCCCCTGAGACGAGCGTGCTGGCAGCTTGCGGCTTCGCACCGGCACTGCGCCGCAGCGCTTCTGCCGCTTCGGGCGGCATGTAGTTTTCGTCGTGCTTGGCCAGCACCTCGCGCGCCACGAACTCACCATCGGACGCCAGTTGACCTTGGGCGACCACGCCCTTGCCCTCCTTGAACAGGTCGGGCAGGATCCCCTCGTAGCGCACAGTCATCGTCTTGGCGGTGTCGGTCACCGTGAAGCGCACGGTCACGCCGTCGCGCTTGACGCTGCCGGCCTCCACCAGGCCGCCGACACGGAAAGAGCGCCCCTGCGGTGCCTCGTGATTGGCCACCTGCGTGGGCGTGTAGAAGAACACCAGGTTGCTGTTGAACGCATTGAGGATCAGCGCCGCCGCGATGCCCACGGCCGACACGATGCCCAGCGCGATCGCCGCGCGCTTGTAGCGCGGCTTCATGAACGCACCTGCCGGTCTATGTGGGCCAGCGCGTGCCGACGACGGCGTACCGCCTGCGCGCTTTCGATGACCAGCAAGGTCAGCGTCACGCCGTAAGAGCCCCACACGTAGAGCCCGTAGCCACCCATGTGGAAAAACTCGGACCACGACTGCCAGTTCATCATCGTTGGACTCCACGTGAAAGTTCCTTGACCCAGGCGGTGTCGGCTTCGTTTTCGAGCACGGCAGCACGCGAGCGGGTGAAGGTGATGGCAAAGGTGTAGGCCCAGAAGCTGATGGTCAGCAGACCCATTGCCGTGAGCATCGTTGCGGCCATCTTGGGTGCCGCCGTCATGCTGATCGTCGAGCCCTGGTGCAAGGTGTTCCACCAGCGCACCGAGAAATAGATCACCGGGACATTGACCGCGCCCACGAGTGCGAGCAACGCGCCGGCGTGGGCGGAGCGGCGCGCGTCATCGATCGCCTCGGTCAGCGCCATGTAGCCGACGTACAGCAGCAGCAAGATGAACTCGGAGGTCAGGCGCGCGTCCCACACCCACCAGGTTCCCCAGGTCGGCTTGCCCCACAACGCGCCGGTCCACAAGGCGATCAGCGTGAACAGCGCCCCGGTGGGCGCCAGCGCCCGTGCGTACATCGAGGCCATGCGCGCGTTGAGCATCCAGCCCCAGACCGCCCAGAACGCCATCGCCAGGTAGATCACCATCGACATCCATGCGGCAGGCACGTGGATGAAGATGATCCGGTAGGCATCGCCTTGCTGGAAGTCGGTCGGCGCGATCGCGAAGCCGATCCACAGCCCCGCGATGCCGCTCCCCAGGGTCAGCGCCCACAGCCACGGCGTCATCGCCGTGGCCAGCGCGTAAAAGCGCGAGGGGGCGGCATAGGTGCTCCAGGTCTTCAAAACGGTAGTGCTTGTCATGGGGTGGGGGTCATAGGGAAAAAGGTCAGTCGAGTGCGATGCGCAAGGCGGCGGCTGTCGCGACGGGGGCGCCCAGCGTGGTCAGGATCAGCAGCGCGCCCAGCATCGAGAAGTGCGCCTGTGCCGACAGGCCGGCGTCCACCGCGCCGACCGCGCCGGTGCCGAAGATGAGCGTCGGGATGGTCAGCGGCAGCACCAGCAAGAACACCAGCGCCGCGCCGCTGCGCACGCCGAGCGTCAGCGCAGCGCCCAGCGCACCGAGCAGGCTCAAGATGGGCGCTCCGATCAGCAGCGTCAGCGTCAAGGTGGCGATGGCCGGCGCGCTCATGTCGAACATGACGCCGATCAGCGGCGCGCAAAGCACCAGCGGCAGTCCGGTGGTGACCCAGTGCGCCAGCACCTTGCCCAGGATCAGCATGACCAGCGGCTGCGGCGAGCGCAGCATTTGCTCGAGCGACCCGTCCTGATGGTCGCTGGCGAAGATCTGGGTGACCGACAGCATGGCCGCGAGCAAGGCGCAGACCCACACCACCCCGGGGGCGATCTGGCGCAGCATCTGGGGTTCGGGGCCGATGCCCAGCGGGAACAAGCCCGCCGCGACGACGAAAAAGCCCAGGGGCAAGAGGATTTCCATCCTGCGCCGGCGAGCCAGCAGAAGGTCGCGCCGTGCGATGGCCAGCAGTGCGCCGCTCATGTGACGCGCCAGGGCTCGAGGTCGAACTCGCGCATGCCGGCGAGCTGAATCGGCTGGTGGCTGGTCAGCAGCGTGGCGCCGCCGCGCACGCCATGCGATTCGATCAAATCGGCCAGCGCGCGCGTGCTCTGGGCGTCGAGTGAATCGAAGGGCTCATCAAGGATCCAGGTGCGCGCCACGTCGTCCAGCGCCAGGCGCGCCAGCGCGCCGCGGCGCCGTTGACCCTGTGACAAGGTACGCACAAAGGCGTGGGCACAAGAAGACAGGCCGAGTTGCCCGAGCGCTTGACGGGCGCGCGGCACGGCGTCGTCCAGTTCGTTGAGCGTCGCCAGGAACGCCAGCGCTTCGAGCAGCGTGAGGTCGTCCTTGAGCGCGTTGGCATGGCCGACGTAGATCGTGTGGCGCCGCGCCGCCGCATCCGACGTGCCCAGCGGCTGCCCCTGCCAGGTCACCTCACCGGAGTCGGCATGTGACAGGCCGGCCAGGATGCGCATCAAGCTGGTCTTTCCGCTGCCGTTCGCGCCGCGCAACCAAGTCACCGTGCCCGGCTCGATTTGCAGGTCCAGCCCGCGAAACAGCAGCCGGTTGCCTCTTCGACAGGCCAGCCGGTTCGCGGCCAGCCATCCCGCAGGGGGTGACCCTGGGGCGACCTTCGCGGCGGCGGGTTCGGGGTGTGTTGGGTCGCACAGGGGGTGGGGGAAAGTACTTGCGCGGGCCATCTTTTGACTATGCGTGAAGGCCCTCAGAGGCACCTTGATGTGGGACAAGCACTCGACAAAACCCGCCTTGCCACCGTTCGCAGGGTCAGCGAACGACGTTGCTGTGTTGCTAAATAAGCACGGGTTTCCCCTCGGACTTGATCTAGCGCAAGCCCCGCTCAGCCTTAGCAAGACCTTAAGGATTGAAGGGGGAATAGGTACTAACGTGACCTTCATCTTGCGGCCCAGGGCTCACCGAGCAGACGGCGAACCCCGGTGCCTCGAGGCCAGTTTCTTGTCTAACAAAGCGGAAAAACACCATGAACAAGTCACAGATTTACCAAGGCCTGATGGCCGCGGCGCTGACCACCGCGGCGCTCGCCTTCGCAGCGCCCGCGTATGCGGCGGTTGACGCTGCAGCCGCCGAGGCCCTGGCCCGGCAGAACAACTGCTTCAAGTGCCACGGCCTGACCAAGAAGAAGGACGGCCCGTCCTTCCAGGAGTCGGCCGCCAAGTTCAAGGGAAAACCCGACGCTGAAGCGCGGATCGTGCATCACCTCACCAGCGGTGAGAAGGCCAAGTTCCCGGACGACCACGAAGAAGACCACAAGATCATCAAAGCCAAGGACGAGGCTGAAATCAAGAACCTCGCGAACTGGATCCTTTCGCAGTAACGCTGAAAAACAAGGGGCGCTCAGGCGTCCCGTCCAAGAGCCGCTTGGGCGGCTTACACCGAGGGGAACGCAATGAATGTCTTTTCACGCATCGTCACATCGGCCTTGCTTATGGCGGGTTTGCTGGGCTTCGCGCCTTGCCACGCGCAGGACGCGCCGGTCGCGCTGGGTTCACAGTCGGTTGCCACCGAAGCGCTCAAGAAGGACGCCGTGTGCACGCGCTGCCACGATGAATCCGAAGCGCGACCCGTGCTGTCGATCTACCAGACCAGGCACGGCAACCGCGCCGATCCCGAAGCGCCCGTGTGCACCTCGTGTCACGGCATCAGCAAACAGCACGTGGCCGGTGGCAAGACCACGGGTCCGGCCAGTCGGCCTGCACCTGATGTGCTGTTCAAGGCCAAGGGCGGTGCTTACCCAGCGTCTTCAGCGCTGGTTCAAGGCGAAGCCTGTCTGGCTTGCCACAAAGACGGCAAGCGCACCCACTGGGAAGGCAGTCAGCATCAAAGCCGCGACGTGCCTTGCTCTTCGTGTCACAGCGTGCACGTCAAGTCCGATCCGGTCCTGACCAAGGTGACGCAGCCTGACGTGTGCTTCGCTTGCCACAAGTCCGAGCGCGCGCAAACCCATCGCTTGTCGACGCACCCGCTCGACGCGGGCAAGATGGCCTGTTCCGACTGTCACAACCCGCACGGCTCGACCGGTCCGAAGTTGCTGATCAAGAACTCGGTCAACGAGACCTGCTACACGTGCCATGCCGAAAAGCGCGGTCCTTTCCTGTGGGAGCACAGCCCGGTCGTGGATGACTGCGCGAACTGCCACACACCGCACGGCTCCACCAACGCACCGCTCTTGAAGGCGCGCACGCCTTGGCTGTGCCAGGAATGCCACAGCGGTGACCACGGTGCACAAGTCAACAGCGGCGCGAACTTGCAGTCGGGCAACCTGACCACGGCCAACGGAGCCAATCCGCTCGCCAACGCAGCCGCTCGTGCCCAGATGACGGGTCGTGCCTGTCTGAATTGCCACGTGCTGGTTCACGGGTCCAACCACCCGGCCGGCTCCAAGTTTCAGCGCTAACCACATAAGCAGGAGAGTGCCATGAGGATTTCATCAAGGAACACGTTTTCGCTGCGGGTCTCGATTGCCGCTGTTCACTACGCGCTGCTCGCCATGGCCATCGTGCCGGCGGTGCACGCCGCCGAGCCGGTCGACCCTGCGGTGGCCGATCTGGTCCAACGCAAGAACACGGTCGAGCTCGGCGTGGGCAAGCTCAGCGACCGCTCTTACAAGGCTGCTGAATACAGTGGCATCGGCGACCGCGGTCCGTTCGTCATCGGTAATTTCGACATCCGCGGTGGCGGTGCCTACGGCAGCGACGATGCTTCGCGCTTTCGCATCACCGGCACCAACCTCGGGACCGAGGAGCGCGGCTTGTACGGCGAGTACAGCCGGGAAGGTCGCACCAAGATCTACTTCGGCTACGACGAACTGATGCGATACCGCTCGGATTCGTACCAGACACCGTTGCTTGGCGCCGGCACCAACATGCTCACCCTGCCTGGCAACTGGATCATGCCGCTGGTGCCTCGTGTGAGTGGGTCGGCCGCGAATGCACGCGGCCTGTCGCCCGCCGTGACGGGGTCGAGCGCCCTGGTCAGCGGTGTGTTGACCGCTCCAACGGTGCCCCAGGCGGCCACCGCGGCGGCGATGCGGCTGGCGGATCTGCCGTCGTTCCGCAACGTCGATCTGCACACCAAGCGCACCAAGTACGACGTGGGCATGGTGTACGAGATTGACCGTCAATGGGAGGTCAGCGCGAGCTTTCGCCACGAAGACAAGAAGGGCCTGAAGCCCATGGGCACGGTGACCCGTGCAAGCGGCGGCGACATCTCCACGATCATCCCCGACCTGATCGACCAGCAAACCGAGCAGATCAACGCCGGCGTTCGCTACCGTTCGGGCAAGGTGAGCGTGCAGGGCAGCTACTACGGCTCGCTGTTCTCGAACAGCGTGTCGGGCATGACCTGGTCGAACTGGGCGCTGCCCGCCAGTTCGCAAACGATCAGCGGCCCGCCGCCCAACCAGTTCCATCAGTTCAACCTGACCGGCACCTACGCCTTCACGCCGACCACCCGCATGGTGGCGAGCGGTTCGTACGCCCGCAACACGCAGGACCAGACCTACCTGTCGACCAGCTACACGCCCCTCGTGCCGGTGCGTTCGCTCAACGCGCTGGTGGAGACGAAGACCATGAACCTCAAGGTCACGTCGCGCCCGCTCAAGGAACTCAACCTGGGTGCCGCGTACAAGTTTGACGAGCGCGAGAACCAGACGCCGGTGCACACCTACGGCTTCTACGACGCCGGAGAACCGACCAGCGGAACCTCGGTCTTTTCTGGCTATTACCCTGGAATGACGCTCAACAGCAGTTTGAACCTGAACGCCAACCGGCCGTACAGCAAGCGCACCAACCAGTTCGACCTGGACGCGGACTACCAGTTCACCCCCGGGCAAAGCCTGAAGGCCGCCTACGAAGGTCAGAACATCAACCGTTACTGCGCCGGCTCGTGGATCGACTGCGCCGATGCCAAGCGCACCACCGAGAACACCTTCAAGCTCGAGTGGCGTGCCAGCGGGTGGGACACGCTCAGTGCCCGCGTGGGGGTGACACATGCCTCACGCAAGGTCGACTACAACGAGGATGCGTGGCTCGCACTGGTGCCCGCAGCCAATCTGTCGCCGACCGGCGCGCCGGGTGGCAGCACCGCTTACGGCACGATGCTGGCCAAGGGCTACACGGGCTATGGCCCGGTATCGGGCCTCAACCCGCTGCCCACCGCCGGCAGTGCAGCAGCGTTCTTCTTCGCGAACAACAACGCGCTGTCCAACACGCTGTACGCCAACGCCAACCGCATCAGTGAGTTGCCCGGCATGCGCCGCTACAACATGGCCGACCGACTGCGCGACAAGGTGCGCGGCTCGGTGGAATGGCAGGCCAACGACCAGCTGACGCTGCAAGGCGGCGTGGATGTGAACCGCGACAACTACGCCAACTCGGTCTACGGGCTGAAGAAGGCCGAAGGCGTGGCGGTCAACCTGGACGCCAGTTTCGCCGTGAACGAGTCGGCCACCCTGACCGGCTTCTATGTGCACGAGGAGCAGCGCAGCCAGAGCGCGGGCAACACCTACACCGCCAACAGCACCGCCACGAGCGTCAACGGGTTCACGGCCATTTCCGGCGGGTGCTACTCGACGATCGCGCTGCGCAACGCCAGCAACAAGGTCGACACGTGCCTCAACTGGGGCGCCAACATGATCGACAAGGTCGACACGTTCGGGCTGGCTGCTACGCAAAAGGGTCTGATCGGCGGCAAGCTGGATCTGGCCGGCAGCGTGGCCGTGAGCCTGGGGCGCACGACCAACAGCGTGAGCGGTGGCAACTACGTGAACAACCCGTTGGCCGTTACCGGTGCGCCGTCAGGCACGGTCGCGGCCTTCTACGTGCCCGCAACGGCGCTGCCTGTGGTGACCACCAACACGACCGACCTGAAGCTCGCTGCGAAGTACTCGCTCAGCAAAGCCTCGGCCGTTCGTCTGGGTTATCGCTACCAGCACATGACCTCGAGCGACTGGTCATACGCCGGGCTTCAAGCCGGTGGACTCAGTGGCGTGCTGCCCACCAACGAGAAGGCACCGAACTACTCCGTGCACACGGTCGTGTTGAGCTACCTCTACACCTTCTGATGAGCTGAACACCCGGTCGAGCCGAAGTTCGACCGGGTCATAGGCCACCGCACAAACATTCAAAAAAAGGGGTATTTCCACCATGTCCAACGACAAACCAGGCCGACTCAGGCGCATTTGGAATGTGCTGCGTCGCCCCAGCGCCAAGTATTCGTTGCTGGCGCTGACGGCGACGGGGTTCGTTGCCGGCATCGTGTTCTGGGGTGGCTTTCACACCGGGCTCGAGGCGACCAACACGCTCGAGTTCTGCACCTCGTGCCACGAGATGCGCGACACCGTCTACCAGGAATACAAGGAGACGGTGCATTACAAGAATCGCACCGGCGTTCGCGCGATCTGCTCGGACTGCCACGTGCCGCGCGAATGGGGCCCGAAGATGGTCCGCAAGGCGCAGGCCGCCTTCGAGATCTGGGGCAAGATCACCGGCGATGTGGATACGCCGGAGAAGTTCGAAGCCAAGCGCATGGAGCTCGCCACCCACGAGTGGGCCCGCATGAAGGCGTCCGGTTCGCGTGAATGCCTCAACTGCCACAACTTCGATGCCATGAGCGCGGAGAACCAGAAGAAGAGCAACTACAAGCGCCACATGGAAGCCAAGACCGACGGCAAGGTCTGCATCGATTGCCACAAGGGCATCGCGCACCATTTGCCGAAGGAATATCGCGATCCTGACGAGGAGTGAGTGGGGACGCCGGCGCCGACTGCGAGAAAACATCGCAGACGCCGCCGATGTCGGGCCGCGGGCGGGCCGTGGCGGTGAGATACTCGCGGGCCCGTGAAACACCCGTCGACCGCACGAAGTACCGCGACATCGACACTCGGGCAAACGGCGCAGCAATCCATGCGGATGCTTGACGGTTCACGAACAACACAACGAGAAAAGCTGAAATGAGCATCAAATACAAAGTCGAATTCAAGGAAGATCCCGCTTGCTCCAACAGCGACAAGCTGGCCGGCGCTGCCGGTGGTTGCGTACGCACGAGCATTCCCCGCTATGACGGCGTGGTGGACATGGCACTGATCGAGCTTCCTGACGACGCCGCGGCAAAGAAGATGGAAGAGTTGATGGGCGCAGACAGCAACGTGGTGAGCTTCAAGATTCTTTGAGCATCACAAGTCGGGCTGTCCGACGCGAGGGCTTGCCCCTCAAAGCAAACCAAGACGGGCCTGACGGCCCGTTTTGCATTTCTGCGCGGTGTCTGGGCCCACGCAGATAGAAATCAACAGGCAGCCCCGTGCGGCCGAGGACATTCGGCGTGCAGGGCGCTCCGGGCGGGGCGCGCTAAAGCGCTCGTCAACCCGCCAGCCTTCGGTGTGCTGGCGCATTGGAGTCACCGCATGAAAAAAACCATGGTTCGTCTGGCGTTGCTGGCATCGATGCTGGCGGCGCTTCATGCGCACGCGGCGCTCATCACGTTTGATGAGCTCGCCACCAACCGGGACGGCACCTCGATATCCGATGGGTATCAGGGGTTCGACTGGTCGAACTGGGGGGTGACGAACACCACGGCGGGCGGCTACGGCCCCGGCACGGTCAGCGCGCTCAACGTGTCGTACAACCGGTTTGGAAACTCCGCCTCCTTTGGCGCCGCTTCGGGCTTCACCGTGAGCAGCCTGTACGCCACGGCCGCGTGGAACGATGGCTCGCAGGTGACGTTCACGGGCTGGGCCAACGGCTCGGTGGTGGACACACGAACCGTGTCGCCCTCGGCCACGGCGCCCACGCTCTATGTGCTGGACTGGAGCGGCCTCGACACCTTCACGGTCGAGGTGGCCGGCGGCACTCACCACGAGGGCGACAACTATGTCGGCGACGGACCCTTCGTCGCCATCGACAACCTCACCGTGAACGAAGCGCTGGCGCCCGTCCCCGAGCCCCAAACCTGTGCCTTGATGCTGACCGGTCTGGTCGCGGTGGGGCTGGCGACAAGGCGGCGCCGGGCCGCCTGACGCACGGGCTCGCCGGGCGAGCCTAGGTCGCCTTCAGCGGCGCGCGAAAGACGTAGCCCACGCCTGACTTCGCGTGCAGCGGTGACGCGGCCGATGTGGCGTTTTCGATGCGCCGCCTGAGCCGGAAGATCGTCGAGTTCAGGCTGTCGGCGCCGCTCACGTCGGAAGTTCCCCCGAGCTTCAGGCGCAACGCCTCGCGCGTCACGGCCTCGCCGTTGGCTTGTGCAAAGCACTCGAGCACCGCAAGGTGCCCCTCGCTCAGGTCGATGCGTGTGCCGCCCGGCGCGATCAGCTGGCGCGCTGCGCGATCGAGCATCCATGGTGAGTCGATGGGGCCGGCGCCTGACGTGCGTCGCGCAATGGCCTCGATGGCCAGCGCGAGGTGTTCGAAGTTCACCGGCTTGGCCATGTACATGTCGGCGCCCGCATCCACGCACTGCTGAAACACTTCGGGTTCCAGGCGACCGGATACCACCACGACGCCGGCCTGGGTCCGAAGGCGCAACACGCGGATCAGGTTGAGCCCGTCGATGCCCGGCAGCATCAGGTCCACCACATAGAAATCGTAGTCGTAGGCCTTCGTGCTCGCCAGCAACAAATTGCTGTCGCCGTACACGTCCACCTTGACGCCGCGGCCTTGCAGGTAGTGCAACAGGAAATCGGTGAAGTAGGTGTCGTCGTCGATGACGGCGAGGGACTTGGGCTGCATGGGGGCGACTGGAGGGGTGACGAAAGCCTCCCCAATTGGATCACGCCCCGCACCTGCCCACGGGACCCATTTTGAGCGCCAATGCCACCCTATTCTTCTGAGTAGAAATAAATTGCCTAAACAAAAATCTATTGCATCCGATAGTGATGGGGTCGGTTGACGTTCCTGCCGCGCATCGGCGCAGGCGGACAGGTGCCGCAGTTCAATCAGGAGAAAGATGATGGCGATATCAGTCGTGGTGTTCCAAGCAAGCGTGGCGGCTCGCGCCTCGGCATCGGCCTTGAGCGATCAGGCCATCGGTCTGGCCAGGAAAGTGTCGCGGTTCACGTTGCCAGCGGGAGCCGCCGCATGAACGCCGGACACCTGCGCTACACCGAGACCCAGGAGCGCAGCGCAGAACTGCTGCGCCAGGTCATCGGCCACATGGGAAAGCACGCGGCGGCCTTCAATCCCGTCACCTTCACGGTCTGGTACGAGTACTCGGCCGGCGTCCATGCGAAGCTGACGGCAGCGGTTGATGCGCTCACGGCACAGTCGCTGCCCATCGACGACGCTGCGATCAGCGAGCTCTACCAGAC
>CANFXR010000074.1 GCA_947451035.1 Burkholderiales bacterium
ATGAACGTCAAGAACCGAACCGTTGAGCCTCCATGGGTCAAGCCAAACTCAAGAAACTCGCCGGGGTCTACCCCGACACCAGTCGCATCGACACCTTGACCCACGCCGCCCAGGTCGTGGCCCGGGTGGCCGCAGGCAGGCCCCTCCACGGCCGGGATTGCGTGCATCAATCAAAGTTGCTGTCAGCGCTGCTCAACGACAACGGCATACCCGCGCGGGTCGCCGTCGGCCACGCCGTCTGGCGGGTGGGTGCCGGTCTGGTCGACGTGGTCGCGCACAACCCCAAGGCTTTCATCGGGCCGCCGACCATCCCGGACCGCGAAGGATTCGAGGGCCATGCCTGGGTCGAGGTCGCCGATTTGATCGTCGACTCGACGGCCTACCAGTGGGCCCAAAAACTCGAGCAACTCGGTCTGGTCAATGGCTGCAAACCCAAACTGGACTGGCCTCAAGACGTGTTGGTACTCAAGCCCGGGCGGCTCAAGAAGTCGCTGGATGCGGTGCTGCGGGCGCGCACCTTTGCGGCTCACTACCAGCCCCTCGATGGCTTCAAGCCCGTGCTGGACTGCTGCGACGTCCCGCCCGAGGACCTGGTCGCAGTCCAGTGCGCATTCGCTGCCCTGCAGCCGCCATGCGTCGATCCAGCCTGATCGCCGCCGCCCACACGCATCACTTCCGGAGACCCCACATGCAGATCCGTTCCATCCCCACAAAGCGCCCCGCCCTGACCGGTGTCATGAGCGCGCTGCTCGTGGTCCTGGCCGCCGGGTACTGGCAGCACAGCCACGCCGAAGACGCCAGCGCGCAGTCCACGGCGAGCCGACCCATGGCGTCCGGTGGCCACGGGTTGCCCGACATCGCGGGCATCGCCGCAGCGCTCACGCCCACGGTGGTCAACATCAGCGTGAGCGGCACCCACAAGGTATCGACCGGTGCCGAAGGCGCAGCGGATGACCCGTCGGGCTCACCCGAAAGCGATGAAATGCGCGATTTCCTGCACCGCTTTCAGCAGCGCTTTGGCGGCTTGCCGCCCGAGCTGCACATGCCCATGCGCGGCGAGGGTTCCGGCGTCATCGTGCGCGCCGACGGCGTGATCCTCACCAACGCCCACGTGGTCAACGATGCCGATGAGGTGGTGGTCAAGCTCAACGACCGGCGCGAGTTCCGCGCCAAGGTGCTGGGCAGCGACAAGCTCACCGACATCGCGGTGCTGAAGATCGACGCCGATCACCTCCCGGTGGCCGCGCTGGCGCCCACGCAGTCGCTGCGCGCGGGCGAATGGGTGGTCGCCATCGGCTCGCCGTTCGGCTTCGAGAGCACGGTGACCGCCGGCGTGGTCAGCGCCACCAAGCGTTCGTTGCCCGGCAATGGTCTCGTGTCGTTCATTCAAACCGATGCGGCCATCAACCCCGGCAACTCCGGCGGTCCGCTGATCAACCTGCGTGGCGAGGTGGTGGGCATCAACTCGCAGATCTACTCGCGCTCAGGGGGCTTCCAGGGCCTGTCGTTCGCGATTCCCATCGACATTGCGCAGCACGTCGAGCAACAGATCATCAGCACCGGCAAGGTCAGCCATGCCCGACTCGGCGTGGGGATCCAGGAAGTCGATCAGACGCTGGCCGATGCCTTCAAGCTCGACAAGCCGGCTGGCGCGCTGATCGAAAGCGTGGATGCGGGCGGCGCTGCCGAGCGCGCAGGCATCGAGATCGGCGACGTGGTGCTGGCCGTCAACGGCAAGGCCATCGGCATGTCGGGCGATCTGCCCGCGCTGGTGGGCCTGGCTCAGCCGGGCGATGCGCTGGCCATCGACGTCTGGCGTCACGGCACGCGTACGACGCTGCATGCCCTGCTCGACAGCGTCAAGGTGCACGACAACCCCACCGAGCCCGCTGCCAGCCCGGCAGCCGGCGGGCGGTTCGGTCTGGCGATGCGGCCGCTGCAGCCCGACGAGCGCCGCGCATCCGGCGTGGTCGGCGGCTTGCTGATCGAGGCGGTGAGCGGTCCGGCAGCGCACGCCGGCGTGCAGCCCGGTGACCTGCTGCTCGCCATCGGCAGCGAACGGGTGGCCTCCATCGCCCAGGCGACCGCCGCCGCGAGCCACTCGGGCAAGACCGCCGCCATCCTGGTGCAGCGCGGCGGCATGACGCTGTACCTGGCGCTGCGTCTGGGGTGAAACGGCGTGTCGCGGCCACATGAACTTCAGCCTGCCCGCCGGCCTGTCGATATCCGGATGCGAGGATCCGGCACCGCGGCCACTTCCGGCTGCACGCTTCGCAAGGGGTACCCGATGGGCATGAGGATGTGTTCGATGCGCTGGCTCAGCGCGTGTTGCGTGCTGGCTCTGCACGCGGCAGCGAGTGTGGCCGCCCCGCCGCCGCTGCCGCCGGTCAATCTGGTGGTGCAGATGCGGTTCGTGAGCGAGGCCGACATCGCACCGGATGACTCGGCGACGACGACGTCGACCCTCACGGCACCCCGGCACGGTCAGGTCTACGGCACCTCGGCGATGAACACCCAGGCCGACGACGAATCCCGGGAACTGCGCGTGCTCAATGGCGAGAGCGCATCGTTCCGGTGGTCGCAGTCGGTGCCCTTCCAGTGGATGCAAGCGGCCACAGCGGGCACCACCGCCTCGAGCGGAGGCCGCGCCGGCATCGTCAACGCCGTGACCTGGCTGCAAGCCGGCGAGGCCTTGCGGGTTCAACCGCACTGGCCGGGTGGCGACCAGCCGGTGCGCCTGGAAGTGCGGCTCGAGTCCGAACGCATCGACGAACGCTCGGATGATTTGCCCGCCACATCGAGCCGCCAATCAGACACCACGCTGTCGGTGCCGATGGGTCGCTGGACCACCTTGGCAACGACGGGCTCGGCACGGCCCGTGCCGGGCCCGTCCGCCTGGTCGACGCAGTCGGCGCAGGCCCGTGATCGGCAGTGGATTCAGGTCCGGGTGATCGCGATGTGAACGCCGCCTGAGTGAAGTTGCGTGCGGTGGATCACCCCGTCCGGATAATCGAAATCACCACCTCACACCGGACACACAAATGCCCAACGCACTGCGTTTCGTGATCGTCCCCAAAGTCGCTCATCCCTGGTTCGACGAGGTTCACAAGGGCGCCCGGATGCAAGCCGCCGCTCTCAGCGCGCGACTGGGCGTCGACATCGCCGTGGAGTACCTGCCGCCCGCCAGCGCCGATGCCCACGAGCAAAACGAGATCCTGGAGCGTGCCGCACGCAGCCGCCCGACAGGCATCGCCGTCGACCCGGTGGACTCGATCGGCAACCTGGCGGCGATCAACCGCATCCGCGAGCAGGGAACGCCGCTGGTGGTGTTCGATTCGCCCGCGCCGGATGCGGGCATCACCAGCGTGGGCAACGACTTTTCGCAGCAGGGAACCATCGCCGCCGAGCGGCTCGTCGCGCTGATCGGGCACGCAGGCAAGGTGGCCGTGATGCAGGGCTATCCCACAGCGCCCAACCACAAGGAACGCTACGACGCCCAGCTCGCTGTGCTGGCGAGGTATCCGGGCATCACGGTGGTCGACGGCGGCCGCGACAACGACGACATCGACACGGCGCTTGCGCAGGCGTCGGCGGTTCTCGCGCGGCATGCCGATCTGCGCGGTTACCTGTGTTGCGATGCCTCCGGCCCCATCGGCATTGCAGCGGCCATCCAACGCGCGGGCAAGGCTGGCGCGGTGAAGGTGGTCGGCATGGACTCGATCCGGCCCATCCTCGAGGCCATCAAGGCAGGCTTGATCGACTCGTCCTCGGCGACCATTCCAGGCATGCAGGGATCGATGTCGGTGCTGATGCTGTGGCAGGCCTCGATCGGCGTGCCGATCCCGCAAGCCATCGACACGGGCATCGAGGTCATCACGCAAGACAACGTGGACCGCTATCTGGCCGCGACCGACTGAGGCCGCGGCCGCGCCGCGCACACGCTTCAATTCCGGCGTGATTCGCGGGTTTTGGCGGGGGGGTGAGCCTTCGTTGAGTTGACCCATGACAAGGCCGGCTTGCCGATCGAGGTGCTGAATCCAGTCCACTGGAACCTCAAGGAACTTCGATGCACGCGCTCAAAGACCTTTTCACCTCCGACGTCGGCCTGATGAGCGTCGCGGTCATCGCCTTCATGCTGGGGATGGCTGTTTTCTTCATCCGGTATTCGCTCAAGCACATGCGCGAGGAAGAGGCCAGCGCCCAGCGCCGGTCCTGAACGCCGGCACGGCGCCGGCTCAGCCCGGTTGGCCGAGTTGCGTTTGAACCCAGCGCACCAGATCACCGGCGGGCATCGCGCCGGACTGCCGCGCGACCTCCTTGCCGCCGCGATACAGGATCAGCGTCGGGATGCTGCGGATCTCGTTGTGCGCACTGGCTTGCGGGTTGGCTTCGGTGTCGACCTTGACGAATCGCACGTGCGGCAACTGCACGGCAGCCTGGGCGAAGTGCGGCGCCATCATCTTGCACGGTGCGCACCACTCGGCCCAGAAATCAACCAGGACCGGCAAACCGGTTCCAGCGATGAAGGCAGGCAGCTGCGCGTCATCGAGTTCCACCGGGTGGGCGGCCATCAGCGCACCCTTGCAGCGGCCGCACACCGGTGCGTCATCGAGTCGTTCGTCAGGCACCCGGTTGGTGGCACCACAGGCAGGGCAGACGATGTTCATGGGGAGATGCTCCTTGGGCTTCGGTGAGCCGATTGGAGCGCAATTGCTGCGGCCAGTTCCGGCGCGCACGACCGCTACGACATCGCAAGGTCCGTGCTGGCGCGGCGCGGCCGGCGGACGGGACCGGCGTGCGACCATCCCCGCGTGAACGGTCCACCCACCCTGCGCCGCGCGGTCTGCCTGCGCTGCCAGCGCCCACAGCTGACTTGCCTGTGCGCGCTGGCGCGACCGACCGACCATCGCACCGAAGTGCTGGTGCTGCAGCACCCGCACGAACAACGCCAGGCCAAGAACAGCGTGGCGTTGCTGCGCCTGTCTCTGGCGAACTGCGAGGTGGTGGTCGGCGAGCGCTACGCGCCCGAGGAACTGGCCGCCCTGCTGCAACGCCCCGGGCGCGACACGCGGCTGCTCTACCCCGACGTGCCTGCCGCGCCCGCGCCGTTAGTCCCGCAGGCAACGGCGGGCGCGCCCCTGCGGCTGGTGGTCATCGACGCAACGTGGCGCAAGAGCCTGCGCATGCTTCTGGAGCACCCGGGCCTGGCGGCACTGCCGCGGCTGTCGCTGGATGCGCCGGCGCCAAGCTGCTACGGCGCGATCCGCACGGCGCGGCGAGTCGACCAGATCTCGACGCTGGAAGCCACCGTGCAGGCGCTGGCGATGCTGGAGGGTCCGTCCTTCGACGCCGCCCCGCTGCTCGACGCCTTCGGCCGCTTCGTCGATGGCGTGGCGGCCCGGCAGCGGCCCGCGGCGTCCTCGGGACGCTCGAGCACAGACTGAGCCACCCGCTGCAGGCCCGCGCTGTTCAAGGCTCGGACAAGACCCTTCACTGGGAAGGCTCTGTCTGACTGGAGGTGGAAGCAGTCACCAGCGAACCGGTCTCGGTGCGGGGCCCGTTAGCAGGGAAATATCAGGGAATGGGACCGCTAATCATACGCCTTAGGCGTATATTCCAAGCATGCTCACGGTTGTCGAGACTCCCCTCTTTCAGCGGCAGTGGCCGCTGTATTGGTCCGAAGAGGAAAGAGCCGAATTCGCAGTTTTTCTGGCTGCGGAGCCCGCGGCTGGCGTTGTGATTCCGGATTCCGGTGGCGTGCGCAAGGTCCGCTGGAAGCGGCAGGGAACGGGAAAGTCCGGCGGCGTTCGCGTCATCTACTTCGTGAAGAACCAGGAAGAAGAAATCGTGCTGCTCACCCTTTACGCCAAGGCCAAGACCGACAACCTGAGCGGGCCTGTACTCAAGGAGATTCGCCGTGCACTCGAACAGTAAACAACCTCTTGGCGCCAAGGAACTCGCCGCCTACGAGGCCACACGCGATCTTGGAGCCGAGCTCCTGGAGTCCATTCGCGACATGAAGACCGGAAAGACGCAGCTCGTCTTTTCGCCCGCAACCGAGGCACGCCAGAAGACCGGTCTGTCTCAAAGCCAGTTTGCAGCCCTGCTCGGCGTGTCGGTCCGAACGCTTCAAGGCTGGGAGCAAGGCCGCAAGCAACCCAGCGGGGCCGCCCGCACGCTGCTCACGATCGCCCGCACCAATCCCAAGGCTTTGCTGGCGGTCGCCGGTAAATGAGCGTTCACCCAAGCAGAGCGCGGCGGCGCTCAGCCTGGATCAGCCAACGAAGGGATTCAAGACGCCTCGGGGCTTGAGCGAGCCTGCCGCGGCTGTCGCTGGACGCGCCGGCGCCAAGCTGCTACGGCGCGATCCGCGCGGCGCGGCGAGCCGACCAGATCTCGACGCTGGAAGCCACTGTGCACGCGCTGGCGATGCTGGAGGGTCCGTCCTTCGACGGCGCTGCGCTGCTCGACGCCTTCGGCCGCTTCGTCGATGGCGTGGCGGCCCGGCAGCGGCCTGTGGCGTCCTCGGGACGCTCGAGCACAGACTGAGCCACCCGCCGCAGGCCCACGCGGTGCGGGGCTCGGACAAAAAAAGAGCCTTCACTGGGAAGGGCTCTGTCTGACTGGAGGGGGAAGCAGTCAGCAGCGAACCGGTCTCGGTGCGGGGCCTGTTAACAGGGAAATTTGCAGGGAATTTGCGCGGGAATCGAGCGCCGTGGCGTGTTTGGGCTCCCTCACCTACTGACAAATCAACGGCTTACGGACGGTTGGGCGATTTTCCCGAAACGCGGAACAGGGAAATATCAGGGATCTGGAAGGCTGAGGGGCTGCCGGTTCCAGGTGTTCACAAAATCGACCGGAACCCAGATCGCCGTCGCCTAAGGCCGGTGTGTGTGCCGGTGATGAACGTCCGGGTAGTGCGGGTGCCGGTGGGTGAGCACTTCGTGCCGGTGCGCATGCACATGCGGCGCCTCGGTAGTGTTGAAGCTTTACTGGATCACCCCGTGAGCCAGCCAGGATGGACCATTTGGCGACCACTGCGCCAATCCGTCCATGTTCATTCTGTTTTTTTGCTTGCTGCTCGGCCCTGCCCCCAGTCAGTTGTCGGGAGCGTCGGCACCGGTCAGGCACTCCTGCAAGGCCGAGCGCGTTTGGGCCGACAAGATGTGGCGCGAACGTGAACTCGTCGCTTTTCCAAGCAGTCCCCTTTTGGCGTTGCGCTGCCGACGTTGAGCGATGAGCCCTATGACGCAACTTTTTAATCACTTGACTGCCCGTTATTGGTGTGCGTTAATTGCGCATGACCGATACACCCGCCCCCGACGCGCACGAACACCCGTCCAGCCAAGACAGGTTTTCTGTCGAGCAGATGGCCACCCTGACAGGGCTGACTGCAAGAACCGTCCGCTACTACATCCAGCAAGGTCTGGTGGATCGCCCCATGGGGGCCAAGCGCGGCGCGTATTACGAGCAACGTCACCTCGAGCAGTTGTTGCTCATTTGCCGGTGGACGCAAGCCGGGCTGAGCCTGGAGCGCATCAAGGAACTCCTCGACGGGGCACCGGACGATCCGCCGCCACGCCGGGTGCAGCCCGGCACGGTCGAGGTGTGGAGTCGCGTGACGCTTGCAGACGGGCTCGAGGTTCATGTCGAACCCGTCCGCTCTGGTTTGTCGCCAGAGCAGGTGCGCGCGCTGGTGCGTGGCATCACCGACTTGTACCGGCAGGTGCGAACTGATTCGCAGGACCCGTCTCACAACGGCGAGTCCTGAACTCACTACAAATCAACAAGGAGCCCTCCATGCTTCAAGGACAACGGCCTTTCTCCCTCAAATGCAAGAGCGAAGGCATGCTTGCACCAGTCCTGACAGCAGTGCAGGCCTCAGGACGCATCGACGGTGTGCTCTTCGAGTTGGCACTGCGGCAGACCTATCGCAACACGGGAGCCAAGAACCTAGAGGTGGTCTACACCTTCCCGCTTCCTGATGAATCTGTGCTGCTGGGTTTTGCATCCGAACTCAATGGGGAACGTCGGGTGGGCACCATCACCGCCAAGCACCAGGCCGAACGCGAGTACGAGCAAGCGTTGTCCGAAGGCGATGCACCCGTGATGCTTGAGGTCTTGGGCTCGGGGCTGTACACCGCCAACGTCGGCAATCTCAAGCCGGGCGACGAAATGGTGCTCGAGGTGCGCTTCGCCCAGTGCCTGAGGTTCGAGCAGGGTCGTGTGCGCCTGGCCATCCCGAGCACCATCGCGCCTCGGTACGGCAGCGCCGCTGCAGCAGGGTTGCAGCCCCAGCAAGAGCCCACCGCATCCCTGACAGCCGAATATCCGCTCACACTGAGCGTCACGGTGGCCGGATCACTGGCGGGTTCCGCGCTCGACTGCCCCACACACCGATTCACGATCCAACCGGCCGAGGACGGTTTGAGGTTCGATCTGACTGAGGGCGCCTGGCTCGACCGCGATGTGGTGATCGTGCTGAACCCCGGGGAGCCTTCTGCCTCGGCGCTCACCGAAGCGCGCGACAGCCTCTCCGAGACCGCACCGGTGGTGGCGATGGCAGCGTTTCAGCCGGCAGCGGCAGCGCCGCGCGAGAGCCTCGCTCTCAAGCTACTGGTGGACTGCTCAGGCTCCATGGGCGGCGACAGCATCAAGTCAGCACGCGCGGCATTGGCCGGTGTCTTGCAAGGGCTGGGCGAGGCTGATCAGGTCAGCCTGACTTGCTTCGGCTCCACCTTCGAGCACCGACTCAAGCCCACCGCCTGCAGCCCCATGGCGCGAACTCAACTGGGCTCGCTCATCGAGCGCATCAATGCCGATCTGGGTGGCACCGAAATGCACGGCGCCTTGGCTTCGGTGTTCAAGCTGCCAGCGGCACGAGGCATGGGCAACGCCGATGTGCTGTTGCTCACCGATGGCGAGATCTGGGCGGTCGAAGAAACGATCGAAGCTGCCAAGGCAAGCGGCCACCGAATCTTCGTGATCGGCGTTGGCTCCTCACCGGCCCAAAGCGTCATCCGCTCACTGGCCGAGGCCACAGGCGGTGCGTGCGAGTTCGCCACACCGGGCGAGGCGTTGGAAGCTGCGGCCTCGCGCATGCTCGTTCGCATGCGACAACAGGTGTGGCGAGACATTCGCATCGACTGGGGTGGCCACACGCAGTGGCAAACCGCAGTGCCCCTGAACGTGTTCGGTGGCGACACGGTGATCGCCTTTGCCGGCATAAGTACCCGTACGACAGGCGCTGCTGTGCGCCTTCTTGGCACCAACGAACATGAAGAACAGCTCACGATCGCGAGTTGCCAAGCCAATGCACCTTGCCCTGGCGACTCCTTGGCGCGCATGGCTGCAGCCAAGCGCATTGAGACGGCAGCGGAGGCTGAATCGCTGCGCCTGGCACTGGCTTACCAGCTGATGGGGCCTCAAACCAACTGCATCCTCGTGCACCAGCGTGCAGAGGCCGACAAGCCTGCCGAAGAGGCTGAACTGCACCGCGTAGAGGCGATGCTTGCCGCAGGCTGGGGAGCAACCGGCAGCGTGGAACTCTGTGATCAGGCTATGCACATGATGTCGCCACCGCGCTCCATGAGCATGTCCATGAGCCGATTAGCCACACCGGCAGAGGATTTCCGGAGCATGAACCAGCCGAGCGTTTGGCGCACACGATCCGCTGCAGCCAGCGTCAGCGACATGGCCGCAGCCATGGACGAGATACAGATTCCGGAGTACCTGAAGAAGCCGGCAAGCCAACAACCAAAGGACACGCCAAAGCCCAAGCCTGTGCCCGGCGCGACGGCAAGCACAGACCCTTCTCCAGCAAAGCCAGTCAGGAAGTCACCCCCGATAGCTCACGGCACGCCCGCTCCCTTGCGCCTCATGGCGCAAGAGCTCGCGGAGTACCTCGCTGGCGGCGCCAGCATGGACGACCTTGATGCACGCGCCACATCCTTGGTCTTGCATCCCGATGTGCGATCGGCGCTAGATGAGATTGCCGCGCTTGGCCTCACGCCTTCACAGGCCTGGGCTCTGCTCGCAAGCTGGACTAGTTTGCGACCCGAGGCGATGCTGGGTGCAGACCATGAAGACGTCTTGAAGGCTTGCGCTGAATCGATCCCTGGCGATTTGCGCATTCGATGTCTTGCAGTTCTGAACCGCATTCTTGGCGGATATGGGGTGGACGACTGGACGTCGGCCCGGGAGCGCAGGCTGAGCCAGGCGCTGGCACGTGCGTGACAGTGAAGCGCCCTGGAGTGCAGCCTTCGTCAACGACGACGGCTACTCCGCAATTCGCCCTCGCAAGCAAGAGAGATCTCAACGACCTTGAACTTGAACTCAGCCTCGTACTTTTCCATGGGAGCCCTAGAAGTTCGTCCCACTTATGGGGCTCAGTTCAAATTCGTGCAGGTCAGTTGGAGTCTGTTCAAAACCTCGCCGACTTCACCGCCCGATTCAACCGCTCAGCAAACCCACTCACAAACCTCTCGTTCCTGCACAACGGATGCTCCATGTCGTGCAGGATGGCGTGGGTGAGTTCGTGCCAGAAGGTGTCGCTGATCTCGGCGGGCTTGAAGGTGCGGCCGGTGCGGTTGCTGCGCTGGGCGATCTGGATGAGCTTGCTGGTGAAAAACACCCGGCCCATCTTGCCCTTATTGGGCATGGTGTCGAGCATCTCCACGTCGTACCACTTCAGCCCGACCTTGATCTTCTTAGGGATCAGCATGGGCTGACCCCGCGCTGATCGGCTGCGTGGCCTCTCGCGTCTGGCGACACCCTCAAGGCTGCCAATCCAGCACCGTCAGCTTGTTGCCCACGGCGACCACGGGCAAGAAGCCCTTGAGCTTGCCTTTTTTGAGATGGGCGTCCATCAGCTTGATGTTGTCCTCGAGCACCGCGCCGATGCCGGTGGCGTCACTCAGGAAGATCGCCGCCTGAACGATGGGGTCGCATTCGACCAGCACTTCTTGCATGCGCTGCATCACCGCCTTGGGTGACTTCGCGCCGCGGTGCTTCGAGTCGCTCACGGCCAGCAAGATGGGCATGCATGCGCCGTGGCCCTCGCCGGGGATGACCATCACGAGCGGGCTGTCGCCAGCAAGGCGCCCGATCTCATGGCCGGTGGCCACTTCCACCGCCCTGCCCCTGCGCTCACCGGCCAGGTCGGTGATGCGCCCGAGCACGGATTGGATGACCTCTCTCAGCTGGCTGTCGATATCGATGTTCTCCAGTGCCTGATGCAGGTTGGCGATTCGCTTCATTCGGGTCTCCTTTGGGATTGTCTTGGATGGGTGTGGTTTTCAGGACTACGTGCACACCACCGCCCCGAACGGCGCCCGCTCGGGCGCTGCGTGCGGCGGCGTGAACAGCCAGATCACAGGACTGGATGGCGCGGTCTGTGGAAAGGTGCCAAAGCCGTCGGTGGCGTAGAGCACGATGGCGCCTTCGGCTTCGCGCTGCACCCACTCGAACACCGGCCGAAAGTCGGTGCCGCCGCGCCCGACCACTTGCAATCGGGTCGGGATTTCGGTGCCGTCCATGGCATCGAAGCGCGTGACTTCCTGGACGTCGGCATCGGCTTGCAGCACCGTGAGCTGGCACGGAAACGTCTCTCTGAACGCACGCAGCTCACCGACGATCTTGCCCAGCGTGTCGGTGTCCATCGAGCCCGAGGTGTCGATGGCAAACACCACATGCCCAGGCACCGCCATGCTGGCCGACGGCATGAACAGCCCGCGATGGATGTGCTTCTTGCTGAAGGGGTAGCTCGTCCAGTCGCCCTTGATGCGGTCGTTGAGCCACGCTCGCAGCAACGCGCGCCAGTCGATGCGGCGGGCATCGTCGGCGTCGCACTCTTGCTTGAAGCCTGCGGCGCCCTGGCCTTGCAGCCGGGCGGTGGCGTCCTCCCGCAGTTCGCGTCGCAGCTCATCGAGCTTCTCGGCATCGGGCGCATCAGCGCTGCGCATCGGTCTCACGTTCGGGTCATCGGCATCGAGTAAGTCGGCGCCGATGTTGGGCAGCGCTCCGCCATCTGCCAGGCTGGCACCGTCCTCATCGTCCGGTGGAGCAGATGTCCCATTGGCCGGTGGCTTTGGTTGCGACTTGGCCTTGGCTCGCAACTCACCATAGATCTGCTCGGCCGTCATGCCGGCGAACTGTTGTGTCATCAGCCCGCCTTCAGGCAGCCTGAAGCCCTGGCCGACCAGGAGCAGGTTGATCGCGAAATCGCACGCGATGTTCCAGCCCTTCGGGTCGCGCTCGCGCCGCCGGTCGGCGTGGTCGAACAGCACGTGCAGCACCTCGTGGGCGAGCAGGCCCCGCAACTCGGCATCGTTGAGCCGGGCCATCCAGTCGGGGTTGTAAAAGATGTGATAACCGTCGGTGGCCGCGGTGGGGCACCAGGCCATGCCGGCAACTTCGCGCACCGGCAAGCGCATGACCGACGTTGCCAGAAACGGCTGCGCCAGGGCCAGACGCACCCGCGCACGCAGCACGCGCTGCGCCACCAGCGCGCGTTGCTCTGCGCCGAGTGGCGCCGCCTCAGCGCGCGATGAGGTGGCCATGGGCCTTGATGAAGTCCTTGTAGCCACTCTCGCGCATGAAGGCCGGTCGCGCCTTGATCATGTCGCGCGCCAGCACCACGCCAAACTCGGGAGGCAGCCGCCCAAGCAGTGCGGCGCTGGCCTTGGACACATCGCTGTCCTCAGCGTGATACGCCAGCCACGAGGTCAGCAGGTAGATGCCATCGAGTGCTTCGGGCAGTTCGGCACCGAGCGGGTCGACCACGATGGCGCGCATGTGCTTCTCGTTGACGGCCTTCTTCACGTAGGCCGCAAATTCCACCGCCGCACCGGTGCCGATGATTCCGGGCAGCACGTCGGCGCAGGCCTTGTGGCCGCCAAAGGTGCCCATCACGTCAGACGCCATTTCCCACGAGCGCGGCGTGGGGTAGGCTGCAGTGTCGGCAGGCTCTTGCCACAACAGCTTGGGCCGCACGCCCACGAACGACACCACCAGCGGATCGAGCCGCCGGCCGATGGCCCACTCGCGCCAGTCGTCCACGTCTGGTTCGAGCTCCAGGTGCACGAAGCGGTTGGCCAGCGCGCTCGACATGCGAAAGGTCACCGCGCGGTCTTGCTGCCGGTTGCCCGCGGCCACGATCCACCAGCCATCGGGCAGCACGTATTCGCCCACGCGGCGATCGAGCACCAGTTGATACAAGCTGGCTTGCACCATGGGCGGCGCTGCGTTGATCTCATCCAGAAACAGCACACCCGGTGGCTCACCCTCACGCGGCAGAAAAGCCGGCGGGCACCACACCGCTCGACCGCCTTCGATGGCCGGAATGCCGCGCAGATCGGTCGGGTCAAGCAAGCTCGCACGCAAGTCGACCACCGGCAAATTGCGCTCGCGCGCGATGGTCTGCACGATGGAGCTCTTGCCAATGCCCGGCGGCCCCCAGATGAAAGCGGGCCAGCGCTGGTTGAGCAGCGATTCGAGAACGGTCTTCAGTCGTGTGGGTTTCATTTGTATCGGCGTTGGGGTCGCAAGGGAAGTGCAGCCAGGGCCACCTCGAGCCACTG
>CANFXR010000075.1 GCA_947451035.1 Burkholderiales bacterium
AGCCGCCGCCCACACCGGTCATGCCGACGATGGCGCCGATGCCGAAGCCGCTCAGAGGTGCAGTGAAATCCATGAAGAAGTCTTTGGGGGTGGTCAGGCGACGAGCCTGGCCGCAACAGGAAGCCCGCGACTTTAGCTGGGCTCTTTAGTTTGTTTAACTATATTTTTCATGTGGTCACTGCGTATTTTTGGAATAAGCCGTGATCACGCAAGGGAAGTGCCGGCCCAAAAGGAAAGGGGCCCGGCGTGAACCGGGCCCCTTGATCGCGGCACAAGGCGGCGCCCTCGTGGGGCCCCGCTTGTCGTGTCACGAATCAAGCAGTGCGCTTGGCCTTGGTGGCAGCGGTGGCCTTGACGGCCGTGCTGGTCAGGGCCTGGAAGTTGGCTTCAGCCGCTTCCACAGCTTGCTTGGAAGCCTTGTGCACGCTTTCGTAGGCGTTGTTGGCAGCAGCCACGGTGGTCTTCACCAGAGCCACCACGTTTTCGCTGCCGGCAGGTGCGTTCTTGACTGCGGTGTCAACCAGCGTCGTGAACTTCTTCTGCGCGTCAGAAGCGGTGGCTTCGGCCGACTTGGTCAGCTCGGCGGTGGTCGACGTGGCGATGTCGTACAGGTGACGGCTGTAGGCAGCGGCCTTTTCGGCGACCGGCTGCATCAGCGCGGTTTGCAGAGCCAGCAGTTCTTGCGGGTCCTTGGCGGCCAGAGCAGCCTGGGTGGTGTCGGCGGCTTCGCTCAGAGCGGCCTTGGCGACTTGAAGGTTCAGTTCAACCAGCTTTTCGACGCCTTCGAAGGCCTTGGCCGACAGGCCGAAAAGGGTTTCGATGTTCGACTTTTGAGCGGCGATGATTTGTTCTGCGGTCAGCATGAGAATTCTCCTGGGACAGTGGATGGAAGAGAGACAGACAACGTGAGGGAAGCTAAAAATCCATTGCTGGACAACACCCTTTAGCTGCGATGCCTGTTTTGTTGCACTGCAGCATGACTCGAAGTATACGGACCCGATCGGTCTTTGCAAGCTTTTTTGTTGCGTTGCAGCAATTTTGTTGAATCGAGGCCGATCGACGGCCGTCGACGCCGCGTCCGCGCTCGGCACAATGGCCCGGTGCAGGCCTTTCATTCCGACCACTTTGTGCTCCCTTTGCCGCCCGGACATCGCTTCCCGATGGCCAAGTACCGCTTGTTGCGTGACCGGGTGGCCGGCGAACTGGCCGGCGTCGAACTCGTCGAGGCGCCGCTCGCCTCATGGCCTGAACTGACGCTGGCACACACGCCGGCGTATGTGGCCGCCGTGGTCGACGGCACGCTGGGCGCGGCTGAACAGCGCGAAATCGGCTTCCCGTGGTCGCCCCAGATGGTCGAGCGCTCGCGCCGCTCGGTGGGCGCCAGCGTGGCCGCCGCTCGCGCTGCGCTGACCGGCGGTGTGGCGGTCAACCTGGCCGGCGGCACCCATCACGCCCATGCGGATCGGGGCAGCGGCTTTTGCGTGTTCAACGATGTGGTGGTGGCCGCCCGCGTGATGCAAGCCGAGTGGCCCCACCGGCACGCCCGGCCGCTGCGCGTGGCGGTGGTCGATCTGGATGTGCACCAGGGCAACGGCACCGCGGCCATCTGTCGCGACGACGCGTCGATCTACACGCTGTCGCTGCATGGCGCGAAGAACTTTCCGTTTCGCAAGGAGCCGAGCGACCTGGATGTCGAGTTGCCCGATGGCTGCGGCGACGACGATTACCTGGCCGCGCTCGACGGCGCGCTGGAGCGGATGTGGGCGCATCACGAAGCCGGCCCCGAGGGCGCCGCGCCGGGGCTGATCTTCTTTCTGGCCGGTGCCGACCCGCACGAGGCCGACCGACTGGGCCGCTTGAAGCTCACCGCCGCGGGGCTCGCCGAGCGCGATCGCCGGGTGTTTGCCTCTGCCTTGCAGCGCCGCGTGCCGGTGGCGGTGTCGATGGCCGGTGGCTACGGCCACGTCATCGAGGACACCGTGGCCTTGCAGCTCAACACCTTGCGCCTGGCGCTCGCCCATGCGCAGGCGTGGGCGTCGCGGGCCGATCCCTTGTATTCACCGCCGTCACCCGCCTGAGACAATCTTTCGATGACGGAAAACCTGCTGTGGATCACGTTGGTGCTGGCGGGCTTGTCGGTGCTGTTGCTGCTGTGGATCGCGCTGCGCAGGAACGATGGCGGTGACGCTGCCGCACGCCAGCAAGCGCTGATGGACGCCTTTCGCGCCGGCTCGGAGCGCGTCGAGCGCGAACTGCGCGACGAGCTCGGGCGCAGCGCGCAAGGCACGCGGCTCGAACTCGGCAGCGTGCTGGGCACCTTTCAGCAAACGCTGCTGAACCAGCAAGGCGACGTGGCCCGCACGCAAAACGAGCAGATCGACAGCTTTCGCGTCCAGCTCGCGGCGATGCCCACCACGGTGGGGCAGTCGCTGCAGGCGGCCAGCCAAGCGCAAACCACGCAGGCGCAGTCCTCGCGCGAGTCGCAGGACCTGGCGCTCAAGCGCTTTTCGGATGCTCTCGGTATCCAGCTGCGCGAGATGGCTGAGGCCAATGAGCGCCGCCTCAGTGAAGTCAAGGCCAGCGTCGAGCAGCGTCTGACCGCCTTGCAACAGGGCAACGAGCTCAAGCTCGAGCAAATGCGCGCCACGGTCGATGAAAAGCTCCACGCCACGCTCGAAGCACGCTTGGGTGAGAGCTTCAAGCAAGTCGCCGACCGGCTCGAGCAGGTGCACCGGGGCTTGGGCGAAATGCAGGGTCTGGCCAAGGACGTGGGGTCGCTCAACCGCGTGCTGACCAACGTGAAGACGCGCGGCATCTTCGGCGAGGTGCAACTCGCCGGTTTGCTCGAGCAGGTGTTCACGCCCGAGCAGTACGCGACCAACGTCGAGACGGTGCCGGGCAGCGGCGCACGCGTCGAGTTCGCGATCAAGCTGCCGGGCCGCCGTGACGACGGCGTGCCGCTGTGGCTGCCCATCGACGCGAAATTTCCGCGCGAGGATTACGAGCGGCTGCTCGATGCGCAAGAGCGCGCCGACAAGCCCGAAGCCGAAGCCGCCGGCCGCGCGATCGAGATGCGCTTGCGCGCGGAGGCCAAGACCATCCGCGACAAGTACGTGGCGCCGCCGCACACCACCGAGTTCGCGATTTTGTTCGTGCCCACCGAAGGGCTGTACGCCGAGGCGCTGCGCCGCCCGGGCCTGATGGAAGCGCTGCAGCGCGAGTACCGTGTCACGCTGGCCGGCCCCACCACGCTGCTGGCCACGCTCAACAGCTTGCAGATGGGCTTTCGCACGCTGGCGCTCGAAAAGCGCTCCACCGAGGTCTGGGAAGTGCTCGGCGCGGTGAAGACCGAGTTCTCCAAGTTCGGCGAGGTGCTGGCCAAGACCAAGAAGAAGCTCGATGAAGCGAGCAACACCATCGACCTCGCGCAAACGCGCACCAACGCGATGACGCGCAAGCTCAAGTCGGTCGAGGCGCTGTCCGAGGTCCGCACCCAGGCGCTGCTGCCGGGCGCGCCTGCCGACGATGAACCGTCCGCCTCGCTCGGCGACGAGTCGAGCCCGGAGCCAGGCACATGAACGGATGGCTTGCGGATGCGTTCGAACCCTGCGCCAGGTGCGGCCGGGCAGGCCCGGTCTGACTTTCGCATGAGAGGTTTCTCGCCCGCCTTGCTCGCGCTGATCCTGGGCCAGGTGTGTTTGCATTCGTGCATGGCCGGCGTGCGCGTGGCCGCACCGCTGCTGATGCTCAGGCAGGGACATCCCGCCTGGGTGGTCGGTTTGCTGCTGGGGCTTTTTGCGGCGGCGCCGGTGACCACGTCACTGCGCGTAGGGCGCATGGCCGATCGCCTCGGCTACCACCGGCCGATGCATCTGGCGGTGGCGCTCACCGCCGGCGGCGGGCTGCTGGCGGGCGCGTCGGTGTGGCTCACCTCGACTGCGCCACACAGCGGTTGGGCCGCGCTCGATGCGCTGCGCACGCTGCCGGCGTGGTGCTCCTTTGCCAGCTTGAGCGTGGCTGCCATGCTGTGCGGCGTGGGGGCCAACATGGGCTTGATCACCATCCAGCGCAGCGCCGGGCGGCTCGCCGCGGGCGACAGCACCCAGATCACGCGGGTGTTCAGCTGGCTCGGTCTGGCGCCGGCGCTGTCCAACATGGTCGGTCCGGTGCTGGCGGGCACGGCCATCGATGCGGCCGGCTTCGGCAGCGCGTTTGTGGCGCTGACCTGCCTGCCGCTGCTCGCCCTGGCCGGCATGCGCTGGGTGCCTCATGAAACACCCGCCGCCCGAGCAGCGGCCGGTGCGAGGCAGGGCGTTTGGAGCTTGCTGAAGTTGCCCGGCCTCGGTCGGCTGCTGCTGGTGAACTGGCTGCTTTCGGCGAGCTGGGACCTGCACTCGTTCCTGGTGCCCGTGCTGGGCCACGAGCGCGGCCTGAGCGCTTCGGCCATCGGATTGATCCTGGGCAGCTTTGCGGCGGCGGTGACCGGCGTGCGATTGGTCATTCCGTTTCTGGCCCACCGGCTGCGCGAGGCGCAGGTCCTGGTGGGGGCCATGCTGACCACCGGGGTGGCTTTCGGCGTGTACTCGTTCGCCGGTTCGGCGCTGGCCATGGCCGGTTGCAGCGCGCTGCTGGGCATGGCTTTGGGCTGCGTGCAGCCGATGGTGATGACGGTGCTGCACCACATCACGCCGCTCGAGCGCCAGGGCGAAGCGCTGGCCGTGCGCTCGATGACCATCAACGCCGCCGGCGCGGTGATGCCCTTGGTGTTCGGATTGATCGGCGGCGCACTGGGCGCCGCCACGCTGCTGTGGATGATGGCCGCCGCGGTCGCCTCAGGCAGCCTGGCCGCCCGCGGCGCAGGGCGTGGCGCTCAACTCAGAATTTGATGCCCGAGTTGTCGGGGGTGACGACCTTGCGCGGAGGGCGCACTTCGCGCGCGCCATCGAGCACCGCGGGTGGGCGGGCCGAGACCGTTTCGCGTGGCGCTTCGGTGCGCTGGGTGAGCGGTGACGCCGGCGCGAAGTGGTAGGTCGAAGGCAGCTTCGACTCCTTGGGGTAGCCGGCCGCGTCGAGGTACGAGGTCCAGGTGTCACCCGACAGGCCGCGCACCACCTGCGTGCCGATGCTCAAGGCCGGCAGGTCGCGCCCGTTGGTGAGTCGTTGCAAGGCTTCGCCGTCGTCGCCCGTGACCACGGTCTTTTCAAGGTGAGGGATGCCACGGCTGCGCAGCAACTGCCGGCCCTGGTCACACGGTGCGCAGTTGGCCGACACGTACAGGGTCACCGGGTAGCGCTGTGCGACCTGGCGCAACTCGGCCGGCAACGACACGTCGGCCGAGGGCGCGACCCGCTGCGTCTTCACTTGCGACAACTGGTCGCCGGCGCCCAGAGGGGGCTGGTCGGTGTAGGTGATGCGGCCATCGCTGCCGATGACCTTGTATTGCGCCAGGCTCGGTGAGGCTGCGCCGGCCATCAGCAGCGTCATGAGCGCCAAAGAGGCGGCCCGCAGCGGATCGTTGGCCAGTCGGTTCAACAGTGTCGAATTCATGGTGTGTCTCCTTGATGCGCCGCGCGTTCAATGCCTCAACTCATGCCCTGATGCCGCAGCAAGGCATCGATGGTCGGCTCCCGACCGCGAAACGCCTTGAAGCTGTCCATTGCCGGGCGGCTGCCGCCCACTTCGAGCACGCTGCGCAGATAACGCCGGCCCGTTTGCGCATTGAGCACGCCCGACTCGCCCGCAGTTTCCTCGAATGCGCCCCAAGCGTCAGCCGACAGCACCTCGGCCCACTTGTAACTGTAGTAGCCGGCCGAGTAGCCGCCCGCAAAGATATGAGAAAAGCTGTGCGCGAAGCGGTTGAAGGCCGGGGGTTGGAACACTGAGACCTCGCTGCGCACCTCGTTGGTCAGTGCTTCGATGCGATCTTCGCTGCCCGGTTCCGCGTGCAGCCGCATGTCGAACAGAGAAAACTCCACCTGCCGCAGCGTTTGCAGCCCGCTCTGGAAATTCTTGGCGGCCAGCATGCGGTCGAACAGCTCGCGCGGCAGCGGCTCGCCGGTGTCGACATGCGCGGTCAGGCGCTTGACCACGTCCCATTCCCAGCAGAAGTTCTCCATGAACTGGCTGGGCAGTTCCACCGCGTCCCACTCGACGCCCGAGATGCCCGACACGCCGATGTCATCGACACGGGTCAGCAGGTGATGCAGGCCGTGGCCGAACTCGTGGAACAGCGTGGTCACGTCGTCGTGGCTGAGCACTGCCGGACGGCCTGGCGCGGGCGGCGTGAAATTGCACACCAGCTGCGCCACCGGCTTTTGCAGCCAGCCTTCGGGGCGCGCCCAGCGCCCGCACACATCGTCCATCCAGGCGCCGGGGCGCTTGCCGGGGCGCGCGTAGGGGTCCAGATAGAACTGGCCCACCAGTTCGGGTTCGCCATCGGAGCCGCCGGCGCGCTCGATGCGGAAAAAGCGCGCGCTCGGATGCCACACCGGTGCGCTGTCGGGGCGGATCGACACCTCGAACAGCGTTTCGATGATGTGGAACAGGCCTTCGAGCACCTTGGGTTCGGTGAAGTACTGCTTGACCTCCTGATCGCTGAAGGCGTAGCGCGCTTCCTTGAGCTTTTCGCTGGCGTAGGGCACGTCCCAGGCCTGCAGGTCGGGCAGGCCGAGCTGCTCGCGGGCGAAGCCGCGCAACTCGGCCAGGTCCTTCTCGGCGTAGGGTCGGGCGCGGCGCGCCAGATCGCGCAGGAAGTCGAGCACCTGCTGCGGCGAGGTGGCCATCTTGGGCACCAGCGACACGTCGGCGTAGCTCTGATAGCCCAGCAGCGCGGCTTCTTCCTGGCGCAGGCGCAGCAACTCGCGCATCACCTCGGTGTTGTCCTGCTCGGCGGGGCCGAGCTCGCTGGCGCGTGTGACGTTGGCCGTGTAGAGCCGCTCGCGCAGCGCGCGGTTGCTGCCGTACTGCATGACCGGAAAGTAGCTCGGGAAATGCAGCGTGATCTTGCAGCCCGGCTTGCCTTCGGCCTGCGCGGCTGCCAAGGCGGCCTGCTTTGCGTCATCGGGCACACCTTGCAACTCGTCTTCGCTGGCGTAGTAAGCGTAGCCATCGGTCGCGTCGAGCACGTGCTCGGAGAACTTTTGCGACAAGTCGGCCTGCAGCTCCTGCAGCCGCTGGAACCGCTGCTTGGCCTCGCCTTGCAACTCGGCGCCGGCCAGCACGAAATCGCGCATCGCGTTGCTCAGGGCCTTGGCGCGCGCCGGGCTGAGGCTGTCGGCGTGCTGCGCGATGGCCTTGTACTTGGCGTACAGCCGCTCATCGGCGGCGTGGCGGCTGGACTGCTCGCTGACCTTGGGCAGCGCGGCGGTGTAGGCCGCGCGCAGCTCGGGCGTGTCGGCCACGGCGTTGAGGTGGCCCACGGCGCCCCAGGCGCGGTGCAGCCGTTCGCTGGCGGTGTCGAGCACGGCCGACACGGCGTCGTAATCGCACGCCACTTCAGGGCCGACGGCACGCTCGAGCGCCGCATCGTTGGCTTGCAGCAGCGCATCGATGGCCGGTGCCACGTGCTCGGGGAGGATCTCGTCGAAGGCGGGCAGCGCGTCCACGCGCAGCAGGGGGTTGGTCATGGCGTGAGCCTCTTGTGAAACGACAAAGGCCGCGGTGAGGCGGCCTTTGTCACGCAGCCAAAGGCGACGTGCGTCAAGCCTTGGCCTGAGCGCTCAGGGCGGTCTTGAGCAAGTCGGCCACGGTGTTGGCGTTGAGTTTTTCCATGATGTTGGCGCGGTGCGCCTCGACCGTCTTGATGCTGATGCCGAGGTCATCGGCGATCTGCTTGTTGAGCCGGCCGGCGACGATGCGCTCGAGCACCTGGCCTTCACGCGCGGTCAGCCGCGACAGCAAGGCGTCGCGACTGGCGGCTTCTTGTTGCTGCGAGAACGCCAGGCGCGCTTTTTCGAGCATGCGCTCGACCAGGCTCAGCAACTCGTCTTCCTTGAAGGGCTTTTCGATGAAATCGAGCGCGCCCTTTTTCATCGACGACACCGCCATTTGCACATCGCCGTGGCCGGTGATGAACACGATGGGCAAGGGGCTCTTGCGTTCGATCAGCCGGTCTTGCAATTCGAGGCCGCTCATGCCGTCCATGCGGATGTCGGCCAGCACGCACGCCACTTCGCGTGGATCGAAGCGTGACAGGAAAGACTCCGCCGAATCGAAGCATCTGACGCGGTAGTCCTTGCCCTCGAGCAGCCACTGCAATGAGTCGCGAACGGCCTCATCGTCATCGACCACGTGGACGGTGCCTTTTTTCGGAATCAAGCTCATGAGGTAACTGCCTTGTTCAATGCAGGAGGGGAGTCGATCCGGTCGATTTCAACGGGCAGCGTAAACGCAAAACAGCAGCCTGAAATCGCGCCGCCAGTGTATAGGTTCTCGGCTCGGATCCGGCCCCTGTGCGACTCGATGATCGAGCGGCAAAGACTCAGTCCGATGCCCAGCCCTTCAGGCTTGGTCGAGAAGAAGGCTTCGTAGAGTCGGGCCAGCACTTCCGGTCGTATGCCCGGTCCCATGTCGGTCACGCTGAACTCCACCACCAGACCTTCGTCCGAGGTCTGCCGGGGCACCACGCGCAAGTCGATGCTGCGCCGCGCGGGGGGCAGGCCCGCCGAGTCGATCGCTTCAGCGGCGTTTTTCAGAAGGTTCAACAGCACCTGCTCGATCAGGATCGGATCGACCCACAACGTGGGCAGGCGGCTGGCAACGTAGAACTGGATCACCACCTTGCGGCGGTTGAGTTCGATGCTGGCCAGTTCGATGGTTTCTTCGACGAGTGTTCGGGCCTGCGTGGCCAGTCGCTGCGGCTCGCTGCGCTTCACGAAGGCGCGGATGCGGTGAATGATCTGGCCGGCGCGCTGCGCCTGCCGGGAGGTCTTCTCCAGCGCGGCGATGAGGTCGTCTTTTTCGATCGACTCGCCCTTGACCCGAGAGACCATGCCGTTGCAGTAATTCGTGATGGCGGTCAGCGGCTGGTTCAATTCGTGTGCCACCGAGGACGCCATTTCGCCCATCGTCACCAGGCGGCTGGTGACCTGCGCCTTGTCGGCCTGATGGGCGGCCAGGGTTTCCGCGTTGCGCCGGGCCGTCACATCGGTGGCGATCAACATTTGCGCCAGGCGCCCGTCCGTCCACTGCAAGTAGCGCGCACGCACGTCGAACCACTTGTTCAGCGGCTCGACGAGCACCTCGTGCGGGTCGGAGCCCGTTTCGGTGAGTTCTTGCGTGGGCAGCCCGCCGAGGTCTTCCACCGAGTCTTCGTCGCCCGCGTTGGGCATCGCGGCGATGTCGTCGCCGGCCAGCAGCGCATGGCCCAGCGCATCGGCCCCGAACCACAGCCGGTACGACCGGTTGGCAAACAGGAGTTCGCCTTGCTGCACCGACAGCACCGACACCGATGCGTCCAGGCCTTCGAGCACGGTGGTGAAGCGCTCGTGAGAGGCCGACAGCTGATCGCGGATGCGTTTGGCTTCGGTGATGTTGGTCATCGACGTCATCCAGCCCGTCTGCACGCCCTTGGGGTCGACCAGCGGCGACACATACATGCGGGCATCGAAGATCTCGCCGCCCTTGTGCATGACCTTGACTTCAAAGCCGCCGGCCGGCGTGAGTCCTTGCAGCTCTTGTTGGAGCAGACGGTGGCTTCCATCGATCTGGTCGGGCAGCCAGTAGGGGAACGGCGGCGACAGACCGATCAGCTCGTTCTCGCTGAAACCTGTCATCAGGCAGAACGCCGGGTTGACGTAGGTGATGCGCCCGGCCATGTCCATGGCGCGCATGCCGGTGAGCATCGAGTTTTCCATCGCCCGCCGGAAGTTGGTTTCCGAGACCAGCGCGCTTTGCATCTGCGTTTGCTGCCGCATGTGCCGCCATGTGCCCAACAGCATCCACACCGTGAGCGCGCTCAATGCCACAACGATCCAGAACAGCGTGTTGCCGATCAGTCCGGCCGATGTGCGCTGTGCTTCGCCACGCAGAAACAGCCAGTTTCCCGAGGGAAGCGCTGGCACCTCATAGACCGCGGACGAGGCGAGTTTTTTCTGGCCCGGCGTTTGCACCACCGTGCTGGCCAGTGTTTTGCCTGCGGCGTCCATCAGGCTGATGGTGTGGCGGTTGCTGATGTCGGGCGCCACCAGGTAGCGGATCAGGCTGTCGGTCGAGTACTCGGCCACCAGCATGCCCAGAAATGCCTTGCGCACGACCAGCGGCACGTGCACCTGGAACACGTTGGACTCGGTGTTGTCGGCGTAGGCTCTCGAGTAGGCCGCAGACAGCGTGTTGCGAGCGTTGCTGAAGGCGCTGTTTCGCACGCCAACGCTCTGCTGCGGGGGTGCCACGTCGGCGGGGTCGTCTTCGCTCTCCGCAAATCCGTGGGTCGACAGCGTGGCGATCGTGGTGCCGTCAGGTGCCAGCCAGGACACCCGGGTGATCTCGGGGCGTTCGCGGATCAGCTCGGCGGCCGCGCGTGTGAAGATCGCGCGTTGAGTGGGGTGCAAGGCCAGGTCCTGCGCGATGCGCGCCAGGCGCTCCTCGTTCTCGATGAAGCGCAGCCGGATCTGCTGTTGCGAGATTTCGGTGTCGCGCCGCAGGGCCTCCGATTCCCGCTGCGACTCCTCGGTGCGCAGGTACCAGGACGCCGAACTGATGGCCGCCAGGAACAGCAGCACCGACACCAGCGGCGCCAGCGTCGCAAAGCGGTTTGGGCGGCTGGTCGACAGGAACTGCCACCAGCGCTCGAGCACGTTGCGCAAGCGCTTTGCAGCGGGTGCCGAGGGCGTGGAGTCGTTCGGCGCAGGGTCCATGGGCGGATTATCGAGCGCGTCGCGTGCCCGCCCCGATGGCTGCAGAGGGTGCTTTTTCTTGTCGTATTATGAAAATCACACCCGCCATTTGGAATCAATAGGCGGTGTGAGAAACTTCCGCCATTGAGTCGACACCTCCAGGGAGTTTCCATGTCCAGCCAGTCCGAGCCGCTTGCCGGCGCCACCGCCTCTGACCCCGACACCCAGGAAACACGGGAGTGGCTCGACGCGCTGTCGGCCGTCATCGAGGCCGAAGGCCCGCAGCGAGCGCACGACCTGCTCGAGCAATTGCTTGAGCACGCGCGCCAAAACAGCATCGACATGCCGTTCTCGGCCAACACCGGCTACGTCAACACCATCGAGCCGGACGAGGAGGAGCGCAATCCCGGCAACCTCGAACTCGAAGGCCGGTTGCGCGCGTGCATGCGCTGGAACGCGATGGCGATGGTGGTCAAGGCCAACCGGCTGCACCCGGCCGATGGCGGCGATCTGGGCGGACACATCAGCAGTTTTGCCTCGTTGGCGCACATGTTCTCCGCGGGCTTCAACCACTTCTGGCAGGCCGAGCGCGAGGGCCATGGCGGCGATCTGCTCTACATCCAGGGACACAGCGCGCCGGGCGTTTATGCCCGTGCATTCCTCGAGGGACGACTGACCGAGGAGCAACTGCTCAACTTCCGCCAGGAAGGTGCCGGCCTGGGGCTGAGCAGCTATCCGCACCCCAAGCTGATGCCCGAGTTCTGGCAGTTCCCCACGGTGTCGATGGGCCTCGGCCCGCTGATGGCGATCTATCAGGCGCGGTTCTTGAAGTACCTGCACGCCCGCGGCATCGCCGACACGTCCAACCGCAAGGTCTGGGTGTTTTGTGGTGACGGCGAGATGGACGAGCCCGAAAGTCTGGGCGCGATCGGACTGGCCGCACGCGAGAAGCTCGACAACCTGGTGTTTGTCGTCAACTGCAACTTGCAGCGGCTGGACGGACCGGTGCGCGGCAACGGCAAGATCATCCAGGAACTCGAAGGCGAGTTCCGCGGCTCGGGCTGGAACGTCATCAAGCTGATCTGGGGCAGCAACTGGGATCCGCTGCTCGCGCGCGACAAGGACGGCGCGCTGCGCAAGATCATGCTCGACACGCTGGACGGCGACTACCAGGCCTTCAAGGCCAACGACGGCGCCTTCGTGCGCAAGAACTTCTTCGGCCGCGATCCGCGCACGATGGAACTGGTGGCCAAGATGAGCGACCGTGACGTCTGGGGCCTGCGCCGCGGCGGGCACGACGCGCAAAAGGTCTACGCCGCCTTCCACAAGGCCAGTCGCACCCAGGGCCAGCCCACGGTGCTGCTGGCCAAGACCGTCAAGGGCTGGGGCATGGGTGCCGCCGCCGAAGGCAAGAACACCGCGCACCAGGCCAAGAAGCTGAGCGACGACGACCTGAAGTTCTTCCGCGACCGCTTCAACCTCCCGATCCCCGACAGCGAACTGCCCAACATTCCGTTCTACCGGCCTGCCGATGACACGCCGGAGATGAAGTACCTGCACGAGCGACGGGCCGCCCTGGGTGGCTACTTGCCCAAGCGCCGCGTGAAGGCCGATGAGCAGTTCACGGTGCCGGCCATCGAGACCTTCGCGCCGGTGTTCGAAGCCACCGCCGAGGGCCGCGAGATCAGCACCACGCAGGCATTCGTGCGTTTTCTGGGCATCTTGCTGCGCGATCAGGCGCTCGGCCCGCGCGTGGTGCCCATCCTGGTGGACGAGGCGCGCACGTTCGGCATGGAAGGGTTGTTTCGCCAGATCGGCATCTACAACCCCGAAGGCCAGAAGTACACCCCGGTCGACAAGGACCAGGTCATGTACTACCGCGAGGACAAGGCCGGTCAGATCCTGCAAGAAGGCATCAACGAGCCCGGCGGCATGGCCAGCTGGATCGCCGCGGCCACCTCGTACTCGACCAACAACCGCATCATGGTTCCGTTCTTCGTGTACTACTCGATGTTCGGTTTCCAGCGCGTGGGCGATCTGGCCTGGGCGGCCGGCGACATGCAAGCGCGCGGCTTCTTGCTGGGCGGCACGTCGGGGCGCACCACGCTCAATGGCGAGGGCTTGCAGCACGAAGACGGCCACAGCCACATCCTGGCGAGCACCATTCCCAACTGCATCAGCTACGACCCGACCTTCGCGCACGAGGTGGGCGTGATCCTGCACCATGGCTTGAAGCGCATGATCGAAAAGCAGGACAACGTCTATTTCTACCTGACGCTGCTCAACGAGAACTACCCGATGCCGGGCATGAAGCCAGGCACCGAAGAACAGATCATCAAGGGCATGTACCTGCTCGAGGAGACGCCGGCCGCGATGCCCGACAGCGCTGCGTGCGTCAACCTGCTGGGCAGCGGCACCATCTTGCGCGAGTCGCAGTTCGCCCGCGAGCTGTTGCAGGTCGATTGGGGCGTTGCCGCCCGCGTGTGGAGCTGCCCGAGCTTCAACGAGCTGACCCGCGACGGCCAGGACGCCGAGCGCTGGAACTTGCTGCACCCCACCGACACGCCCCGCGTGCCGTTTGTAACGCAGCAGCTTGCGCCGCACGCCGGTCCGGTGGTGGCCTCGACCGACTACATGAAGAACTACGCCGAGCAGATCCG
>CANFXR010000076.1 GCA_947451035.1 Burkholderiales bacterium
CCGTCCCAGGTGGGCGTGCCGACCTCGGCGAAGGCGATGTCGGCTTCGATCCAGTTGACGTACTGCACCGCGCCGGTCTCGGGCTCGCGCCGGTAGGTGCGCACCAGCCGCTGCGCGGAACGGCGACCTTGCAGGTGCTCGAGCAGTGCGAGCAGCGGGCGCTCGCCGGCATCCAGCGTGAGGTGGTCGAAGTAATCGAACACGCGCGGCTCTTTCAGCTCGCGCAGTTCGGTGTTGACATAGCCGCCGCCCAGCACCGTGGTGATGCCCGGGTCGTGCGCCTTGACGGCCTGCGCAATGCGAAAGGCGGCATACACCGCGCCGGGGAAGGGCACCGAAATCAGCACCACGCGCGGCTGGTGTCGCTCGATCGCAGCCATCGTCAGCGCCAGCAGCGTGCGGTCGATCAGGTTCAGCGGTGCGGCGAGCGCGTCGGCCAGTGGCTCGAAGGTCGGCTGGCTGAGCGCCAGCGATTCGCCGTAGCGCACGAACTCGAAGCGCGCATCAATGGCCTCGCGCAGCACGTCGGCGATGTCGTTGAGGTACAGCGTGGCCAGGTGCCGCGCGCGGTCGTGCACGCCGAGCGCGCCAAACGCCCAGGCCAGCGGGTCGCCGCCGTCCTCGTCAATGTAGACATCAAGCGAGTCGAAGCGCGGCCCTTCGGGCAGGAAGGCGCGGCTGCAGATGCGGTGGGCGAGGGTGGCATCGCGGCCCTGTAGGAACGCCAGCGTGGGGCCGATCGTCGAGACGTAGCGATCGAACTGCTCGTCGAATGCCACCACGCGCATCGTGCGCAGGGGCTCGGGCAATTCGGCGATGCGCTCGCGCACCGACGTCAATCCATCGGTCGAGAACAGCTCGAGCACCAGCGCCAGCGCCAGGTCTTCTTGCACCGCGTCGAAGCCGCGCGAGCGCAGGAAACCGGTCAGGTACGCCGTGGACGGGTAGGGCGTGTTGAGCTGCGTCATCGGCGCGATGAGCGACAGCACCTTCAAGTTGTTGGCGACGCTCACAGCGGGCGCAAGGCGCTTGCGCGCGCCTCGAGTCGGGCGGTGCGCTCTTGCTCGTCGCGCTGCAGCCGGAACTGGTGAAAGCCGTAGCGCTTGCGCGCTTCGTCGGCCAGCGCCGCATCCCATGCCGACCAGCCGGTGCGTTCAGCGGTGACGTTGACGAGCGAAATGCAGTCGACCGGGCAGGCCGGGATGCACAGCTCGCAGCCGGTGCACAGCGCGTCGATCACGGTGTGCATGGCCTTGGGACCGCCGAGGATGCAGTCGACCGGGCAGGCCTTCAGACACAGCGTGCAGCCGATGCACGCCGCCTCGTCGATCACCGCCAGGTGGCGCGGGCCTTCGATGCCGTGGCTGGCGTCGAGCGGCAAGACGGACTGGCCGGTGATCGCGGCGAGCCTCGCGATGCCTTCGGCGCCACCGGGCGGGCAGCGGTTGATGGCCGCATCGCCATCGGCGATGGCCTGCGCGTAACTGCGGCAGTCGGGGTAGCCGCAGCGCGTGCACTGCGTTTGCGGCAAGGCGCGGTCGATGGTGTCGACCCCGAAGCCGGTGACGCAGCCCTGCGGCGCGTCGGCCGGCCTCAGCGCTGCCACCACATCACTTGGCCGGGCGGGCCTTGGGTGCGGCCCGGCGTGCCGGCTTGCTCGCGGCAACAGCTACGGCCTTGGTCACAGGTGCGGTCTTGGCTGCGGCTTTCGCGACCGGAGCCTTGCGTGGTGCCTTGACCACGGGTGTCAGGTCCAGTGGTGGCGGTGCGCTCTTGCCGAGCAAGGCGGTGGGCTTCGTGCGCGCCCGCGTGACAGACAGCGCCGAGCGGGTCTGGTTGTTCGCGATGAAGTCACGCACCTGCGGGTAGACCTTCTCGCGCCAGCGGCGGCCCGAGAAGATGCCGTAGTGGCCGGCGCCGACCGCGTCGTAGTGGAGCTTGTGCTTCTTGTCGATGCCCGAGCACAGGTCGTGCGCGGCACGGGTCTGGCCGGCGCCCGAGATGTCGTCGAGTTCGCCTTCGATGGTCAGCAGCGCGGTGGTCTTGATGTCTTGCGGCTTGACGAGCTCGCCCTTGACTTCCCAGGTGCCGTTGACCAGCGAGAAGTCCTGGAACACCACGCGGATGGTGTCGAGGTAGTACTCGGCGGGCATGTCGAGCACCGCGTTGTACTCGTCGTAGAAGCTGCGGTGGAAGTCGGCGTTCTCGTCCTCGCCGCGCATCAGGTCCATGTAGTAGTCGTAGTGCGACTGCGCGTGGCGGCCGGGGTTCATGGCGATGAACCCGGTGTGCTGCAGGAAGCCCGGATACACCCGGCGCTGGCTGCCTGGGTAATTGGTGGGCACGCGGAAGATGACGTTGTTCTCGAACCACTCGAGGCTCTTGTTCATCGCCAGGTTGTTGACCGCTGTGGGCGACAGGCGCGCGTCGATCGGCCCGCCCATCATGGTCATGGTGCGCGGCGTCTTTTCACCGCGGCTGGCCATCAGCGAAATGGCGGCAAGCACCGGCACGGTAGGCTGGCACACCGAGATCACGTTGACCTCGGGGCCGATGTGGCGGATGAAATCCTGGATGTACACGACGTAGTCGTCGAGCGTGAAGGCGCCGGCCTCGACGGGCACCATGCGCGCATCGGTCCAGTCGGTGATGTAGACCTTGTGGTCGTGCAGCAACTCGCGCACGGTCTCGCGCAGCAAGGTGGAATGGTGACCCGACAGCGGTGCCACCACCAGCACGGTGGGCTGCTCCTTCATGCGCTTGAGCATCGGCAGGTTGTCGGTGAAGCGCTTGAAGCGCAGCAGCCGGCAAAACGGCTTGTCGATCGTCACTTGCTGCTGCACGGCCACATCAACGCCTTCGACGTTGACCGTGTGGATGTTGAATTCGGGCTTCTCGTAGGCCTTGGACAGCCGGTGCATCAGGTTCAGTCCGGCCGACACGCGCGGGGCGAGTGGCGTGTGGGTGAACGGCGACAGCGGGTGGCTGTAGAGCTTCGACGATGCGCTGGAGAACTCGGCCAGCGGATTCAGCAGGGCCCGGTTGGCTTCATAGAGCTGATAGATCATGGACATGCTGAACTCCTCGACCTGGCGATGGGACCCTGCGGCGGCGCCGCAGGGTGGTCTATCGGGTTATCGGATGAATGACGCCCGAGCTTGACTTGGAACCAGACCTGCAAGTGTAGATGCTGCGGTGCAGCATTTTTGCGGTTCCAACCCGATGCCGGGGCAAAAGGCCTCAGCTCACGGCGCTGATCGCCTGGACCACCTTGTCAATGTTGCCTGCGTTGAGAGCGGCCACGCAGATGCGGCCTGAATCGACGCCGTACACGCCGAACTCGTTGCGCAGGCGTTCCATCTGGGCCTGCGTGAGTCCGGTATAGCTGAACATGCCCTTCTGGCGAGTGATGAAACTCACGTCGTTCTTCGCCCCCGACGCGACCAGCTTCGTTTGCAGCAGCTGGCGCATTTCCTTGATGCGCACGCGCATGGCGCCGAGTTCGTCTTCCCACAGGGCGCGCAGCGCCGGCGTGGTCAGCACGGTAGCGACCACCTGAGCGCCGTGGGTCGGCGGGTTCGAGTAGTTGGTGCGGATGACGATCTTGAGCTGGCTGAGTACGCGCGAGGCTTCTTCCTTGCTGGCACACACCACGCTGAGGGCGCCCACGCGCTCTCCGTACAGCGAGAAGCTCTTGGAAAACGAGGTCGACACGAAGAAGTCAAGCCCGGCGTTCAGGAACTGCGCGATGACCGCGCCGTCTTCGGCGATGCCGTCGCCAAAGCCCTGGTAGGCCATGTCCAGAAAAGCCACCAGACCGCGCGCCTGGATGGCCGCGACCACCTGCGACCACTGCGCTGCGCTGATGTCGTAGCCGGTCGGGTTGTGGCAGCACGCGTGCAGCACGACGATGGTGCCGGCGGCCGCCGCATTGAGTGCGCCCAGCATGCCGTCGAAGTTGACGCCACGCTTGTCGGCGTCGTAGTACGGGTAGGTCTCGACGGTGAAGCCGGCGTTGGTGAACAGCGCGCGGTGGTTCTCCCAGCTCGGGTCGCTGATCAGCACCTTGGGGTTGCTTCCCTGGCGCACGGCCATGTGCTTGAGGAAGTCGGCCCCGACCTTCAAGCCACCGGTGCCGCCCAGCGCCTGCACGGTGGCGACGCGCCCTTGCTGAACGGCCGCGCTGTCGGCGCCGAACACCAGGCCTTGCACCGCCTTGTCGTAGGCGGCGATGCCGTCAATGGGCAGGTAGCCGCGCGGCTTGGCGCTCTCGAAGATCAGCTTTTCGGCTTCGGACACGCACTTGAGCAGTGGCAACTTGCCAGCGCCATCGAAGTACACGCCCACGCCCAGGTTGACCTTGGCCGGGTTCGGGTCGGCGTTGAATTGCTCGTTCAGGCCGAGGATCGGGTCACGGGGCGCCATGTCGACGGCGGCAAAAAGCGATGCCATGGGAATTCCTTGTGGTGAGGCTGTGGAGGCGGTTGGATGTTGATCGCAAGCCGGCGATGGGCTGCTCGTTTGGGCTACCCTGCAGGGCTGTCCCGATCCGTTGCACCGCGAGTTAACGCGCCAATTTTATCCGCCATGGCTCCAGTTGCTGATTCTGTTTCCAACGCCGATGCGCCTGAGGCCGGCGTGTTCGTCGGCTATCCCGACTCGCCGTTCCAGCTGTTTCAGCCGTATCCGCCGGCCGGCGACCAGCCCAGCGCCATCGTGCAGCTGGTCGACGGCGTGCGCGACGGCCTGACTTTCCAGACGCTGCTGGGCGTGACGGGCTCGGGCAAGACCTTCACCATGGCCAACGTGATCGCGCAGCTCGGTCGCCCGGCGATCGTGTTCGCGCCCAACAAGACGCTGGCCGCGCAGCTGTACGCCGAGTTCCGCGAGTTCTTCCCGAAGAACGCCGTCGAGTACTTCGTCAGCTACTACGACTACTTCCAGCCCGAGGCCTACGTGCCGCAGCGCGATCTGTTCATCGAGAAGGACAGCTCGATCAACGAACACATCGAGCAGATGCGCCTGAGCGCCACCAAGAGCTTGCTCGAGCGCCGCGACGTGGTGATCGTGGCCACGGTGAGCGCCATCTACGGCATCGGCGCGCCCGAGGACTACCTCGACATGCGGCTCATCTTGCGCACGGGTGGCAAGCAAAACCAGCGCGAGCTGATCGCGCAGCTGGTGCGCATGCAGTACCAGCGCAACGAGACCGATTTCTCGCGCGGCACCTTCCGTGTGCGTGGCGACATGATCGACATCTTTCCGGCCGAGCACTCCGAGCTGGCGATCCGCATCGAGCTGTTCGACGACGAGGTCGAGTCGCTGTCGCTGTTCGACCCGTTGACCGGGCGCATCCGCCAGAAGATCCCGCGCTTCGTGGTCTATCCGTCGAGCCACTACGTCACGCCACGCGACAAGGTGGTCAACGCCATCTCCACCATCAAGGATGAACTGCGCGATCGCTCGGCCGAACTGGTGGGGCAGGGCAAGCTGGTCGAAGCACAGCGGCTCGAGCAGCGCACGCGGTTCGACCTCGAGATGCTGCAGGAGATCGGCCACTGCAAGGGAATCGAAAACTACACGCGCCACCTGTCGGGTGCGGCGCCCGGGCAGCCGCCGTCGACGCTGGTCGACTACCTGCCGGCCGATTCGGTGATGTTTCTCGACGAGTCGCATGTGCTGATCGGGCAGCTCGGCGGTATGTACAACGGCGACCGGGCGCGCAAGACCACGCTGGTCGATTACGGTTTCCGGCTGCCCAGCGCGCTCGACAACCGCCCGCTGCGTTTCGAGGAGTTCGAAACGCGCATGCGCCAGGTCGTGTTCGTGTCAGCCACGCCGGCCGCCTACGAGCAGCGTGTGTCGGGCCAGGTGGTCGAGCAGTTGGTGCGCCCCACGGGCCTGATCGATCCGATGGTCGAGGTGCGCCCGGCCACCCGTCAGGTGGACGACGTGCTGCAGGAAATCCGCATCCGCGTCGATCTCGCCGAGCGCGTGCTGATCACCACGCTGACCAAGCGCATGGCCGAGCAGCTCACCGACTACCTCAGCGACAACGGCGTCAAGGTGCGCTACCTGCACAGCGACATCGAGACGGTGGAGCGCGTGGAAATCCTGCGCGATCTGCGCCTGGGCGTGTTCGACGTGCTGGTGGGCATCAACCTGCTGCGCGAGGGGCTGGACATTCCCGAGGTCTCGCTGGTGGCCATCCTCGATGCCGACAAGGAGGGCTTCCTGCGCTCCGAGCGCAGCCTGATCCAGACCATCGGCCGCGCCGCGCGCAACGTGAACGGACGCGCCATCCTCTACGCCGACCGGATCACCGACTCGATGCACCGCGCCATCGACGAAACCGAGCGCCGCCGCAACAAGCAGATCGCCCACAACACGGCGCTGGGCATCACCCCGCGCACCATCAACAAGAAGATCAAGGAATTGATCGACGGCGTGTACGCCGACAAGTCGGGCAAGGACGATCTGAGGGCCGGGCACCACGCCGAGCCGATCGAGGCGCTGTCCGAGAAAGACCTCGGCAAGCGCATCAAGCAGCTCGAAAAGCAGATGCTCGAGCACGCGCGCAACCTCGAGTTCGAAAAGGCGGCCCGCGTGCGTGACCAGCTCGCCGTGCTGCGCGAACAGGCCTTTGGCGCGGCGGGCGCCGACAACGTGCTGCCCTTGCAGGCCTAGTTCCGGTCGGCCCGTCACGCGGCAGCGTCAAGGCGCCATCTTTTGCGGCGTGGACGGGAACTTTTCGGGCCAATGTCGACCAGAACAGTAGGTTTCCGATAAACTTGACCAAACTGGTCAACTATGAAGCTCGGTCGCATTCCGATCAGGGCGTTCTGGTTCACCAGTCGGACTCGTCAGCGGACGTTGTGGTCCTTTGGACCCTGGTCTTCATCACGCCCCCAAGGGCACAGGAGTAGTGTTATGCGTCTCACCACCAAAGGTCGCTTCGCCGTGACCGCCATGATCGACTTGGCGCTGCGTGAAAACTCCGGGCCGGTGGCGCTGGGCGCCATCAGCGCGCGTCAGCACATCTCGCTGTCGTACCTCGAGCAGTTGTTCGGCCGTTTGCGCCGGCAAGAGCTGGTGGGCAGCACCCGCGGGCCGGGCGGTGGCTATTCGCTGGGCCGCAAGGCCGAGGACATCACCGTGGCCGACATCATCCTGGCCGTCGATGAGCCGCTGGACGCCACCGGCTGTGGCGGCAAGGAAAACTGCATGGGCGATGATGGCGGGCGTTGCATGACGCACGACCTGTGGACGGGGCTCAACGCGAAGATGATCGAGCACCTCAACTCCATCTCGCTGAAAAAGCTGGTGGAAGATCAGCTCGCCAAGGGCGTGTCGATCGAGGTGCATTCGATCAAGCGGGCGATCTCGACGCAGCCGGTGCTCAAGCCGATCCGCATCACGGCGCCCAATTCGGTGTTTGCGCTGGGCAACGCGTTTTCAAAGTGAGCCGGTCCATGGTGGCGCCCCGGCGCCGCCGGGCGGCCTGAATTTTCAGCAGACACAGCAGCATGGATTCCACCCCGCATTTCCCGATCTACATGGACTACGGCGCCACCAACCCGGTGGATCAACGTGTCGTCGACGCCATGATCCCTTGGCTGCGCGAGCACTTCGGCAACCCGGCGTCGCGCAGCCACGCCTGGGGCTGGGAGGCCGAGGCGGCCGTTGAAAAAGCGCGTGAGCAAGTCGCCGCGCTGATCGGCGCCGACCCGCGCGAGATCGTCTGGACCTCGGGCGCCACCGAGTCGAACAACCTCGCGATCAAGGGCGCGGCCCAGTTCTACAAGACGCGCGGCAAGCACATCATCACGGTGAAGACCGAGCACAAGGCGGTGCTCGACACCGTGCGCGAACTCGAGCGCCAGGGTTTCGACGCCACCTACCTTGAGGTGCGCGAAGACGGTTTGCTCGACTTCGAGTCGCTGAAGGCGGCCATCCGCCCCGACACCATCTTGATCTCGGTGATGCTGGTCAACAACGAGATCGGCGTCATTCAGGACATCCCGGCCATCGGCGCGCTGTGCCGCGAGCGCGGCATCGTCTTTCACGTGGATGCCGCGCAGGCCACCGGCAAGGTCGAGATCGATCTGGCCACGCTGCCGGTCGATCTGATGAGCCTGGCGTCGCACAAGACCTACGGCCCCAAGGGCATCGGCGCGTTGTACGTGCGCCGCAAGCCGCGCATTCGCATCGAAGCGCAAATGCACGGCGGTGGCCATGAGCGCGGCATGCGTTCGGGCACGTTGCCCACGCACCAGATCGTCGGCATGGGCGAGGCTTTTCGCATCGCCCGCGAGGAAATGGCGAGCGAAAACGAGCGCATCCGCGCGCTGCAGCAGCGCTTGCTCGACGGGTTGGCGGGCATCGAGCAGACCTTCCTCAACGGCCACCCCACGCAGCGCGTGCCGCACAACGTGAACATGTCGTTCAACTTCGTCGAGGGCGAGTCGCTGATCATGGGCATCAAGGGCATCGCGGTGTCGTCGGGCTCGGCGTGCACGTCGGCCAGCCTCGAGCCGAGCTATGTGCTGCGCGCGCTGGGTCGCAGCGATGAGCTCGCGCACTCGAGCCTGCGCATGACGATCGGGCGCTACACCACGACCGAAGAAATCGACTACGTCGTCGCCACGCTGCGCGACCGCGTCGCCAAGTTGCGCGACCTGTCGCCGCTGTGGGACATGTACCAGGAGGGAGTTGACATCAGCTCCATCCAATGGGCTGCGCACTGAACACGCACAACGCGCATTTGACGCATCAGGAGAACTGACATGGCATACAGCGAAAAAGTGGTCGAGCACTACGAGAACCCGCGCAACGTGGGCTCGTTCGACAAGGGCGACGACACGGTGGGCACCGGCATGGTGGGTGCGCCGGCCTGCGGCGACGTGATGAAGCTGCAGATCAAGGTCAATCCGCTCACCGGTCTGATCGAGGACGCCAAGTTCAAGACTTACGGCTGCGGCTCGGCGATCGCCTCGAGCTCGCTGGTCACCGAATGGATCAAGGGCAAGTCGCTCGACGAGGCGCTGACCATCAAGAACACGCACATCGCCGAAGAGCTGGCGCTGCCACCGGTCAAGATCCACTGCTCGATCCTGGCTGAAGACGCGATCAAGGCGGCGGTCAACGACTACAAGGCCAAGACTGCGGCGGCTGACGCTGCCAACCCCGGCGCGCACTGAAACCATGGCTGTCACTCTCACTGAAGCGGCGGCACGACATGTCATCCGCTACATCGGCAAGCGCGGCAAGGGCGTGGGCGTGCGGCTGGGCGTGCGCACCACCGGCTGCTCGGGCATGGCCTACAAGCTCGAGTACGCCGACGACGTGGCCCCGGAAGACACCGTGTTCGAAGACCACGGCGTGAAGGTGCTGGTCGACCCGAAGAGCCTGCCCTACATCGACGGCACCGAACTCGACTTCGTGCGCGAGGGCCTCAACGAGGGCTTCAAGTTCCACAACCCGCGCGAGAAGGACCGCTGCGGCTGCGGCGAATCGTTCCGGGTCTGACGACCCCTGCGCGGCGGCCTCGGGCGCTGCGATCCTTCACCGTGAAAACCGAGCCGTTGGCCATCCCATGAAGCTCGACAGCGACGACTTTGAACTGTTCGACCTGCCGCGTCGCCACGCGCAGGATGCCAGCGCGATCGATGCCAAATGGCGCGCATTGCTGGCGCAGGTTCACCCCGACCGTTTCGTGAGCGATGGCGCTGCCGCGCAGCGTCTGGCGCTGCAGTGGTCGGTGCGCATCAACGAGGCCTACCGGCGGCTCAAGGACCCGCTCCAGCGCGCCGCTTACCTGTGTGAGCTCCATGGCGCGCCGATCGCCGCCGAAGACAACACCGCGATGCCGGCGGCCTTCCTGATGCAGCAAATGGAGTGGCGCGAGTCGCTCGAGGCGGCGCAGGATCTGGCACAAGTCGATGCTTTGGCCACGGATGTGCGCGCCGTGCGCACTCGATCACTCGATGAACTTCGCTCGTCGATCGACGAGCGCGGTGACTACGCGCGGGCCGCACAGCAGGTGCGCTCGCTCATGTTCGTCGAGCGGTTTTCCCGCGATGTCGATCAGCGCGCCGAAGCACTGGAACAATAAGTCTCATGGCCTTGCTACAGCTCTCAGAACCCGGCGGTGCGCCGGACCCCCATCAGCGTCGCATCGCGGTGGGCATCGATCTCGGAACGACCCACTCGCTGGTCGCTGCCGTGCGCCACGGCGTGGCCGAATGCCTGCCCGACGAATCCGGTCACGCCATCTTGCCCTCGGCGGTGCGTTACCTGAGCGGCGGCCAACGGCAGATCGGCGCGAGCGCGCTGGCCGAGGCCGCCACCGACCCGCGCAACACGATCGTGTCGGTCAAGCGCTTCATGGGCCGCGGTCTGAACGATCTGGCCGATCGAAGCAAGCTGCCCTATGACTTCGTCGAAGCGCCCGGGATGCTGCAGATCAGCACCGTCGACGGTATCAAGTCGCCGGTCGAGGTGTCGGCCGAGATCCTCGCCACGCTGCGCTACCGCGCCGAAGACACCTTCGACGACGACCTGTTCGGCGCGGTGATCACCGTGCCCGCGTATTTCGACGACGCGCAGCGCCAGGCCACCAAGGACGCCGCGCAACTGGCCGGGCTGCACGTGCTGCGCCTGATCAACGAGCCCACAGCCGCGGCCATTGCCTACGGGCTCGAGCATGGCTCCGAAGGTCTGTATGCGGTCTATGACCTGGGTGGCGGCACCTTCGACGTGTCGCTGCTGCGTCTGAGCGCCGGGGTGTTCGAGGTGGTGGCCACGGGCGGCGATTCGGCGTTGGGCGGCGACGACTTCGATCACGCCCTGGCCGACTGGGCGCTGGCGCAGGCGGGCCTGACGGCCGAGTCGCCCGAAGACAAGCGCGCCGTGCTGGTCGCCGCGCGCGCCGCCAAGGAAAAACTGTCGATCGCCGATCACGCCACGCTGGCTTGCCCGCTGATGCGATCAGCCACCGAGGCCACGGAACTGTCGGTGCGCGTGAGCCGCGAGCAGTTCGACGCCATCACCAGCGCCCTGGTGGCGCGCACGCTGGCCGTGCTGCGACGGGTCATGCGCGACGCCAAGACAGACACATCGGCGGTGCACGGCGTGGTGATGGTGGGGGGCTCGACGCGCATGCCGGCGGTACAGGCCGCGGTGGCGGCGTTCTTCGGCCAGCCGCCGCTCAACAACCTGAACCCCGACGAGGTGGTGGCGCTGGGTGCGGCCTTGCAGGCCGATGCGCTGGCAGGCAACGCCGGTGCCGAAGAAATGCTGCTGCTCGACGTGATCCCGCTGTCGCTCGGGCTGGAGACGATGGGCGGGCTGGTCGAACGCATCATCCCGCGCAACAGCTCGATCCCGACCGCGCGCGCCCAGGACTTCACCACCTTCAAGGATGGCCAGACCGCGCTGGCCATCCACGTGGTGCAAGGCGAGCGCGAACTGGTCAGCGACTGTCGCTCGCTCGCGCGATTCGAACTGCGCGGCATCCCGCCCATGGTGGCCGGTGCGGCGCACATCCGCGTGAGCTTCACGGTGGACGCCGACGGCATGCTCAGCGTGAGCGCACGCGAAGAATCGTCGGGCGTGGAAGCCTCGATTTCGGTCAAGCCCAGCTACGGCCTGGCCGACGAAGAGATCGCGCGCATGCTGAGCGAGAGTTTCGGCACCGCCGAGGTCGACATGAAAGAGCGCAGCCTGCGCGAGTCGCGCGTCGAAGCCGAGCGCATGCTGCTGGCCACGCGCGCCGCGCTGGCCGCCGATGGCGACTTGCTCGGCGCGTCCGAGCGCGAGGCCATCGAAGCCGTGCTGGTTCAGGTCGAGGCCTGCCGTGAACTCACCGACCACCACGCGATCGACGACATCGTCGAGGCGCTGGCCTCGAGCACCGAGGCCTTCGCCGCCGAGCGCATGAACCGCGGCATCCGCAAGGCGCTCGCCGGACGCAACGTGAGCGACGTCTGACGCCGCCCGAACCAGACCCATCCATGCCTGTCATCAAGATCCTGCCCCACGCCGAGTACTGCCCCGGTGGCACCTCGATCGAAGCGCCTGCGGGCACCTCGATCTGCGAAGCGCTGCTCGACAACGGCATCGAGATCGAGCATGCCTGCGAGATGAGCTGCGCGTGCACCACCTGCCACGTCATCGTGCGCGAGGGGTTCGCCTCGCTGGGCGAGATCGACGAGGTCGAAGAAGACCTGCTCGACCGCGCCTGGGGGCTCGAGCCGAATTCGCGCCTGTCGTGTCAGGCCATCCTCGCGCGGCAGGATGTGACGATCGAGATCCCGAAATACACGATCAACCACGCCAAGGAGCAGCACTGAGCGTGCCGGGCCATGATCTTTCTGGGCATCGAGTCGTCGTGTGACGAAACCGGCGTGGCGCTGATCGAGGCCCACGCCAGCGGAGTTCCGCAACTGCGCTCGCAGGCGCTGTACAGCCAGATCGACATGCACCGCGCCTACGGCGGCGTGGTGCCCGAGCTGGCTTCGCGTGATCACATCCGCAGGGTGCTGCCGCTGGCGCGCGAGGTGCTGGCCGAGGCCGGCATCGCCCTGAACGAGATCGACGTGATCGCCTACACGCAAGGGCCCGGCCTGGCTGGCGCGCTGCTGGTGGGTGCGGGCGTGGCGGTTTCGCTCGGGGCGGCGCTGGAGCGCCCGGTGTGGGGCGTGCATCACCTGGAGGGCCACTTGCTGTCGCCCTTTCTGAGTGCCGATCCGCCGGTGTTTCCTTTCGTCGCGCTGCTGGTGTCGGGCGGCCACACGCAGTTGATGCGTGTGGACGATGTGGGCTGCTACGCGCTGCTCGGCGAGACCATCGACGATGCGGCCGGCGAGGCGTTCGACAAGTCGGCCAAGCTGCTCGGCCTGGGTTACCCGGGCGGTCCGGCGCTGGCCGAGTTGGCGCTGGCGGGCAACCCGGTGCGCTTCGATCTGCCCCGGCCGCTGCTGCACAGCGGCGATCTGAACTTTTCGTTTGCCGGCCTGAAGACCGCCGTGATGACCACCTTGCGCAAGCTCGGCGAGCAACCCGTCGCGCAGGACCGGGCCGATCTGGCGGCGAGCACGCAGGCCGCCATCGTCGACGTGCTGGCGCGCAAGTCGCTCGCGGCGTTGAAGTCGACCGGTCTGGCGCGGCTGGTGGTGGCCGGCGGCGTGGGTGCCAACGCGGCGCTGCGCGAGCGGCTGGGGGCTGAGGCGGTCAAGCGCGGCTTTGCGCTGCACTACCCGGAACTGGCGCTTTGCACCGACAACGGCGC
>CANFXR010000077.1 GCA_947451035.1 Burkholderiales bacterium
AGCACCACCAAGGCCGTGCCCGAGCGCCGGTTCGAGTTCTATTGCGGCTCGCACGGGTATCGCGAGGAGACGGACATGGCGTTTCCGGCCAGCACCCGCATCGACCGCATTCCGCCCAGCGTGAGCTTCAGCCGCGGTGCACTTCGTTATTCAGCGCAGTACCAGCGGCGCGGCCAGAGCTTGCACGTGGTGCGTGAGTACACGGCGCACCGGCAGGGTCTGGCGTGCAACGCGACCAACGACGCGGACTGGGCGGCGCTGCTGCCGGTGCTGCAGAGGGATTTGCGGGGGCAGGTGTTTTTCAGGTAAGTCCAGCGGACTACCCCGCGCTGGTGAAAGGGTTGAGTACCTTCACCCCGGTTCCCTCGAAGTCCGCGCAATTTCGTGTCACCACGGTCAGGTCGTGAATCAGCGCGATGGCGGCGATCTGCTTGTCAAGTTCATGCTCGGGGTGAGGCACGCGCAAGCGCCCCCAGACCTGTGCGGCGTCGGCATCGAAGGGCAGGATGTCTTGCGCGTACTGGTCCAGCAAATCAGTGAGCCAGTCCTCCAGGAGTTGCGCCTGGTCGGCATCTCCCCGATGGCGGATGAGTTCCACACCCCGCCGCAACTCGCCCACGGACACCGCCGACAGATACACCGGCTCGCCTGCCTCTGAGATGCGCTTGAAGAAATCGGTGACGCCGCGGTTGGCCTTGGCCTTCTTGCGAGCCTCGCTGATGACGTTGGTGTCAATCAAATACACGCGGCACCTTGTCCTCTGAGCTGACACGCTCGAAATCCGCGTCCGTGCCGACCGGCGGCATATCGGCCACCATCTCGGCAAAGCTGCGCTTGCGAGGCCGACTGAGCGCGGCCGCAAGAATCGCCCGATGCTCCGCCTCGGCGCTACGGCCGTGTGCGCCGGCGCGTGCCTTGAGCGCCTTGACCAGTTGGTCATCAATGCCGCGAACGAGCAGGTTTGCCATCTTTCACCCCCTATTTGATATCAATGATATCAACCAACAGGCGGTTCATTGCAAGGCCAGAGCACGATGCAACATCACAGGCTCATGAGATGAGCCTGCAAACAGCCTGTCAAGAAAATTTAGCTCGTAAAAGGAGGTAATTTCAGGCCCGTTCGGCCCGAGGTTGCGGTAGCATGAAAGCACATTCAGAGATGGGTCGACGCCCACGCCAACCTGCCCCCCGGGCAAGGTGGAAACGCGAAAGCGGATGTGGCTCCCAACGGAGCAACCAAGCGGGCAAGCGTCGACCCTCCCTCAAACGGAGGGTTTTTTGCTTTCTGGAGTGTGAAACGGGCTGGTCAGCCCACCGCAAGGTGAACGACCGGGGGGATTTGATCCAGATTGCCGACCCCGACACATCGTCGAACGCGGCTAAACAGGAGGAAGACCATGTCTTCGACCCGTGCCTTCGCTGCAAGCGCTACAGCAACCTCTACCGCAGCCACCACGCTGCCCTCGCCTGTCCAGCCACTGGACCGCACCCTGCCCGCAGGCGTGTTCGACAAGGCATCACTGGCACTGATCTCGATCTGGCGCAACAAGGTGCCGCGTGCGCCTGCCAGGCCCGCTGAGACTCACAGACCTTGGTGCAGTTCCCACTCCAGCGAGTGGCGAGACCCCCGCGCCTACCGACTTGACCGGGCACACGTGCGGCCACAAGCGATGCGCTGCACCGGCTAGTTCACGCCTGCGGCGCACGGGAGCCTGACCCCGCGCGCGCTGTGACCCACAGGCGTCGCCGAGTTAAGTGACAACTTGCAGGGCGACTCATCAAGTGCTGCTAAAGCGTCGGTGAAGCCTCATCGTGTCCGGGCTGCGCCGCGCCTGCGGACCCACGGACAACGAGGAGCACCTTCATGGTCAAGAAACCCACTGCCCGCAAGACAGCGGCCACCCCGCCGCAGACTCTGCCGGCACCGAGTGCTGCCACCCGCGGCCTCATTTCGCGGCTCGGGCTCATCGGACTCGACTCGCTCGAGCCGGTGGTGCTGGCGTCGATCGCCACGCGCTCGCCGCTGCTGCTGATCGGCCCGCACGGCAGCGGCAAGTCGCTGCTGCTCGAGCGGCTCGCGCTCGCGCTCGATCTGCGCTGGCGTCACTACAACGCCGCACTCGTCAACTTCGACGATCTGGTGGGCTACCCCCTGCCCGACGAGCACGGCCAGCTGCGCTTCGTGCAAACGCCCGCGTCGATCTGGGGCGCGCAGGTCGTGTTCATCGACGAGATCTCGCGAGCCCGGCTCGATGTGCAAAACCGGCTGTTCCCGATCATTCACGAGCGCCGCGTGCAAGGCCTGCTGCTGAGTGACCTGGAGCACCGTTGGGCCGCGATGAACCCGCCCGCATCGGACGATGAAGACGAGGCCGTCTACGCCGGCAGCCAGCCGCTGGATCTGGCGCTGGCAGACCGCTTTGCGTTGCAGGTGAACGTGCCCGACTGGCGCACCTTCAGCGAGGCGCATCAAGAGGCCGTGATCCGCGCGCCCGAGGGCGGAGCCGATCCGCTGGCCGCCGTGCTGTGGTTGACGGCCATCGCCCACACACGCGAGCTGCTGCCGATGGTTCAAGCGCAATGGGCTGCGGCCATCGCACGCTACGTTCGCATCCTCGCAGCGCTTTTGGGCGAAGCCGGCGCGCAGATCAGCGCACGTCGCGCCGGGATGCTGGCGGGCAATCTGGCGGCTGTTCACGCAGCGCGCCTGTCGCGCGATGCGCAAGCCGCCATCGGCGACTCGGCCTGGATCGCCACGCTGAACTCGATGCCCTTCGCCGCGGCGGGCCAAAAGTTCGACGACACGCGCTTGCTGGCTTGCCACCGCGAGGCCTGGCGGCAGGCCGCCGCGAGTGCCGAAGACCCGATGAGCCGCATCCTCGCCGAGCGCGATCCGGTCGTGCGGGTCAAGCTCGCGCTCGCGGCCACAGGCCTGCCCGATGGCGAGCTGACCAGCATCGTCACCGACGCGCTGAGCGCCAGCGGCGACGGCGCGCGCCACGCGCTGGCCGAATGGCTGTTCGAAAGCGGTGCCGTCGAGCGCCTGTCGGTGGTGGCGGCTGATGCCGTGGGCGAGGTCTACCGCGATGTGGCCTGCGTGCAGGAGGTCTGCGAAAACGTCCGTCCCAACAGCCCCCGCCACCGCGTGTGGAAGCGGCTGCAGCAGCGTCTGGGCGGACAACCCGAGACAGCGACCACCGAGCGCCAGTGCAATTTGCTGACAGCGCTCTTTGCGGCCGACCGGCTGGGCGCCGAAGACGATGTGGATGCCGTGCTGCAACGCTACGCCGCAACCCAAACGCACCTGGGCTCGGCCACAGCAGCAGCCGGAGTGAGCGCATGAGAGCGCAGCCACACCACGCCGCCAGCCGCGACCACGGGCCGGACCTGCTGCACAACTCGGGCTATGCGCCCAGCGCGTCCATCGTGTGGCGCGGGCTCGGGCGCAGCGCCGCGGCGGATGCGCCCGAGCGTCTGGCGCTGGCCGGCAGCCGCGGCACCTGGCTGCAACTGACGCTGTCGATCGGTGTGGCTGACGCCCGCTACCACCGCGAATGGAACACGGCCGCGCCGCTGCTCGAACTGGTTCAGCCCGGGCACGGTTTGGCGCAAGGGCCTGCGCAGCGGCGGCTGATCGAGCTCATCGAGGACCACACCGCGAAGCTGGACTGGCCGCCCTGCCTGATCGCCGGTGCGCCGGACTTCAACCCGGCCGGGGCCAACCAACTGGGGCTCGCGCTCGACCATGCGCTGAGCGCCTTCGTGGCGGTGTCCAAGTCGATCGGCAGTCTGTGGCTGCGCAACCGCCCTGCGCGGCTGGCGCCGCTGCATTCGCCACGGCTGATGGAGTCTTCGGGCACCTCCATGCGCGGCGTGCGCTGGGGCCAGACGCTGTGGTTCCCCGAGGGCATCCCGAGCGACATCCTGAAGCAGGCCGCGGCACAGCCGCAGTCACGCGTGTACCGCCCCAACCCGATGGGCTGAGCCCCACCCAATGGAGACAACACCATGAACCTCAAGGAACAACTCTTCGACTGCCTGCCCGCCGGGCGCTACGCGCTGGCCGGGCTGCTGCGGCTGGTCGACGTGGTCGAGACCGACGCCATCCCGACCGCCGCCGTCGAATGCCACGCGCAGCCGCGCCTGCTCATCAACCCGGCGTTCGTCGCCGAGCACGCCGCTACCCCCGAGAAGCTGATGATGCTGGTGCTGCACGAGGTGCACCACGTGCTGCTGGGCCACACGCGGCGGCTGTCGGGGTCGGCACCGGCCGACAACTTCGTGTTCGACTGCGTGATCAACGCGCTGCTGTGCCGGATGTTCCCGCAGCCGGCCTACACGGCGCTGTTTAGGGACTTCTACCCGGCCGACACGTTTCCGGCGTGCCTGCTGCGACCTCCCGAAGGCTGGGATCCGCGCACGCGCCGCGTGCCGGTGCCGCCGGTCCTGGCGGTTGCGGGGATGGGCCCGGCGCGGCAGGTCTACCAGTCGCTCTACAGCGCCGAGGGCGCGAGCTACGACGACATCCGCAATGTGCTGCGCGACTTCGTGCAGCGCCGCGCAGGCGACCTCGGCGAAGTGACCCTGCTCGGCGACCACGAAGGCTCGGTGCACGGCAGCGCCACGGCCAGCGGCGGCGTGCTCGCGCAAGGCGTGGCCGACATCGTGCGCCACTGGCCTTCGCCGCCACAGCCGATCAAGGGGATCTCGCTGTCCGAACTGCTGCGCGACAGCCGCATCCGCATCACCCGCCCGCCGAGCACGCGCCGGCTGCTGCGCGAGTTGATCGGCAAGGTGGCAGGCCAGTCGGGCACGAGTCGTGGCGCCCGCCGGCTCACAACGGGCGAGACGCTGATCGAGTCGCCGATCCCCGGCCCCGACCGGCGCGCCATGACCGCCCGGGCGCTGGGCATCACGCCGCTGCTTTATCGGTCGGAGAGCCCGGCCGCACAGCGCCGCCCGGATCAGGAGCGGGTCCACATCTACGTCGATGTGTCGGGCAGCATGGAAGACATCAAGGGCGCGCTCTATGGCGCGGTGATCGACTGCGAGGCGCTCGTGCACCCCAAGGTGCATCTGTTCTCGACCGCGGTGGCTGAGGTCTCGCCCGCGCAGTTGCGTGCCGGCGTGTGCCGCAGCACCGGAGGCACCGACATCCGATGCGTGACCAAGCACATGGCCCGCCACAAGGTCCGCCGCGCCGTGCTGCTGACCGACGGCTTCGTAGGAAGTGCCGGCCCGGAGGGCATCGCGGTGCTGTCGCAAGCCCGCATCGGCGTGGCCTACACCGGCCGCCAGACCGACGAGCAAGCACTCGCCCCCTACGCCAACGCCTCGATTCGCCTGAGCCTTGACTGCTGAAGGAAGCACCATGAACACATCAACTTGCGCCCCCGTCCTCCGCCCAGCCGAATGGGTTTTGCCCGGCCACCCCGACAAGCTTGCCGATGCCGTGGCCGATGCGCTCGTGCAGGCGGCGCAGGCCCAGCAGCCCGAAGCACTGTGCGCCATCGAGGTGGCGGTGCACCGCAACGCCGTCTACCTGACCGGCCGCCTGGCCTGCGACGGTGCCGAGCACATCGACATCGCCTCGCTGGTCAGGAGTGTGTACGCCTCGGCCGGGTTCGGCGATGCGTGGCGTCCGGCTGCCCCCGATATCACCGTGGGCGGCAACCTGTGCATCGAAACCCTTGTGGCGGGCGAAGAGCTCATCCGCCACATCAGCGACGACCAGTCGATCGTCACCGGCTACGCCATCGACCTGCCGGGCATCGGCCACATCCCGCCTGAGCAGTGGCTCGCGCGCGAGGTCGCGCAGCGCCTGTTCGCACTCGTCGGCGGGCCATTGCGCCTGTGCCCGGACGGCAAGGTGCTGGTGGTTCTAGAAGAAGACGGATCCGCGCCTGCCACGCGCCGACGGCTGCGCGCCGGATCGTGCTCGCTGCTGGCTCAGGCGGGCGATGTGGAACTTCAGCGCGCCTTCGTCGCTGTGTTGCGCGCGGCCGCGCAGGATCTGGCCGCGCGCATCGAGGGGTTTGATCCGGCGATCCCCGACGACGTCATCGTCAACGGCAGCGGCACCTTTGCCATCGGCGGGCCCGAAGGCGACAACGGGCTGTCGGGCAAGAAGCTGCTGCTCGACCACTACGGGCCTCGAGTGCCCATCGGCGGCACTGCCCTCAGCGGCAAGGACTTCTGGAAACCCGACCGCGCCGGCACGCTGCTCGCACGGCGACTGGCGCTGGCGGTGGTGCAGTCCGGCGCGGCCACGCAGGCCACCGTGCAGTTCGTGTCATTCCCCGGCGACGAAGCACCGCGCCTGGTGCGCATCTCGACGCCCGACGGCGAGCTGCCCAACGCGCAGCGCTGGCTGCAACTGGTGGACTGTCGCTTCTCGGTGGCCGCTGGTTGGGGTGGTGCGACCGATCTGATCGACGGCGCGCGCTGGGGGTGGTTTGGCCGCGGTGGCCCGTGGGAGCAACTGGCGCTGCGTTGAGCGGGCGCCGCGAAGACATGGCCTCACGGGCAGCACCACGCAATCGAACCGGAGAACGACACCATGCCGCACAAGCAACCCGCTGCACCTGCAGCAGAACATCGACCGGACCTCGCGGGCACAGCACCCGTTCGCCCGTCGGGCTGGTCAGCGAAAGTGGGCGCGCCCGATGGGCACATCGGCCCCACCGAGAAGCCACACTCGGCACGCCACCTTGGGCAGGTCGAATGGTCATGGTCGCCCATGCACTCGCGGCTCGATGCGTACTACCTGTCGCTGGACAGATCTCGCACGCGCTGGCTCTTGTGGCTGAGGCCCTTCGACGACAACTGGGGTCGATGGGAGCCGGCCGCCGTTGTCGCCCACGCGCCGCGGGCACGCCTTGCAGCTGAGGTTGCGGGCAAGTTGCTGTTGATGGATTACTGGACGTCGATGGCAGCGCAAGGCACCGGGAGGTTTCACCGGATCAATGAGCCCGGGATATTTGATGCTGCGGAGTTACGTGAGTTAGCCAGAACGGCTTGGAGGAATAGCGCGTGATCTGATGAGATCGACCGCGTAACTTGATGCATTGGATAGCCGCGCTACGGCGCACTTAATTTTCCGCTAACAAGGCCGAATAATATTAGCATACAAACCATATTATTTACTTAATCAGCATCTTGATTTATCTTTCCACAATACTATGAAAAATAGTATTCAACCCGCCATAGAATTATTATTCATCTTTTATCATAATAGATCCAGTCAGGCCGCTGTTTTTTATTATATTCCTAGCCTCAATGTTGCGAATCCGCTCACGAGTTAAATTATAAGTGGCGCGCACATCGACAGCCGGACTACCCGGCTTTATATAAACACATAGACCCCTCTCTGCAGCAATTCTTAATTCTGTCGGTGTTTGGGTCAGAAAAACAGCCTTCTCGCAGTGACTACAAAAACGGATTCCTTCCTCTTCCGTAACCTCGAATGCGTCCCAATCACGGTCGCAGGTGACCCTCATCTCGCATCCAGCACGTTCCAAGATATTTCTTGCAGTCATGAGCAGCTCCTTTTCTATTTTTCACATTCGAACCGACTTCGCTGAATCAGGAGCCGTAACTCCGTCGACCTTTTTGAAAATCAGACATCCGATCCACAGGACGGCCTCCTTCAGGCCCATTTCCTTGTATCAATACGCACTAGAAATAAGAGAGTGTGTGGAGGGAAGCTGTGACGCACTCAGTGACTTCAAGCTTGAGGCCGAGCGAAACTTCAATCATCGAAGTATTTGTCCAGCAGCGGATCCAACACCGCTTTCGACAGCCAACTCACGTCGTTCCCAGATTTTCTGGGACTCCTCTCATCAATGTCGAAGCCTGAATCAAATCGTAAGCCACTGTGTGACCCGAGCAAATACCTTGCGTGAGTGCTGACTAGCGGGTCAGTGAGGGCGCTCCCGAGCGTGACCAACTCGCACTGAATTCGACCTCCCGTAACCTCCTGCGCCAATGCCTCCAGGTCTGACCGGTACTGGTCGGCAATGGGGCCAGTGCCAGCGGGCACCACCAACTTGAACACTCGAACCCGCCGGCCTTCTGTGGCCCTCTTCAAAAAGGCTGCTAGGACTTTTCGTCGCCTGTCGTCAACCGCTCCGCTGTCTTGCCTGAGCTTAAAAAAACGGTCAATCAAAGCAATCTTGGTCGACGTAAGGAACAGAGGCTCGGCGACCCTGAGGTAGGCATCTACGGTATGCGGAATAACGGCTTGCCGGACGTCCGGGAAAGAGTCAGGGTCTTCAAGTAATTTCCGCAGCGGCTGCACAGTGGGTGGGCAGTCCGGCCGACCAATTAGCCTAGACACGTGATCTCGAATTGCGAGAGCGTTTTCAGGCCACCCTAGCGCTTCGTCGTAGCGGCGTGCTCGTAACGGCGAGGGCAGCATGACATGTTGAAGGTTATTTATGCGTTCGACTGCGCTCGCCTTTTGGAAATCGGACATCTGCCCCATGTGATCCCTCAGGCGAGCCTGCCAGTCGTCGGGGTAGGCCATGAGAAACCTGCCCTCGGACGGCCCAAACAATCGGCACAGATCCGCAAGCTCTTTCGGCTCACTGGGCGTTGCAGGATCTACTCCGAAGTACTCATTCATCGAAAAGCTCCTTGCCGCGCTCTTCAAAAAACCCCTTGGGCCAACGGTCAATGAACTCGCCATCCTCCGTAATTCGGATACGCTTCACCTTGGTACTTCCATCCGGTTGGGGATCAAAATACAAAACAGCAACATAGTATGGGTCCACGGCTACTGATGCCCCCCCCTTCAGTTTTCCGCTTCCCGATTGACGAATCCTCTTGAGAATGCGTAGCAAAAGGTGCTCACTATGAGTTTCAATTATTTGGACTGATTCTTTAGTCGTCGGCAGGGCCGCCTCAATACAAACATCACCCAAAGCCGACTGAAGTGCAGGGTGAAGATGCAGTTCCGGTTGCTGAATGAAACTGAAATTCGAGTACAGACCCACAAGCACGGGAACGACACAGCTTAGGCCAGTACCAACATCCTCAAATCGCAATCTGCGACCACCATTATCAATAAGCGTTCCGAGCATCAAGGCCGACATTCCAACCTCAACGCTCCCGGACATGTCAATGCTATCAAAGTCACCGCCGCGGTACTTAGAACCATTTACACCCGAAGCGGCGTCGGCAGGAGGTAGTATTTCACACAAATCAAAAGCCAACTGATAGCCACGGTCAGTAAACAGATCAGATCTAAGCTGCCTATTTACAAAATCAAAAAGAGACTCATTTTTTTCATATCTACCGACATCCTGTGTTATTTGATTCACAACAGATTGTCTCGCCTCATACAACCTGACATTATCTGGCGCCGGCGGACATGAATACAATTTATCTTTTATTGAGGTAAATCGCTCCCGTAGAGATGCCTCCAAACGTGATATTGCAATTTTCCCAATGAAACTATCTTTGGATTTTTCGGGATATGAATCGCCATCTACACCGCTCGCAAACCAAGGGGGGAAACCCGCTTGTGAAGTGGGCGGAGACCAGAATCTTCCACAAGAGGGGTCACAATCTATACGAGAGCTATAGATACCAGTCATGCTATTATTTTTTATAGTCCCCCGATCAGCGCTAATAATTTGCGGGCGCCGAATACAACGAGCGGCAATCTCAAGCATATGACTGGCTAAATGAGAGATCATCGTCATATTTGCCGCCCTATCGCTACCATTTGAACCGAATAATCGAAAATTATTCCAGCCAAATATAAATATAGCGCTAGCCGTCTCGTATGTACTCCCTTCGTCATCATGCAAATTCATTGCATCGAGAGCGCCGCCAAAGAAGTCAAAATTTAAAGTTAACTGAGCATCTGAGAATCTAAATATATTTACATCACCTCCAAAGAGCTCAATCGTTATCCCATCACACGAATCTACTCCGTAACTCACAGAAAGCCTCACATCTTGGGGCTTTCCTAAATCGTTTTTTAAGTCATCAGAAAGTAGAGATTCCGGCAAATCATCATCGAATGAGTGACTCCAAAAATTTAGCTCTGATATGTTTATTTCAATTTTAATTGGTAGCGGATCCTCGTCATGAGATCTCTTATGAGTCCATCGATCTACAAGAAGCTCAACCTCATCCTCCGATGCGGCAGAACCAAAAGTTGCATTTAATAAAAGAAAGGCATCATAGATGGCGCTCTTTCCCGCAGAGTTAGGCCCATATAACAAAGTAATTGGACGGAGTGGAATAACCGTGCGGTCTCGGATCGACTGAAAGTTTTCTAAAACAATTGATTCAATCCAACCCATTTGTTGCCTCTGTATTTTTCATTTGCGACTTCACATGCAGTTTGATGCACGCATTGGTCTAATTCAGCACTAAGTCCGTGGAAACCTTGGTCTAGTGGCTTCACCCATGGCTCCATGGAGCCCGCTCAAACCCAGGTAGGTCTACCAACGGGGGCATTAGAAGCGAGGCTTCCGGAGGCCCAAGCCACCCTCACAGTCTTGCCGAATTCACCGCCCGATTCAACCTTTCAGCAAACCCGCTCACACACCGCTCGTTCTTCCACAGCGGGTGGTTCATGTCGTGCAGGATGGCGTGGGTTAGCTCGTGCCAGAAGGTGTCGCTGATCTCGGCGGGCTTGAAGGTGCGACCGGTGCGGTTGCTGCGCCGGGCGATCTGGATGAGCTTGCTGGTGAAGAACACCCGGCCCATCTTGCCCTTGTTGGGCATGGTGTCGAGCATCTCAACGTCGTACCACTTCAGCCCGACCTTGATCTTCTTCGGGATCAGCATGGGCTGACCCCGCGCTGATTAGTGGCGTGGCTGCGGCTTGAGTCTGGCGACCGCCTCAAGGCTGCCACTCCAGCACCGTCAGCTTGTTGCCCACGGCGATCACGGGCAAGAAACCCTTGAGCTTGCCTTTGCGCAAGTGGGCGTCCATCAGTTTGATGTTGTCTTCGAGCACCGCGCCGATGCCGGTGGCGTCACTCAGAAAGATCGCGACCTGAACGATGGGGTCGCATTCGACCAGCACTTCTTGCATGCGCTGCATCACCGCCTTGGGTGACTTCGCACCGCGGTGCTTCGAGTCGCTCACTGCCAGCAGGATGGGCATACACGCGCCGAGGCCGTCGCCCTTGCCGGGGATGACCATCACGAGCGGGTAGTCATCTGCAATACGCCCGGTCTCATGGCTGGTAGCCACATCCACCGCCCTGCCCTTGCGCTCACGGGCCAAGCCGCTGATCTGGCCGAGCAGATCGTGGATGGCGTCCCTCAGTTGGCTGTCGATATCGATGTTCTCCAGCGCCTGATTCAAGTTGGCGATTCGCTTCATTCAGATCTCCTTTGTGTTTGTCTTGGGTGGGGTTTCGTTGTGGCTACGTGCACACCACCGCCCCGAACGGCGCCCGCTCGGGCGCAGCGTGCGGTGGGGTGAACAGCCAGATCACGGGGCTGGATGGCGCGGACTGCGGAAAGGTGCCAAAGCCGTCGGTGGCGTAGAGCACGATGGCGCCTTCGGCTTCGCGCTGCACCCACTCGAACACCGGCCGAAAGTCGGTGCCGCCGCGGCCGACCACTTGCAATCGGGTCGGGATCTCGGTGCCGTCCATCGCATCGAAGCGCGTGACTTCCTGGACGTCGGCATCGGCTTGCAGCACGGTGAGCTGGCACGGAAACGTCTCTCTGAACGCACGCAGCTCGCCGACGATCTTGCCCAGCGTGTCGGTGTCCATCGAGCCTGAGGTGTCGATGGCAAACACCACGTGTCCGGGCACCGCCATGCTGGCCGACGGCATGAACAGTCCTCGGTGGATGTGCTTCTTGCTGAAGGGGTAGCTCGTCCAGTCGCCCTTGATGCGGTCGTTGAGCCACGCTCGCAGCAGCGCGCGCCAGTCGATGCGGCGGGCATCGTCGGCATCGCACTCTTGCTTGAAGCCTGCCGCACCCTGGCCTTGCAGCCGGGTGGTGGCGTCCTCGCGCAGCTCGCGTCGCAGCTCATCGAGCTTCTCGGCATCAGGCGCATCGGGGCTGCGCATCGGGCGCACGTGCGGGTCATCGGCATCGAGCAAGTCGGCGCCGATGTGGGGCAGCGCGCCGGCATCGGCCAGGCCGTCACCGTCGTCATCGTCCGGTTGACCACCTGTTCCCTTGCCCGGTGGTGGCTTGGGCGCCGCCTTGGCCTGGGCTTGCAGCTCGCCGTAGATCTGCTCGGCCGTCATGCCGGCGAACTCGCGCGTCATCAGTCCGCCTGCGGGCAGCTTGAAGCCCTGGCCGATCAGCAGCAGGTTGATCGCGAAATCGCAGGCGATGTTCCAGCCCTTGGGATCGCGCTCGCGCCGCCGGTCGGCGTGGTCGAACAGCACGTGCAGCACCTCGTGGGCGAGCAGGCCGCGCAACTCGGCATCGTTGAGCCGTGCCATCCAGTCGGGGTTGTAGAAGATGTGATAACCGTCGGTGGCCGCGGTGGGGCACCAGGCCATGCCGGCCACTTCGCGCACCGGCAAGCGCATGACCGAGGTCGCCAAAAACGGCTGCGCCAGCGCCAGACGCACCCGGGCACGCAGCACGCGCTGCGCCACCAGCGCGCGTTGCTCTGCGCCGAGTGGCGCTGGCTTAGCGCGCGATGAGGTGGCCATGGGCCTTGATGAAGTCCTTGTAGCCGCTCTCGCGCATGAAGGCCGGTCTCGCCTTGATCATGTCGCGCGCCAACACCACGCCAAACTCGGGGGGCAGTCGCCCCAGCAATGTGGCGCTGGCCTTGGACACATCGGTTTCCTCAGCGTGATAGGCCAGCCACGACGTCAGCAGGTAGATGCCGTCGAGCGCTTCGGGCAGTTCGGCGCCGAGTGGGTCGGCCACGATGGCGCGCATGTGCTTCTCGTTGACGGCCTTCTTCACGTAGGCCGCAAATTCCACCGCCGCACCGGTGCCGATGATTCCGGGCAGCACGTCGGCGCAGGCCTTGTGGCCGCCAAAGGTGCCCA
>CANFXR010000078.1 GCA_947451035.1 Burkholderiales bacterium
GCAAGACGGTCAACCGCATGCTGCACATCAACGAGTCGGCCGGCGACCTGCTCAACAAGCTCGAGGCGGTGCGCTTGCTGTGCCAGGAAACCGGCTGCGCGCAGCGCTATCTGGCGCACGACGCACTCAACGCGCTGGGCCAGGTCAGCGCGCGCATCGATGACGCGCGCGGCAGCACCGAGCACCGCTCGCGCTTCGCAGCATATTTGCAGCATGTGCAAGACGCCGATCTGTCGATCGGCATCGCCATGACCGACGCCAAGGGCGACCGCTCGCGCCGCCCCCACCAGCAGGCCAACCCCGACACCTATGTGCACGTGGTCGAGCGCAACGCCAAAGGCATCGTGATTTCGGGCACCAAGGCGATCGTCACCGGCGCGCCGTACATGCATGAGTTCCTAGTCATGCCATGCCGCGCCATGACCGAGGCCGACGCCGACTTTGCGGTGTGCTGCGCGGTGCCGGTGGACGCCGCAGGCATCACCATCGTGGCGCGCCCGGCGGGCCGCCCGGGCGACAAGGTCGAGCACGGCGCGCCGCTGTTTTCCCGCCGCTATGGGCAATCGACCGGCGTGGTCATCTTCGACCGGGTGTTCGTGCCGTGGGAGCGGGTGTTCTACGCCGGTGAATGGGAACACTCGGGTGCGCTGACCTACAACTACGCCACCCACCACCGCCACAGCTGCATCGGCGCGCGCGCCGGCTTTGGCGACTTGCTGATCGGCGCGGGCGCGCTGATGTGCGAGGCCAACGGCTTCGATCCCGGCGAGACCTCGAGCCTGCGCGAGCCGATGGTCGAGCTGATCAAGATCACCGAGGGCTTTTTTGCCTGCGGCGTGGCCGCCAGCGTGTACGGCACGCGCGACGAGCACAGCGGCAGCTTCATGCCCGAGCCGGTGTTCGCCAACATCGGCAAGCTGCTGCTGGCCACCCAGATCTACGACATGCACCGGCTGGCGCACGAAGTCTCGGGCGGCCTGATCGTGTCGCTGCCCGGCCCCGACGAGGACCACAACCCGGCCACCGCCGCCACGCTGGCCGAGGTGCTGCGCGCCAATCCGGCCGTGCCTTATGACAAGCGCATCGAAGTCGCGCGCTTCGTCGAAGACCTCACCGCGTCGTACCAGGGCGGCTGGTACTCGGTGATCAGCCTGCACGGCGGCGGCTCGCCGGCGGCCATGAAAAAGGAAATCTGGCGCAACTACCCGGTGGGCAACAAGGTCGATCTGGTCGAGCGGCTGCTCGATCGCGGCGTGCTCACGCAGGAATCCGGCACGCCGCGCGCCATCACGAAGAACCGCCAGCCCGGTCGCTGCTGCGACACCGGCTGCACGCAGCCGGGCCAGCCGGTGATGGTGGCGTTGCCCACGCCAAGGTCGGACTGAAGTCGTTACCGGGCCGGCCAGGCAATGACCTTGCAAAAACAGCCATGCCTGCCGAAGGAGCCCCTCGGCAAGCGAGCGAAATCGACGATGACCGGCATCCACCGTTCGATCGGATGTCTCACCCGATGGTCAGCTGCCTGGAGCCCGGTCCGTTCGACTCGCCGCCGCAGGCACCACGGGCTCAGTGATCGAGCTTGTGAGTCGCAAAGAAGTTGCCTTGCATGACGCCGCTGGCGTCGCATTCGACGCCAGCAGGCACGTCTGAGCGGGGCTTGCCTCGGCGATCCCAGCCGAAGAACCGCGCCACCTCGTCGCAGCGCAGCAAGGTGTCGCTTTCGCCCAGCGCCATCAGTTCGCGGGTGAAGGGCGCTTCGAACAGCAGGTAGCTCGCCAGCGCCGCGCCGCGCGCATCCACGCCCTCGCCCGACACGCCCACGCCGCGCAGCAACGCGCGTATGGACGCCGGCAGGCTTTGCAGGTGGCGCGCCGCGATGTCGTCAATCCGCTGGCTGGGGGCGATCACCAGCACATCGATGGGGCGCAATTCGCTGCGCCCGCGCATCTCGGGCGGCAGCAGCGACAGCGTCTTGTTGATGCGCTGCAGCCGTTCGATGTCGACCGCCAGCGCGTCCAGAAAGATGCTCGACAGCGCATGGCCGGCGATTTGCGCCAGGTTGGGATATTCGGCCGAGCCAGCGCGCGATCCATGGGGCACCAGCGGCTCGTGCAGCCGCCCCGCACCGATCACCAGGATGCGCTCGGCCCCCAGGTGCACCGCGGGCGAGATGGGTGCCGACTGGCGCATGGAACCGTCACCGAAGAACTCGCGCGCGCCCAGCGGCCCCAGCGCCACCGCCGGGAAGACGAAGGGGATCGCCGATGAGGCCATCAGGTGCTCGATGGTGATCGCCTGACGCATCGCGATGCGCTGCGAGCGGTTCCACGGCGGCACGCCGGCCTGGTCGTCGTAGAAGGTCACATGCAGCCCCGAGCCGTAGCCCGAGGCCGACACGGCCAGCGCCTTCAGATGGCCCTGGCTCATCATGTCTTGCAGCCGCTCCACCGGCACCAGCCTCGTCAGCAGTGCGCGCAGCGGGCTGTTGTCGAGGAACGAGCGCGGCCGCGCTCGCCGCCACTTGGCCAGCACCCAGCCGATCGACAGCATGCTGAGCCAGCGCGCGCCGGTTTGCACGACGCCGAACGAATCGGAGCGGTAGACCTGATCGACCCGGAAGTCGGACCAGGTGTCGACCAGCGTGGCCAGCGCGGCGTCGAAGTTGTCGGCGCGGCAAGCCAGCGTGGCCGCATTGATGGCGCCGGCCGAGGTGCCGGCGATCACGTCGAAGGGGTTGCCTTTCGGGCCGTCGCAGTCGCGGCGGATGCGCGCGACGGCCTTGAGTACGCCCACCTGATAAGCGGCGCGGGCACCGCCGCCGGTCAAGATGAGTCCCGTTACAGGAGAGGCGTCCATGGGCATCAGTCTGTCACCCGGGGCACTGGCGATTCATGCGATCAACAGGGTGATCCGGCGCCATTCCCGGGACGAGTGGGAGAGCTTCGATCATCCTCCAGGAAACCGGTCGTTCTGAGGCGGGGGGTCGCGGCGCACTGGCGCGGGCGGCTCGCTGCCTGAGCGACCGAAACGCGGGCGTGGCCAGCACGCTCGCGCCACCCGGCCACGCCCGCTCAGAACTCCATGTCGAACTCTTCCATGTCGTCTTTTTCGAGGCGTGCCGCGGCCACCCAGGCCTTCATCTCGGGCATGGCCATGATCTGCTGGCAATACACCACGCTGGTGCGATCGAGCTTGACGTGATACGTGAGAAAGCGCGTGGCCACCGGCGCGTACATCGCGTCGGCCATGCATGGCTGGGCGCCGAACAGGAACGGACCGCCATAGCGGCCGATGCAGTCTTGCCAGATGGCAGCGATGCGCTCGATGTCACCGAGTGCACGCGCCCACACCTTGTGGCCCGGGAAATCGCCCTTGAGGTTCATCGGCAAGGCCGAGCGCAGGCTGCTGAAGCCCGAGTGCATCTCGCCGCAGATGGCGCGGCAGTGGGCGCGGGCGGCCGCGTCGGCAGGCAGCAGGCCGGCGTCGGGCTTGATCTCGTTGAGGTACTCGCCGATGGCCAGCGTGTCCCACACCTTGATGTCGCCGTGCGTCAGGCAAGGCACCAGGATCGAGGGTGACAGCAGCAGGATTTCCTTGCGGGCGTTGGCGTCGTCGATCGGCACCATCACCTCGTCGAAGGACAGGCCGGCCAGTTTCGCCATCAGCCAGCCGCGCAGCGACCACGACGAATACGTCTTGCTGCTCAGGGTGATGCTGGCTTGGGCTGAAGCCTGGACCGGCCGCGGTGCCGCGCGCCTGGCGGACGGCGCAGTGCTGCTGCGCGGGCGGGTCTTGAGGGCAGTGGCCATGGGATGGGTCTCCGACGCATTTCAATGGCTAGAGGGATCGCAAGCGCTGTGCCAGTGCGGGTTGACCAGTACATGCCGATGCGCTGGCGCAGGAGTTGCAAGAGACAACCCATGCCTAAATCCTGGGGACAGTGGATGATGTACGAGGCCTATCAGGCGCAAGCCGATCTGCTGTGGCCGGTGCGCAACTTCACCAAGGCGCTGCTGCCCGCGCTGAAAGACGACAGCCACGCCTGGAGCCGCTGGGAGCCCACGCGCAAGCTGGCTGCGGCCTGGGAGGTGTTCGGGCTGAGCGAGATCACCCACCGGCGCCGGCCTTTCGGCATCGACGAGGCGGGCGTGACCGGTGCCGCCGACCCGGTGGCCATCACCGAAGTCGCCGCCCACAGCACGCCGTTTGCCACGCTGCTGCACTTCAAGAAGGCGGGCGCCGCGCGCAAGACGGACCCCAAGGTGCTGATCGTGGCGCCCATGTCGGGGCATTTCGCGACGCTGCTGCGCGAAACCGTGCGCACCATGTTGGCCGACCACGACGTCTACATCACCGACTGGCACAACGCACGCGACGTGCCGCTGAGCGCCGGTCGCTTCGGCCTGGACGAGTACACCGAGCACATCGTGGATTTCCTGGCGGTGATGGGCGCGGGCTCGCACCTGATGGCGATCTGCCAGCCGTGCGTGTCGGCACTGGCGGCCACCGCGCTGATGTCCGAAGACCGCCACCCGGCCACGCCGGCCAGCCTCACGCTGATGGCCGGCCCGATCGACTGCCGCATCAGCCCGACATCGGTCAACCAGCTCGCCATCACCAAGCCCATCGAATGGTTCGAGTCGAACCTGATCGGGCGGGTGCCCTGGCGCTACCCGGGCGCGACGCGACGCGTCTATCCGGGCTTCGTGCAACTGGCCGCGTTCATGAGCATGAACAAGGACCGCCACGTCAACTCCTTCAAGGAGATGTACCAACTGCTGCACGCCCAGCAACCCGAAGGCCTCGAAAAGGCCGAGACCACACGCACGTTCTACGAGGAGTATTTCGCCGTTGCCGATCTGCCGGCCGAGTTCTATCTCGAGACGGTGAAGTCGGTGTTCCAGGAATACGACCTGCCCAAAGGCACGCTGAAATTCCGCGACCGGGTGGTCAACCCGGCGGCGATCCGCCGCACCGCGCTGCTCACCGTGGAGGGCGAGCGAGATGACATCTGCGCGGTGGGCCAGACGCTGGCCGCGCACGACCTGTGCACGGGCCTGCGCGACTACCTCAAGACCCACTACGTGCAGGCCGGCGTGGGCCACTACGGCGTGTTCAGCGGACGGCGCTGGAACCAGCACATCTACCCGGTCGTGCGCGAATCGATCCACACGGCGCAGGCCTCGATCTGAGCGCAGGCGGCGGCGACTGAGGCGCGCCGCACCCGGTCCGGCTCAGCGCGGCTGCTGGGCAGCGATGCGCGGCGTGGGCACCGACACGTCACCGCACTGCGCGCGATGGCGCAAGGCGTGGTCCATCAGCACCAGCGCGAGCATGGCCTCGGCGATCGGCGTGGCGCGGATGCCCACGCAAGGGTCGTGGCGGCCGAAGGTTTCCACGGTGGCGGGCTGGCCTTCGAGGTCGATGGACGGGCGCGGGCTGCGTATCGAGCTGGTGGGCTTGATGGCGATGGCCACCGTGATGTCCTGACCGGTGGAAATGCCACCGAGCACGCCGCCGGCGTTGTTGCCCACGAAGCCCTCGGGCGTGAGCGCATCACCGTGGGTGGTGCCGCGCTGCACGACGCTGGCAAAGCCGGCACCGATTTCCACGCCCTTGACCGCGTTGATGCCCATCATCGCGTGGGCGATGTCGGCATCGAGCTTGTCGAACAGCGGCTCGCCCCAGCCCACCGGCACGCCACGCGCGGCCACCTCGATGCGCGCGCCGCACGAATCACCGGCCTTGCGCAGGTCGTCCATGTAGGCCTCGAGACGCGCGATGTCGCTCACGTTGGCCGCGAAGAACGGGTTGTTCGGGATGTGGTCGAGCGACTCGAACGGAATGGCGATGTCGCCGAGCTGCGACATGTGCCCGACGAAGCTGATGCCGTGGTGCTCGCGCAGCCACTTTTTTGCCACCGCCGCGGCACCCACCATCGGCGCGGTCATGCGCGCCGACGAGCGCCCGCCGCCGCGCGGATCGCGCAGCCCGTACTTGTGCAAGTAGGTGTAGTCGGCGTGCCCGGGCCGGAAGGTCTGGGCGATGTTGCCGTAGTCCTTGCTGCGCTGATCGGTGTTGCGTATCAGCAGGCAGATCGGCGTGCCGGTGGTGCGACCCTCGTAGACACCCGAGACGATCTCCACGGTGTCGGGCTCGTTGCGCTGGGTGACGTGGCGACTGGTGCCGGGGCGACGGCGATCGAGATCGGGCTGGATGTCAGACTCGCTGAGCAGCATCCCCGGGGGGCAGCCATCGATCACACAACCGATGGCCGGGCCGTGCGATTCGCCGAAGTTGGTGACGCAAAACAGGTGGCCGAGGGTGCTGCCGGACATGGCTGTGGGCTTTCAGGAAACGGATGAATCGGGACGCGGCAGGCGCTCAGGCACGCGCGCTGCCAGGGGCTGCAAGCAGCCTGGGCGGCTCACGGGGCCGGCGCTTCCTTGATGGCGGCATCGCCTGGTGTCGGGCTGGTCGGCCAGTCGCGGATGTAGGCCTTGAGCATGCGGTTCTCGAAGTCCTGCGCGTCGACCACCGCCTTGGCCACGTCGTAGAACGAGATCACGCCCATCAGCGTGCGCTGTGTCATCACGGGCAGGTAGCGCGCGTGGTGCACGAGCATCATGCGGCGCACCTCGTCGATGGCGGTGTCGGGGGTGCACGTCAGCGGGTGGTCATCCATGACCGCGCGCACGCTCATCGAGCCCACGGTGCCGCCGTTGTGCACGATGGCCTGAATCACCTCACGAAACGAAAGCACGCCAACCAGTTCGCCGTGCTCCATCACCACCAGCGAGCCGATGTCCTTCTCAGCCATGGTGTGCAACGCCTCGGCCAGCGAGGTGTCGGGCTTGACGGTGAAGAGCGTTCCGCCCTTGGCGGCCAGGATCTGGGTGACATTCATGGGGGGTCTCCTCATGCGAGCGAAAGAACGGAGCAATATAGACGCAAAGGCCTGCACGGGCGTTGAGCAAAGCGCCGGCGCGGCGCATTCATGGAACGATCAGGTCGCGCACCGTCATGCTCTGAAAGTTGGCGCGGCGCCAGAACGCGGCGAGCGCTGGCGACGGATCGAGCAGGCAAGCCGCCAGCAGCGGCTGCGCCAGGGTCTGGTCGGGATCGCACAGCAGCACGTGGCGCGCCGCGCCCGACTCCTCGAGCCGCCCCACCCAGTCGAGATCCACCAGCGCATCGAGCGCCGGCTCGACCTGCAGCGGATCGGTGCTGAGCGCGTCGGCCAGCTGGTGCGAGTCGAGCCCGCGCTCGGGCGTGCTGCGCGCGGCAGCCAGCACACGCAAGACCGCCACCGTGAGTTCGAATCGATGCCCCGGCAGATGGCCACGCGGGACCACATGCAAACGCAGCGTGGGCGCATAGGCGGCGATCACCGCACCCAGCAACACGATGACCCAGCCCAGGTACAGCCACACCAGAAAGATCGGCACCGTGGCAAAGGCGCCGTAGATGGTCGAGTACGTCGGCACCAGGTGCAAGTACCAGCCGAGCAACCGCTTGGCTAGGTCGAACCCGAGCGCCACGAAGAAGCCGCCCGCCAACGCATGTGCCCAGCGCACGTGGGTGTTGGGCACATGGCGGAACAAGGCGGCCATGCCCAGCCACTGCAGCGTGAAGCCGACCAGCAGCAGCAGCACGCTCACGCCGCCCGGCAGCGCGCTGACGAAGCCGCGCGACGCCGAAATCAGATACGAGGTGATGCTCATGCTCACCCCCAGCAGCAGCGGGCCGAGGGTGGCCGCGGCCCAGTACACCAGCACGCGCTGCGCGATGGGGCGGGCGATGCGCACGCGCCAGATGGCGTTGAGCGTGCGGTCGATGGTGAGCATCAAGGTCAGCGCGGTGCCCACCAGCACGATCAGGCCGACCGCGCCGAGCTGCTTGGCCTTGCCCGAGAACTGCGTGAGCGACGCCAGCACGGGCTTGGCGATGCCCGGGGGCACCAGTGCTTGCATGAGGTATTTCTCGAGGTCGTCCTGGAACGTGGCGAACATCGGGAACGCCGAGAAGATGGCCAGCATCACGGTGAACAGCGGCACCACCGAGATCAGCGTGGTGAAGGTCAGGCTGCCGGCGGTGAGGCCCAGATGGTCTTCGCGAAAGCGCTGGCGCAGCGTGCGGGCGGTGTCTATCCACGGCCAGGTTCGCAGCACGGCCAGGCTGTCTGCCAGGCGCACACGCCACGCTTGAAGTCGGGTGACGTGGAGGCTGGGGTGGGAACTCATCGCTGGCTATGATGCCAGTGATGAGTTCCCACCCCACGCCCTCCCCGCCCGCGGCTGCCGCCGTACCTGCTGCGCCCGCCGACATCCTCCATGCAACGCCATCCATGGTGACCTGGACGCGCGCCGTCGCGGTCGGCAGCCTGCTCGGTTTGATCGTTCTGGGGCTGGCCTGGGAACTGGTGCTGGCACCGACCGGCAACCGCACGCTGGTGCTCAAGGTGCTGCCGCTGGCGGTCCCGCTGGTCGGCCTGCTGAAGAACCGCATGTACACCTACCGCTGGGTGAGCCTGATGATCTGGCTGTACTTCATCGAGGGCGTGATCCGCGCCAGCGGCGACCGCGGCCTGAGTGCCGTGCTGGCCGGGGTGGAAGTCGCGCTGTGCGTGAGCCTGTTCACCGCCTGTGCGGTGCATGTGCGCTGGCGGCTGTACCGGGCGCACGCGCTGGCGGCCGAGGGTTCGCAGGCCGCCTGAGCCGGCCCGCGCACGAAGTCAGCACCCAGCGTGCCCACATGAGGCTCATCGACGAGTTGCGCGCCGTCGTCGGTGCCCAACAGGTGCTGAGCGAAGGCGACTTGTCTGCCTGGGAAATCGACTGGCGCGGGCGCTATCGGGGGCGCGCACTTTGCGTGGTGCGGCCGGCCGATACCCGTGAGGTGGCCGCGGTGGTGCGTGTGTGTGCTCAGCACGGCGCCGGCATCGTGGCGCAGGGGGGCAACACCGGACTGGTCGGCGGCTCGGTACCCGACGCGAGCGGCACGCAAGTGCTGTTGAGCCTCGCGCGGATGAATCGCATCCGCGAGCTCGATGCACTGAACCTGACCCTGACAGTGGACGCCGGGTGCGTGCTGCAGCACGTGCAGCACGCCGCGTCGGATCGCGGCTTGCTGTACCCCTTGCGGCTGGCCTCGGAGGGCAGCTGCACCGTCGGCGGCACGCTGGCCACCAATGCCGGGGGCACGCAGGTGCTGCGCTACGGCAACGCCCGCGAGTTGTGCCTGGGCCTGGAGGTCGTGACCGCACACGGCGAGGTGTGGGAGGGACTCCACGGGCTGCGCAAGGACAACACGGGCTACGACCTGCGCGACCTGCTGATCGGCAGCGAAGGCACGCTGGGCGTGATCACCGGTGCCACCCTGAAGCTGTATCCGCAACCGGCGGCGGTGACCACGGCGATGGCCGCGACGCCGACGCTGGCGTCAGCGGTGCGCTTGCTCGACATGGCCAGAGCACGGCTGGGCGCCGGGTTGACCGGCTTCGAGGTGATGAACGACCGCGCGCTCGAACTGGTTCGCAGCCACTTCCCCGACGGGCCGGCGCCGCTGCCGCCGGGGCCCTGGACGGTGCTGCTCGAGCAGTCGGACGCCGAAAGCGCGGCCCATGCGCAGGCCTTGTTCGAGTCGCTGCTGGCCGCGGCGCTGACCGATGGCTGCATCACCGATGCGGCGGTGGCCACGAGCCTGGAGCAATCGGCCGCGATGTGGCGGCTGCGTGAAGGCATTCCGCTGGCGCAAGCCGCCGAGGGCCTGAACATCAAGCACGACATCGCGGTGCCGGTCTCGCACATTCCCGGCTTCGTGCAGCACACCGATGCGGCTCTGCACGCGCTGCTGCCGGGGGTGCGCCTCGTCAATTTCGGCCACCTCGGCGACGGCAACCTGCACTACAACGTGCAGGCTCCGCTGGGTGTGGCTGCGGCCGAATTCCTGGCTCGCCACGAGCAGGCGGTGAATGCGCTGGTCTATGACGCCGTCATGGCGAACGACGGCTCGGTGTCGGCCGAGCACGGCATCGGCGAGCTCAAGCGCGCAGCCCTGGTGCGCTACAAGTCCCCGGTGGCGATCGAGATGATGCGAGCCATCAAGGCGGCACTCGACCCGCGCAACACGATGAACCCGGGCCGCATGCTCTGAGCGCTGAGGCGCCCGCGCAGCCCGTGCCGGCCAGGGGGCCCTGATGGGTCGGCTACTGCACCGGCCCCTTCATCGCGGCGGGCATGGGCAAGGAGGCGACCTCGATGCCTTCCTCGCGCAGCGAACGGGCCTCGACGGGTGTGGCCTGGCCGCGGATCGGCCGCTCTTCGACTTCGCCGTAGTGCATGCGGCGAGCCTCTTCGGCAAAGCGCGGGCCGACATCGTCGGTGTGCTTGATCACGTGCTGCACCGCCTGCATCCAGGCCGCCTGCAAAGCCTGCGGATCCAGCTGTGGAGTGAGCGCGTTTTGCTGGGCTGCCGGTTCGCTTGGGCTGTGCGCAACCCCACCACCTGAGGCAGGCACGGAAGCAGCCCTTTGCGCTTCGGCGGACTCGTGCGCGGTCGTTTCCGCCCGCGAGTGCGACGTGACGACGTGGGGTGCCGAGGGCATGCGCTGCACCTGTGTGTCGCCGCACAGCGGGCAAGCCACCAGGTTTTTCTCGATCTGGGCGAGGTAATCGGCCTGCGAGCCAAACCAGCCCTCGAAGTGGTGCTCCGCCGAGCAGCGCAGGTTCAAGACCTTCATGGATGGATCAAGGTCCGGCCGGCAGCGGTGCAGGCGTGGTCCAGGACACGCTCCAGCGGCCTTCGCGCCAGTGGCGCAGCCACAGCAGGCCGACCAAGGTCTTGACGTCGGTGAGCGAGCCCGCGTGGGCAGCGTCTTCCAGCGACTCGAGCGTGGTGATGTCGACATCGACGAACTCGCCGACATCGAGTGCGCGATCGCCGAGCGACAAGCCGCGCGCAAACCAGACCTCGATGCCTTCGGTCGAGTAGGCGATGGCGTTGTGCAGGATGCCCGCACGGGCCCATTCGGTGGCGCGGTAGCCGGTTTCCTCGGCGAGTTCGCGCATGGCGCATTCGAGCGGGGGTTCGCCGATTTCCAGCTTGCCGGCCGGGAACTCGAGCATCACCCGGGCGACCGGATAGCGGTATTGACGCTCGACGATCAGCCGACCATCGTCGAGCATCGGCACGATCATCACCGCGCCGGGGTGGACGATGTATTCGCGGTACGCCGTGCTGCCATCGGGCAGCCGGACCTCGTCTCGACGCACATCGAGGAAACGCCCGCGGTAGACCTGCTGCGACTCGACGAAGTCTTCGCGCAAGTGCGCATCGACAGCGCAGTGGGCATCGGGGTCCAGCGGACGGTCGTCGCGCGCACTCACCAGGGCGCCCTCATCGAGCCACGGTCAAGTCGTGAGGGCCTTGCCGATCGCGTTGACGCACAGCGCCATCAGACCGCCCGGGAACAGACCGAACAGCAGCACGGCAGCCCCATTGAGCGACAGCAACGTCTTGACCTCGTTGGAGGCCACGATGGGTGCGGTGTCGGTGGGCTCGTCGAAGTACATCACCTTGACCAGACGCAGGTAGTAGAACGCGCCGATCAACGAGAACACGACGGCGGCCACGGCCAGCACGATGTAGCCGGTGACGTTGGTCACCACGATGGCTTGCAGCACGCTGAACTTGGCATAGAAGCCCACGGTGGGCGGCAAGCCGGCCAACGAGAACATCAGGATCGCCATCACGCCGGCATACCAGGGGCTGCGGCGCGACAGGCCCTTGAGGTCATCGATGTTCTCGGCCTCGAAGCCCTGGCGAGACAGCAACATGATGATGCCGAAGGTGCCCAGCGTGGTCAGCACGTAGGTGATGATGTAGAACATGGCCGAGCTGTAGCCGTTGGCCGCCGACAGCGTGTTGGCGCCGATCACCGTGGGCGTCAGACCCAACAGCATGAAGCCCATGTTGGCGATGGTCGAATAGGCCAGCATGCGCTTGAGATTGCTTTGCGCAATGGCCGACAAGTTGCCGAGCGCCATCGAGCCGATGGCCAGCACCACCAGCATCTGCTGCCACTGCTCGGCCATGCCGGACATGCCCTCGACCAGCAAGCGCATCGTGATGGCAAAGGCCGCCAGCTTGGGCGCGCCACCGATCAGCAGCGTGATGGCCGTGGGAGCGCCCTGGTACACGTCAGGCACCCACATGTGGAAGGGCACCGCACCCAACTTGAAGGCCAGACCGGCCACCACGAACACCAGGCCGAACACCAGCACGGCCTTGTTGATCTGACCGGTGCCGATGGCCTTGAATACCTCGCCGATGTCGAGCGAGCCGGTCGCGCCATACATCATCGACATGCCGTAGAGCAAGAAGCCGCTGGCCAGCGCACCGAGCACGAAATACTTCATGGCCGCTTCGGTGGCGTTCAGGCTGTCGCGGCGCATGGCGGTCAGTGCATACAGCGACAGGCTCATCAGCTCGAGCCCGAGGTACACCACCAGGAAGTTGTTGGCCGAGACCATCACGCAAATGCCCAGCAGCGAGAACATGCTCAGGGTGAACAACTCGCCCTTGAGCAGGTCGCGGCTTTCGGCATAGGGCCGCGCGTAGGCCAGAGAGATCATCACGGCCACGCTGGCAAAGAAGGCCAGCAGGTTGCCCATCGGGTCGGCCACCAACATGCGCTGCATGGCGTACACGGACAGACCGTCGTCGTACTGCGACAGGTAGATCAGTGCCACCACCGCCAGCGAGCCCTGCGTGAGCCAGTAGGTCATCCGACGTTTCGGGTCGGTGCTCCACAGGTCGACGAGCGCCACGACGCAAGCCGCCAGCAGCAGGAAGATTTCGGGGTAGACAGCGGGCCAGTTCATCTCGTTCATGGGGTGGGCTCCGAACACGCAGCAACCATCGGGTGTCGGGCGGTCATCAGTTGAGCTTCGACACGGCCACGTGCTTCAGCAGTTCGGTCACCGACACGTGCA
>CANFXR010000079.1 GCA_947451035.1 Burkholderiales bacterium
AAATTCGTGCGGCCCCACCGAGTTCACTCTGTGGACTGTCAGGGCCCAGCCCTCCCGGGGTGGGAGGTCGCAGTTTGCCCAGTTTGCCCAGTCGGCCGAAGCTGCGGCGTTGCCAGGTTGGCCGCATCTGATCCGGCCCTCGAGGCGGTGGTGTCGAACGTGAACGCTCGATCTTGTTTGCGAGGGACCGTCAGACGAGGCAACCATCCGCTGCCACGCTGGCGATACGGCGCAGGTATGACCCGTGAAAGCAAAAAGCCGGAAGCAACATCTTGGTGGTTGCTTGCCGGCTTTCGCTTGTATGACTTGGGGTGGCTGATGGGGCTCGAACCCACGACAACAGGAATCACAATCCTGGACTCTACCAACTGAGCTACAGCCACCGCAGAGAGTCAGATTATAGGCCGGCCATCGCGCCAAATGAGGCCGGCGAGTGCGGCTTCAGCGTCCTTCGGGGGCATCAATGCGCAACGCCTTGTCCAAGGCCTTCTCATTGATCTGGACCTTGTAGCGGTTGCGCAGCGAAGCGTAGTAAGCCTGCGCTTCTGCCTCGCCCCAGGCTTGCGAATACTGGCTGGTGGCACGGGCGGTGTCTGCGGCCACCGGATCACGCCCGGTCACCTTGTCGACTTGCGCCAGCACGTAGCCCTGCGGCCCGAGATCCACGCCCACCACCGCCGGGGTCTTGGTCATGTCGGCGCCCAAAATGGCGTCGATCAGCGGCTGACCCAGCTCTTGCATTTGCACTCGCGACACCAGACGGGGCTCGGTCGCCACGTCGGCCTGCGGCGCTTGCTTGAGCTGCGCCAGACGCGCTTCGCCTTCCTTGCGCGCCAGTGCGGCCGCTTGGGTCAGGGCCACGGCTGAACGAACCTTGTCTTTCACATCGGCCAGGGGCATGACGCGTGCGGCCTCGTACTTGACGATGCGCGCGGAGACCAGTTGCCTCGGGGCCACCTCGGTCGCCGGCGTGTTGCGCTTGCTGTTCAGCACATCGCTGGAAAACAGCGCCTCGAGGAACTTGGCCGACGCGATCGGCCCCTGCGCGCCAGGTGCCGGCTTGCGGGTGACACCCTGCGCCGTTTTCAGCTCGAGCTTGTACTTGTCGATCACGGGCTTGAGGCTGTCGGACTGCTCGTAGACCAGGTTGGTGAAGTCCTCGGCCGCCTCGGCGAACTTGGTCTGGGCCAGCTGCTGGCGAACCTCGGCCTCGATCTCGGGGCGCGCCGCGTCAAAGGTTCGAGCGGCACCACCACGCACGTCGGTCAGGCGAATGATGTGGAAGCCGAAATCGGTCTCAACGACCGCGCTGAGCTCGCCCATCTTGAGTGAAAACGCAGCCTCGTCGAAGGGTTTGACCATGGCACCGCGGGCAAAGAAGTCGAGGTCGCCGCCCCTGGCTGCCGAGCCCGGGTCTTGCGAGTTCTTCTTCGCGAGTTCGGCGAACAAGGCCGGGTCCTTCACCAGTTTGTCGTGCAGCTCATCGGCCTTGGCTTTCGCCTTGGCACGCGCATCGGCCGGCAGCGACTTGTCGGCCGAAATCAGGATGTGGCTGGCGCGGCGCTCCTCGGGCGAGGTGAATCGAGCCTGGTTCTCGCTGTAGTAGCGGCGCAGGTCGTCTTCGACGAGCGGGATGTCTTTCTTGATCGAATCGACATCAAGCACCACGTACTCGATGCTGGCCAACTCGGGCGCCTGAAACTGCGCTGCGCGGGCCGGGTCCTTGTAGTACTGCTCGATGTCGGCGTCGGTGGGCGACACCTTGGCCACATAGCCCGCCGCATCGAAGCGCTGCAAATGCACCTGCCTTTGCTGGAAGAAGGCATCCACCGCACGCTCGGCCGCGGCCTTCGAGGCGAAGCCGGTGGCCGACACCCCCGACAGCACCTGCTGCGTGGAAATTTCCTGACGCAGCCGCGCGGCGAACATCTCGCTCGACATGCCTTGCGCGGCGAGCAGTTCCTTGTTGACGCTGCCGTCGGCATTTCGAATGGCCGCAAACTGCGGATCGGTGGCGAACAAGCGCTGCAGCCGTTCATCGGTGAGGGCCAGATGGAGCTTGTCGGCGGCCGTTTGCATCACCCGCTTCTTGATCAGGTTTTCAAGCGACAGTTTTTTCATCTCCGCGCTGTCGAACAGCTTCGGATCGGCGTTGGGCATCTTGCGGCGAACCTGTTCGACCTGATCGCGGTGCGCCGCGTCCCACTCGGACTGCTTGATGGGTTGGCCGTCCACCTGCGCGAGTGACAGGTTGCCACCCTCTGACATGCCCTTGTAGCCCTGCAGGCCCAGGAAGCCGAACGACGGAAGAATCAGCAGCAGCAAGATGAACTGCAGCTTGCGCATGTGGTTGCGGACAAAGTCAAACATCGTCGTTCTCGTGTGGAAGCGGGCTCGGCAAAATCGCTCGAGAACCCCAGCGGTGGGAGGCGTTGAACGCCAGACGCGAAAAGGGCGAACCGTGGTTCGCCCTCGCTAAAAAACCGATCCTGTTTCTATCTGCACAACCATGCCACGACAGGTGTCTCGCCGAGGTTCAAGCACCCGCGGCCGATGACCCGGTCGCTGGCGGAAGGCCCGCCACCGCGCTGAGCAGTTCAGCACGCGGCAGGAAAACCGCCAGTTGCACACAACCGATGGTGAGGTTGGCGACGACTTCCGAGTCCGAACGTCCGGCACGCAACTCGACACGGCTCACGTCGGCCTGGCACTGCGCCGGCTGCGCGGCGGTGGCCATCAGTGCCGAGGTCGCGAAAACCGGTTCGGCCGCCAGGCTCAACAAGCGATTGGTCAATGCCACGATGCCGTGGGCATCGATGGCCGCTGCAAACGAACGTCCGAGACCATCGACCAACTCAAGCGCGGCAACGCCAGGCTCATTGGTTTGACGGGTAAAGACTTCAGCCAACCCGTTCACACCCTTGCGTTTCATGTTTTCCCTTTTGCTTTTCTGTGGTGGGTGCTGAGGGGCTCGAACCCCCGACCTACGCCTTGTAAGGGCGCCGCTCTACCAACTGAGCTAAGCACCCACAGTTTCAAATCACTTCAGCGCATCTTTCAAGGCCTTGCCAGGGCGGAACTTTGGAATCTTGGCCGCCTTGATCGTGATGGCCTCGCCAGTGCGCGGATTGCGACCTGCACGCTTGGCGCGCTTGGTCACATCAAAGGTTCCGAACCCCACCAGCGTCACGCTGTTGCCCTTCTTGAGCGTCGTCTTGACCGCGCCGATCAGGGCCTCGAGAGCGCGACCTGAAGCCGCCTTCGAAATGTCGGCCTGATTGGCAATGTGCTCGATCAATTCTGATTTGTTCACGAACTTTCCCCCTTGATTGTTGGAATGTGTGCGGTTTTCGCGGACCGTGGTCTCTTGAGCTTCGCCGGATCCAAACCCTCAAAAAGTACAGCCGTGAGGTCAGTGAGTGTCTAGCGAGGAACCGGATTCTATCGGGGCGCCGATCGGCATCGACGCGGGGCCCGGATCCATGGGTCGATCAGCGCACACGGCCAGCACCGGGAGCCCTCACGACCAGAGCGACGCCGAGCGCCACCAGGGCCATGCCCAGCAGCATGAGCAGCGTCAGAGACTCGCCAAACAGGGCCCATGCCAGCAGCGCCGTCACCGGCGGCACGAGGTACAGCAGACCTGTGACACGGGTCACCGCACCGTGCTGGATGAGCAGGTAAAGCAGCGACGTGCCGGCGAATGTCAGACCCAGCACGGCCCAGGCCATCGCCAGGACATGGGTCTGGTCCCACGGAATCGTGCCTGTCTCCGGCAAGGCGAACGGCAGGCTCACGGCCAACGCCGCCACGAGCTGAACGGTGTTGGCCGTGCGCACATCGCACGGCATGACAAAACGCTTCTGGTAGAGGGTGCCTGCGGTGAGCCCGAACAGACCCACCAGGGCCAGCGTCAGGTTCCACAACGTGACCTCACCGGAGCCCAGCTTGCGCCACATGACCAGCGCCAGCCCGAGCAGGCCAAGCAGCAGTCCCGTCCACTGCCGAGGTGTCACGGCATGCTGCCGACCCGATCCACTCGAGATCCACAGGGCGGTCAGCATGGGCTGCAAGCCGACCAGCAACGCCGCCACGCCAGCCCCCATGCCGGCCTTGACGGCCGCCCACACGCCGCCCACGTAGGCCGCGTGCATGAGCACGCCCGTCACGCCCAAGTGCAGCCACTGGCGGCGCCCGACAGGCCAGGCCGCGCGCGCCACCGCGACCCACACCAGAAAACACAGCACGGACAACGCGTAGCGGATCGACAGGAAGGTGAACGTCGGCGCGTCGGGCACGACAAAGCGCGCGACGATGAATCCGGTGCTCCAGATCAGGACGAAAACCGCCGGCACCGCCCGCCACGCCAACGACAGTTCCGATGTCGCATCGGCGCGCGCGTCTCGGGCTCGCGGCAAGGCCACTAGCGGGCTTTGGCTCGGATTTCGGGGATGGCCTTTTGCAGGTAATACACCATCGACCACACCGTCAGCACGGCCGACAGGTAGATCAGCACGGTGCCCCACAGGTGCGTGTCGATCACGCCGAACAGCATGCCGTGGTACAGCAGGAACGGGATCGCCACCAGTTGCACCGTGGTCTTGAGCTTGCCGAGCATGTGCACCGCCACGCTGCGCGAGGCACCGATTTGCGCCATCCATTCGCGCAGCGACGAAATGGCGATTTCGCGGCCGATGATGACCAGCGCCACCAGCGCGTGCAGACGGTTCAGGTGCACCAGCACCAGCAGCGACGCGCACACCAGAAACTTGTCGGCCACCGGATCGAGAAACGCGCCGAACGCCGAGGTCATGTTGAGCTTGCGCGCCAGGTAGCCGTCAGCCCAGTCGGTGAGCGCCACCACGATGAACAGCACCGTGGCAATCAGGTTGCGCGCGGGCTCGTTCAGATCGAGATAAAAAATGCCGACCACCAGCGGGATCGCCACGATGCGGGCCCAGGTCAGAAGCGTCGGCAGATTGAAAAACATGGGCTCGATTGTGCCGTGTCGCCCCGGCTGCGCGAGGGCGCCTCAATGCAGCGCGCGGTAGATCGCTTCGGCCAGATCCTTCGAGATGCCCTCGACCGTGAGCAGGTCGTCGACGCTCGCGCCAGCCACGCCGCGAACGCCGCCAAAGCGCTGCAGCAAACGGGCGCGCTTCTTGGGGCCGACGCCCGCGATGTCTTCCAGTTGGCTGCCGCCGGTGCGCACGCTGGCGCGCCGGGCACGCATGCCGGTGATGGCAAAGCGGTGCGCCTCGTCGCGAATCTGTGCGACCAGCATCAGCGCCGCCGAGTCGTGCCCGAGGCTGACCTTGTCGCGCCCGTCAGCGAACACCAGTTCTTCCAGACCGACCTTGCGCCCCTCGCCTTTTTCGACGCCCACGATCAGGCCCAGATCAATGCCCAGTTCCTCGAACACTTCGCGCGCCATGCTGACCTGGCCACGCCCGCCATCGACCAGCACCAGATCGGGCAGGCGCAGTTCAGGCTTGGCGATGAGCGCAGCTTCGCCGACCTGATCCGGCGCGGCAGCATCGGGCGTACCGGCAGGCAACTCGCTGGCCTCGGCCCACTTCGACCACTGCGCGGCGACCTTGCCGTAGCGGCGCATCAGCACCTGACGCATCGCCGCGTAGTCGTCGCCGCCGGTGATGCCGTCGATGTTGTAGCGGCGGTACTGCGCGCTTTGCATCTTGTGACCCTCGAACACGACGCACGACGCCTGCGTGGCTTCGCCCGCGGTGTGGCTGATGTCGAAGCACTCGATGCGGAACGCGTCGAGTTGATCGACCTCGAGCCCCAGCGCCTCGACCAGCGCACGCGTGCGTGCTTGCTGCGAGCCTTCTTCGGCCAGCAGCTGCGCCAGCCGCAGGTCGGCACCCTTGATGCACATGTCGAGCCACACGCGGCGTGCGTCGCGCGGCTGGTGCTGCACGTTCACCTTGAGGCCACTGTGCGCCGACAGGGCCTCGATCAGCGACTTGTCGACCGCATGGCTCAACACCAGCAGCGGCGGCATGCCGCCGTCCAGGTAGTGCTGCGCGATGAAGGCTTCGAGCACCAGCGCCTCGACCGCCGGGGGCGCTGCGCTGCCCGAATCGGCGGCCGCGTCGCCCGCCAGCGACGTCGCATCCTCGACATGCACCGGGAAATACGGCCGGTCGCCCAGGTGCCGCCCGCCGCGCACCATCGCCAGGTTGACGCAGGCGCGACCGCCTTGCACCTTGACCGCGAGGATGTCCACGTCCTTGGTGCTGACGCCGCTGTTGTCCTCCACCGACTGCTGATGCAGCACCTGTGACAGCGCGGCGAGCTGGTTGCGGATCTCGGCGGCCTGCTCGAACTGCAGCACCTCGGCAAAAGCCATCATCTGCGTTTGCAGCGTGTCCATCACCTCTTGCTGATCGCCTTGCAAGAAGCGCTCGGCGTGCAGCACATCGCGGGCGTAGTCGGTGGGCGAGATCAGCTCGACGCAAGGCGCCGAGCAGCGCTTGATCTGGTGCAGCAGGCACGGCCGGCTGCGGTTGTTGAACACGCTGTCTTCGCAGGTGCGCAGCCGGAACACCTTTTGCAGCAGCTGGATCGATTCCTTGACCGCCCAGGCGCTGGGGTACGGGCCGAAGTAGCGGTGGCGCTTGTCCACCGGGCCGCGGTAGTAGGCCATGCGCGGGTACTGCACCGCCACCGAGCCCTTGCCACCCGGGTTGCCGGTGCCGGTGATCTTGAGATACGGGTAGCTCTTGTCGTCGCGAAACAGGATGTTGTAGCGCGGGTTCAGGGCCTTGATCAGGTTGTTTTCAAGCAGCAGCGCCTCAGCCTCGGAGCGCACCACCGTGGTCTCGATGCGCACGATCTTCGTGATCATGTGGCCGATGCGCGTGCCGCCGTGCTGCTTCTGGAAGTAGCTGGCCACGCGCTTTTTCAGATCGCGCGCCTTGCCCACATAGAGCACGCCGTCGTTGGCGTCGAAGTAGCGGTACACGCCGGGCAGCGGAGGCAGCGCGGCCACATCGGCGAGCAGTTGCTGACGCTGCGCGCTCGAATCAGGCACGGCCGTGTCATCGGCGCTGGCGGCCGATGGCGGGACGGTTTCAGGCGTGTCGGACATCGGCGGCCATTGTGCTGGCTCGGATAATCCAACGATGCCTTCCGACCCGCGAGCGCCCCGGCCGCACCCCATGACGTGGGACATCTTTTGCCGCGTCGTCGACAACCACGGCGATGCCGGGGTGGGCTGGCGACTGGCGGCCGATCTGGCGTCGCGCGGTATCGGCGTGCGCCTGTGGATAGACGATGCCAGGGCGCTGGCCTGGATGGCGCCAGCCGGTTGCGCCGGCGTTGAGGTGCTGCCGTGGCCAGCGACCGACGCGGATGTCGCGGCGGCGCGCAACGAACCGGCCGACGTGGTGATCGAGACCTTCGGCTGCGGCCTGCCCGAGCCGTATCTCAGGCTGATGGCCGGCGCGCCAGCGAGTGCACCGGCACCGCTGTGGATCAACCTCGAGTACCTGAGCGCCGAGCCCTACGTCGAGCGCAGCCACCGGCTGCCCTCACCCCAGACCAGCGGCACGGGCCGCGGTCTGACGGCGCATTTTTTCTACCCCGGATTCACCGAGCGCACCGGCGGTCTGCTGCGCGAGACCGACCTCATCTCGCGCCAGGCCGCCTTCGACAGCCAGCGCTGGCTCGCCGAGCACGGCGTGGCGCCAGCGCCTGGCGAGCGTCTGGTGAGCCTGTTTTGCTACGACAACGCGGAGCTGCCCGAACTGCTGCGCAGCCTCGCCCACCAACCCACGCTGCTGCTGAGCACCCCCGGCCACGCCACCGAACAGGTCGCGCGGGCGATGGCCGGCGCCGACCACTTGGCTGCGCTGCGCACGCAGCCGCTGCCGTGGCTGAGCCAGATCGACTACGACCACCTGCTGTGGTCGTGCGATGTGAACTTCGTGCGCGGCGAGGATTCGCTGGTGCGCGCGATCTGGGCCGGGCAGCCCTTCGTGTGGCAGATCTACCCGCAAACGCACGCGGCTCACCTGACCAAGCTCGATGCGTTCTTGTCGCTGGCGCTGACTGACCTGCCGGCGTCCACAGCCGCGGCGGTGCGCGCGGCCTGCTGGCGCTGGAACGCGGCGCAACTCGGCCACCCGACGGGGGCGAACGATGACTGGGCGGTGCTGAATTCAGCCTCGGCGATGGCGTCCTGGAAGCAGCGCTGCACGTCGTGGCGTGACGGGCTTTTCGGGCACTCCGATCTCGTGACTCAGCTGCTGGCCTTCCAGGACGCCCGACGCGGCGCCAAAGAAGCTAAAATTTAGGGCTTTTCGCTGCGTCAACGGCAGCGAGTCCGAGTCTCAGCACTCGCAACACACACGCCCGCATCTAGGGCCCTCAACGGACAGCGTCATGAAAATCGCACAGGAAATTCGCGCCGGCAACGTCATCATGCACGGCAAGGACCCGATGGTCGTCTTGCGCACGGAATACAGCCGCGGCGGCCGCAACTCCGCCACGGTGCGCATGAAGCTCAAGAGCTTGCTCAGCAGTTCCGGCACCGAAGTCGTCTTCAAGGCCGACGACAAGATGGACCAGGTCATCCTCGACAAGAAGGAGTGCACCTACTCCTACTTCGCCGACCCGATGTACGCCTTCATGGACGCCGAATACAACCAGTTCGAAGTCGAGAGCGAGAACATGGGCGACGCCCTCCAGTACCTGGAAGACGCGATGCCGGTCGAAGTGGTGTTCTACGACGGCAAGGCCATCTCGGTCGAACTGCCCACCAGCCTGGTGCGCGAGATCGTCGAGACCGAACCCGCCGTCAAGGGTGACACCTCGGGCAAGGTCCTGAAGAACGCCAAGCTGTCCACCGGCTTCGAGATCTCGGTGCCGCTGTTCGTGCAGACGGGTGACAAGGTCGAAATCGACACCCGCACGCACGAGTACCGCAAGCGCGTGTAAAAACGGATCGGCCGGTGTGAACCTACCGCCGGCCACCTCTTCCGGTCAGACTGATTCAGCGGCGGCGTTCGACCGCCGTTTGCCCGCGCTGTGGCGCGGGCGACAGCGCTTCGTCATCCTCGACGGCGCCTTTGACGGCGGTCGGCGCTTTGTCCAGTGGTGGCAGGCGTGGCAGCAAGATCCGCATCGCTGCGCGCAACTCCACGTGATCAGCGCATCGCCACAGATCGCCTCGGGCTGCGCCGCTGCGCTCCATCCCGATGGCGACAGCGCAGTGCACGCACTGGCCACACAGATCGCCCGGGCCTGGCCGCCCCTCACGCCCAATGTCCACCGGCTCGCCTTCGAAGGCGGGCGTGTGCAATGGCTGCTGGTGCCGCTGCCGCTGGGCACAGCGCTGCGCGAACTGCTCGGCGAGGTGGATGCGTTCTGGCTGGGATCGCACGCTCAGGCGACGCCCGACGGTGCCGCGCCGGGCGCCACCCCGGCACTCACGATCGATCAGCGACTGGCCAAGGCACTGGCCCGTCTGGCGGCCCCCGAGGCGACGCTTGCCTTCGACGGTCCACCGGCCTCCAGCGACACCGAATCTCATCGTGCACTGCGCTCGGCCGGGTTCGCGCTCACGCCACCGGCGCCCGATTCGCCTTGCGAAGCGGAGATGGCGTGGCGCTATGCGCCCGACTTCGTGCCACGGCGATCGGCCACCCGCAGCGTCAAGGCCCGGCCGACTGACGGGCCGCCTCATGTGCTGGTGATCGGCGGCGGCCTGGCCGGCTGCGCGATGGCCTGGGCACTGGCCGAGCAGGGCCTGCGCAGCACCGTCTTCGAGCGCCGCCACGGGCCCGCGCTGGAAACCTCGGGCAACCCGGCCGGCATCTTCCACGGCATCGTCAATCCGCAAGACGGCGCCCACGCCCGCTTCAACCGGGCAGCGGCCCTCGAGGCGCAACGGGCGGTCTCGATCGCGCTGGCCGGGCATGGCGTGCAAGGCAGCGCCACGGGCTTGTTGCGGCTCGAAAAAAATCCGGTGGATGTGGCGGTCATGCGCGACCGGCTGGCCCGACTGCAGCTGCCGCCCACCTACGTGCAGGTGCTGTCAGCGCAAGAGGCCTCGGCGCGCTGCGGCTGGCCGCTGACGCACCCCGCCTGGTGGTACCCGGGCGGCGGCTGGGTGCAACCCGGCGCTCTGGCGCGGTCGTTCCTGGAGCGGGCCGGCGAGCGCACCACGCTGCGTGCCGATGTGCAGGTGGACGCGCTCGCGCGCGGCCCCGACGGCTGGCAACTGCTCGACGAGCGGGGGGGGACGCTGGCCGAGGCCCAACAGGTGGTGCTTGCCAACGCGGGCGATGCACTGCGGCTGCTGCGGCCCTGGATGCCGACATCGAACCCCGAGGCGTGGCCGATGCGAGCGGTGCGCGGGCAGATCAGCATCGGCCGTCTGGTCAGCATGGCGGGCCTGCGCCTGCCGCGCGTGCCGGTGACCGGCTCGGGCTACCTGCTGCCGGACTGCGGCGATGACGTGATCTTCGGCGCCACGGCCCAAACCGATGACGACGACCCCGCCGTGCGCGACCGCGACCACCGGCACAACCTGGCGCAACTGTCGAGCCTGTGCGGCGTGGACATGGGCACCAACACCGACGCGCTGCGCGGGCGCACCGGCTGGCGCTGGAGCACCGACGACCGGCTGCCGCTGCTGGGGCCGGTGCCCGACCTGGCAGCGGCGGCGCTCATGGACGATCTGGATCAGCCCCTGAAGGTGCCGCGCCTGGCAGGCTTGCATGCCTGCATCGCCTTGGGCTCCCGGGGCATCACCTGGGCGGCGCTGGGGGCCCAGGTGGTGGCGGCATCGATCAGCGGCGCACCGCTGCCCATCGAGGCGAGTCTGCACGACTGCGTCGACGCCGCGCGCTTCGTCAGCCGACGCTCACGCCGGGGCTCTTGAACGAGCCGTTCACCTCACGTCGCCGTGCAGGTGCCTCGGTCGATCAAGTCGTAGGCTGATCCGCTTCAGGGGCTGCCGGCTCGCCGGTGGACTCATCGGCGCCCGACTCGGGCTCGCCTTCACCGCCGCTCTTGCGCTCGGTCTTGTCCTTCAACTTCTCTTCCTTCTTCTTCTTCTTGGCCAGCTCGCGCTGACGCTTTTCGAACGAGTAGTTGGGCTTGGCCATGGGCAGGTATCCGCTTAAAAAATGACAGGTCGCGAGGTTACGCTGTTTTGACAGCGCGCTGATGCGTCAGGAGCCGGCGTCGTAGCGCACGGCCTCCACGCCGCGGGGCGTTCCGAACAGGCACACGCTGGCTTTGTTGCGGGCAAAGATGCCCACCGTGACCACGCCGGGCCATTGATTGATGTCGCACTCCATCGCCGCCGGGTCGGCGATCGACAGGCCATGCACGTCGATGATGTGGCAGCCGTTGTCGGTGACCACGCCGGCGCGCAGCACGGGACGCCCGCCCAGCGCTGCGAAGCGCCGCGCGATCTGCGCTGCGGCCATCGGGATCACCTCGACGGGCAGCGGAAAGCGCCCGAGCGTGGCCACACGCTTGGACTCATCGGCGATGCACACGAAGCGATCGGCCAGGTCGGCCACGATCTTCTCGCGCGTCAGCGCCGCGCCACCGCCCTTGATCATGTGACCGTGCGGATCGATCTCGTCGGCGCCGTCGATGTAGACCGGAATGCGCTCGACCAGGTGGCTGTCGAGCACAGTGATGCCGTGCGCGCGCAGCCGCTGCGTGCTGGCCTCGCTGCTCGACACCGCACCGGCGATCTGATCGCGCATCGTGGCCAGCGCGTCGATGAAGCAGTTGACCGTCGAGCCGGTGCCCACGCCCACCACGCTGCCGACCACGACATGCGCGAGCGCCGCCTGACCGACCATCACCTTCAGTTCGTCCTGGGTCATCGAAAAACTCGTTTGAGACAATCGTCGAATTATCAAGCGCCCCCAGCGCGCTCCAAGCCCATGGCCCTCATTCCCTATTCGCTGACGCGTCACCTGCTGTTCGCCCTCGACCCCGAGCAGGCGCATGACCTGACGATGGACGCGCTGGCCCGGGTGCAGCACACGCCGCTGGCCTGCGCGATCAGCCAGACGCGCGTCGACGATCCGATCACCGTGGCCGGTCTGCGCTTTGCCAACCGCGTGGGACTGGCTGCCGGGCTCGACAAGAACGGCCGCTGCATCGATGCACTGGGCTCGCTGGGGTTCGGCTTCGTCGAGGTCGGCACCGTCACGCCGCTGGCGCAGCCGGGCAACCCGAAGCCGCGCATGTGGCGCCTGACCGAAGCGCACGCGCTGATCAACCGGCTGGGCTTCAACAACGACGGACTGGCTGCGTTCATCGCCAACGTGCAGCGCGCGCACTTTCGCGAACAAGGCGGCATCCTGGGGTTGAACATCGGCAAGAACGCCGCCACGCCCATCGAGCGTGCGGTCGACGACTACCTCATCGGCCTGGACGGCGTGTACCCGCATGCCGACTACGTGACGGTCAACATCTCCTCGCCCAACACGCAGAATCTGCGCGCGCTGCAGTCCGACGAGGCGCTCGAGGCGCTGCTCGCCGCCCTGAGCGCGCGCGACGCGGTGCTGGCCCGCCAGCACGGCCGCAAGGTGCCGCTGTTCGTGAAGATCGCGCCCGACCTCACCGAAGAGCAGGTGCGCGTGATCGCCGCCGCGCTCAAGCGCCACGGCATCAGCGGCGTGGTGGCCACCAACACCACCATCTCGCGCGAAGCGGTCAAGCACCTGCCGCACGCCGAAGAGGCTGGCGGCCTGTCGGGAGCACCCGTCTTCGAAGCCAGCAACGCCGTCATCCGGCAGCTGCGCGCCGAGCTGGGTGCGGGCTTTCCGATCATCGGCGTGGGCGGCGTGATGAGCGGTGCCGACGCCTGTGCCAAGGTGGCCGCCGGCGCCGACCTGG